>DATNBX010000228.1:0-4219 GCA_035571795.1 Ramlibacter sp.
AACTGACTAGAAATGGCATCAATCCAACTTCGGAACGTCGTCAAGCGCTACGGCAAGGGCAAGCACGAACTGCAGGTCATCCACGGTGTCGACGCGGAGATCGCGGACCGCGAGTTCATCGTCATCGTCGGTCCTTCCGGCTGCGGCAAGTCCACGCTGCTGCGGATGGTGGCCGGGCTGGAGGAAATCACCGAAGGCGAAATTTCCATCGGGGGCCGCGTCGTCAACAACCTCGAGCCGGCCGAACGCGACATCGCCATGGTGTTCCAGAACTACGCCCTGTATCCGCACATGAGCGTGTTCGACAACATGGCCTACGGGCTGAAGATCAAGAAGGTTCCGGTTCAAGAGATCAAGACGCGCGTGGACAAGGCTGCTGGCATCCTCGAACTGGGCCACCTGCTGGAGCGCAAGCCACGCCAGCTCTCGGGCGGGCAGCGCCAGCGCGTGGCGATGGGCCGGGCGATCGTGCGCCAGCCGCAGGTGTTCCTGTTCGACGAACCGCTGTCCAACCTGGACGCCAAGCTGCGCGCGCAGACCCGCATCGAGATCCAGAAACTGCACCGCGAGCTGGGCATCACCGCGCTGTTCGTCACGCACGACCAGGTCGAAGCCATGACGCTGGCGCAGCGGATGATCGTGATGAACGCGGGCATCATGGAGCAGTTCGGCACGCCCGAAGAGGTCTACCACCGGCCGGCGTCCACCTTTGTGGCCAGCTTCATCGGCTCGCCGCCGATGAACCTGCTCGCGAACGCGCCGGGCGGGCGGCCGCGCACGATCATGGGCGTGCGGCCCGAGCACCTGGACATCGGCAACGGCGGGTGGGAACTGCGGGTCGAGACCACCGAATTGCTCGGCGCCGAGCGGCTGATCTATGGACGCATCGGTACCGAGCAGGTGATCGTGCGCAGCGGAGAAGGCGACCCGGTGCCGGCGCCGGACTCGACGATCCATGTGATGCCGCGCGAAGACCGCGTGCACTGGTTCGACGGGGCCAGCCAGAAGCGGATCTAGGGCCTGTTCACACTGTTCTTGACAGATGCGACTGATGCAAGCCTGGCCGTACCCCCGCTGGATCGTCCACCGCGGCGCCGGCAAGCTCGCGCCCGAAAACACGTTGGCTGCATTCCGGTTAGGCGCCCGCTATGGCTATCGCATGTTCGAATGCGACGCCAAGCTCTCGGCCGACGGCGTCATTTTCCTGATGCACGACGCCAATCTGCAACGCACCACCAATGCGCTGGATGTGTTCGGGCCGGGCGGCAGCGCCGTAGGCGGCGACCATCCGTGGAGTGAGCTGTCGCAGCTGGACGCAGGCGGCTGGCATTCGCGGGCGTATGCAGGTGAGCCCTTGCCCACCCTGGAGAACGTCGCCCGCTTTTGCCTGCGCAACGGCCATTTGTTGAACATCGAGATCAAGCCCACGCCCGGCCATGAGAAGCGTACGGGCGAAGCGGTCGCTCGCGCGGCTGCGCGGCTGTGGGCCGGCGCGGCCGTCCCCCCCCTGCTAACGGCATTCGAGCCGGAATCGCTGCAGGGCGCGCTGACAGCGGCGCCGCATCTGCCGCGCGGGTTGCTGCTGGACAGCTTGTGGTCGGGATGGTTGGATACCGCGCTGTCGCTCGGATGCGCGGCCGTCGTGTGCCATCACGCGCTGTGGGACCACAGCAGCCTGACGCAGGCCAGGAGCGCGGGCTTGCGCTGCCTGAGCTACGAGGTCGACGATGAACAGACGGCGCAGCGGCTGATCCAGCTTGGAACAGACGGCATGATCACCGACCGGATTGATCTGTTCGCGCCAGCCTAAGGCCCCGGCATCCGCGATCACCCATGCGCCGCTCATTCCTGCTCTTCCTGCTGTCCGTACTGGCCGTGCCGGCAGGGGCGCAGGCGCCGTACCCGAGCCGGCCCGTGAAGATCATTGCGCCGCAAGCTCCCGGCGGCGGCGTGGACCTGGTCGCGCGCATCGTCGCCGAAAAGCTGTCGCGCGACCTCGGCCAGAACTTCGTCATCGACAACCAGGCTGGAGCGGGCGGGTCGATCGCCGCGCAGACGGCGGCGCGGGCAGCGCCCGACGGCTACACGCTGATGATCGGGTACGTCGCCACGCATGCAACCAACCCGGCGGTGCGCAAGGTCCCGTACGATGCCGTGCGCGACTTCACCCCGATCGCGATGATCTGCGGCACACCCAACCTGCTGGTGATCAGTCCCTCGTTGCCGGTCAACACGCTGGCCGAGTTCGTCGACTATGCGCGCAAGTACCCCAAGAAGATCAACTACGGCACCTCCGGCAAAGGAACGCTCAACCACCTGGTGATGGAGCAGTTCAAGAACGCCGCCGGCTTCGACAGCCTGTCGGTTCCCTATCGCAGCATCGGCCATGCATTCACCGACCTGATGGGCGGCCAGGTCCAGGCGATCTTCCCGGGGCTTGCCGCCGGACTGCCGCACGTTCGCAGCGGGGCCGTCAAGCCGCTAGCGGTCACCGGCTCCAGGCGCCACCCGCTGCTGCCGGAGGTGCCGACCTTCAAGGAAGCGGGCTACGAGCACTTCGAGGGGCTGACCTGGTACGGCATCGTCGGTCCGGCCGGGCTGCCCGCATCGATCACCCGCATGCTCAACGAGGAGATCAACAAGATGCTGGCGCTGCCGGATTTCCGCCAGCGGCTCTCCGGTGAAGCGCTCGACGTCATGCCCATGACACCCGCTCAGTTCGGCGACTACATCGCAGCCGAAATCGCTCACTGGACGGCGGTCGCCAAGGCCAACAAGATCACGGGAGACTAATGGCAACGCCCGGCGCCTCCGTCTCGCAGCAACTTGCCACCGTGTTCGCCGTCGAACCCACGGTGTCGGACGGCGTGCGCAAGATGTGCGATGCGTTGCTGATGGACCTGACGGGCATCTGCGTGGCCGCGCGCGGCACGGACTACGTGCAGGCAGTGGCGCGCGCAACGGGCGAGCCGGGCCCGTGCACGCAGATCGGCCATGCCGGCAGCTTCAACCCGGCAACGGCCGCGCTTTGCAATGGCACCGCCGCGCATGGCGAGGATTACGACGATACCTTCGAAGGCGGGCCGATCCACGCCGGCGCCGTGATCGTCCCGGCGGTGCTGGCCGCGGCCGAGCAGCATTCGCTGCCGGGCGCCGCCGCGTTGACAGGAATCGCCGTCGGCTGCGAGGTGATGTGCCGGCTGTGCCTGGTGGCACCGAAGCGCGTCCACATGGCAGGCTTTCATCCGACCGCGGTGTTCGGCGCACTGGGCGCCGCGGCCGGTGTCGCCAGCGCACTGCGCCTGCCGGCCGCGCAGTGGGCGGGCGCAGTGGGCATCGCCGGCAGCATGGCCAGCGGCATCATCGAGTACCTCGCGGAGGGCGCCTGGACCAAGCGGATGCACCCCGGCTGGGCCGCGCAGGCCGGCTACCGCGCCGCCCGGATGGCGCAGGCCGGATTCACGGGTCCGCGCACCGTGCTGGAAGGCGAGCACGGCTTCTTCCACGCCTTCGCGAACACCCGGGACGGCGATTTCTCCGCGATGCTCGATGGGGCGGGCGATCGTTGGCTCTGCGCCGACATCGCGTTCAAGCCGTACGCATGCGGCACCATGGCGCATCCGTTCATCGACTGCGCCCGCGCTCTGGTGGCCCAGGGGCTGCGGCCCGAGCAGGTCGAATCGATCGAATGCGAGACGGCCGAGGGCATCGTGCACCGGCTGTGGGAGCCGCTGGCAACCAAGCATGCGCCGCCCAATGGCTATGCCGCGAAGTTCAGCATCCCTTATGCGATCGCGGTCGGCCTGTTGCGGGGCGACGCGGGGTTGGCCGAATATGAAGACCCGGTCGTGCAAGACCCGGCCATTCGCGCCCTCGCGTCCAGGGTGCGCTATGTGGTCGATCCGGCCAATCCTTACCCGAACCGCTTCACCGGCCACCTCAAGGTCACGCTGCGCGGTGGCGCCGTGATGGAGGCGCGGCAGGACCACTTTCGAGGCGGGGTGGACGAGCCCCTGTCCAGCGCCGACCTGCTGGCCAAGTACCACGCCAATTGCGCTTATGGCGGCTGGACCCGCGCGCAAGCCGACCACGCGCTGGCCGCGCTGCGCATGTTGCCCACCGCCAAGTTGCTCGACCTGTCGAGCCTGCGAACGTGATGACCACGGCAGCGCTCGACGGCAAGGTTGCCCTGGTCACCGGCGCGGGCCGCAACATCGGG
>DATNBX010000229.1:0-7411 GCA_035571795.1 Ramlibacter sp.
TGGCGTGTCCGATGAACTGCCCCAAGCAGATGCGCAACGGACCGTGTGGCGGCGTGCGCGATGACGGAAATTGCGAGGTCGACCCGCGGATGCGCTGCGTCTGGCTCGAAGCCACCGAGGGCACCAAGCGCATCGCCGCCGACCACCAGGCCCATCCGACGCCGCTGCTGGCCGCCATCGATACCCGCAACGCGGGCCGTTCCACCTGGATGCGCGTGATCCAGGGCGATTCCGAACCGGCCTTCCAGCCGCCGGTGGGCGAGCGCGTCACGCCTCAGGCGCGGCTTGGGCCCTTCGAGCGCGCCTGCCGCTCAGGCGAGTTCGTGGTCACGGTCGAAGTCGGCCCGCCGGATTCGGCCGACCCGCAGGCGCTGTTGCAACGCGCCGAGCGCTTCAGCGGCCTGGTCGACGCCATCAACGTGACCGACGGAGCCGGCGGCAACTGCCACATGTCGAGCGTGGCGGCTTCGGCCATCCTGGTCGCCCACGGCTATCCCGCCGTGTACCAGATCACTTGTCGCGACCGCAACCGCATCGCCATCCAGGGCGACATCCTCGGTGCCGCGGCGCTGGGTGTGCAGAACATCTTGTGCCTGACCGGCGACGACGTCAGCCAGGGCGATCATCCGCAGGCCAAGCCGGTGTTCGACCTGGACGCGGTCTCGCTGCTGCACATCGCGCGCGGCATGTGCGACCAGGGCCAGTTCGCGTCGGGCCGAAAGCTGGAAACACCGCCCGACCTGTTCATCGGGGCCACGGCCAATCCGTTCGTCCCGCCCTACCGTGATCGCGTCGCCAACCTGGAAAAGAAGATCGTCGCCGGCGCCCGCTTCATCCAGACGCAGTTCTGCTTCGACGTCGAGATGTTCGAAGACTTCATGCGGGCGGTGCGAGAGCGCGATCTGCACCGCCGCGCCAAGCTGATCGTCGGCGTCGGCACCCTGGGCAATGCCAAGGCGCTGGCGTGGATGGCCGCGCACGTGCCGGGCGTGCACGTTCCCGCGCGCCTGCTCGAGCGAATCGGCGCCGCGGAAGATCAACGGCTCGAAGGCATGCGCGCGTGCGTCGAAACCATCCGCGCACTGGCGCAGATCGAGGGCGTGGCCGGCGTGCACGTGATGGGCCACCGCAACGAGGACGTGCTCGCGCAGATCATCCGCGAAGCGGGGCTGGGACCGGTCAGTCGGCCGTCGCGCCCGAAGCCTTGACGACCTTGGCCCATTTGTCGATCTCGGCGCGAATGAACGCGTCGAACTGTTCCGGTGTGTCGCCGACCGGCGACAGCCCGATCTGATCCATCCGCGCCTTGGTATCGGGCGACTGGACGACCTTCGCCAGGTCGGCACTGATCTTGTTGACGACACTGCGCGGCGTTGCGCTCGGCACGACCGCGCCGAAGACGCTTTGCACGCTGAATCCCGGCAAGGTTTCCGCCACCGTCGGCACATCCGGTGCGATCGACGAGCGGGTCGGGCTCATGATCGCGATCGGCTTGAGGTTGCCCGACTTGATGTGCGGCAGCGATGAAAAAAGCGGATCGATCAGCAGGTCCACGCGGCCGGCAAAGACGTCGGGATAGGCGCCGCCGGAGCCTTTGTAGGGCGCGTGCAGGACGTCGATCCCGGCGGTGGACTTCAGCAGTTCGCCGCCCAGGTGCATCGAGCTGCCGCTGCCGGGCGACGCATAGGTCAGCTTGCCCGGCTTGCTCTTGGCCAGCGCGATCAGGTCACTCAGATTTTTCACCGGCAAGGACGGAGCTGCCGTGATGACGATCGGCGAAATCGCCAGCATGCCGACTCCGGAAAGGTCCTTGAGCGTGTCGAACGGCATGTTCTTGCGCAGGCTGGGATTGATCACATGCGAAGTGACGACCAGTCCGATGGTGTGCCCGTCCGGCGGCGATTTCGCCACGAAGTCGGTACCCAGGACTGTGCCCGCCCCGGCCTTGTAGACCACGAGCACCGGCTGCTTCCACATCTCGCTCAGCTGTCTTTCAAGCAGCCGCGCGAGGATGTCGATAGCGCCTCCCGGCACGTTGGGAACGATCAGGGTGACGGGCTTGGTCGGGAAAGCCTGGGCGCCGGCGGCCAGCGGGACCAGGGCAAAGGCGGCGACCGCGAGGATGCGTTTGAAGATGTTCATCAGGTTGCTCCAGTTCTCAATCAGGGTCCGCCGGCCCGCTGCGCACCAGCACCGCGCCCTCGGATAACGGACCCACAGTGCGCCGGTATTGCTGCAACCAGCCCACGTCATGCGCCACGGCCGGCGCGCGCCACTGCGCCCGGCGGGCTTCCCACTGGGCGTCCGTCAGATCGGCATCGACGCGGCGCGTGTCCAGGTCGATCGTGATCATGTCGCCGTCCTCCACGAGGCCCAGCGGTCCGCCGGTCGCCGCTTCAGGCGACAGCTCGGCCACCACGAGGCCTTTGCACACCAGGCCCGAAAGGTGTCCGTCGGTCAGCATCGCCACCTGGTCGCCCAGGCCTGCACCGTCGATCGCGAACACGACCCGCGATGCGCCCCCGCCCATTGCCGGGCCGCCGCAGACGCCGACGCCGCGCATCACCACCACGTGTCCGGGCCGGATGCGCCCGTCCTTGAGCGCGGCGATAGCCTCGTCGCTGGTCCAGAAACAGATCGCCGGACCGGTGAAGCGGCGCTCCTTGCGCTCAGCGATGCCCGGCTTGGTCAGGCCCGATTCCGGCGCCAGGTTCCCGCGCAACAGCACGATGGCCGGATGCGCCGCGACCGGGCTGGCGATGGGACGAATCACTTCCTGATCGGCGACGGCCACGCGGCGCAGATTGTCCGCCACGGTGCCGCCGCTGACGGTGCGCGCGGCAGTATCCAGCAGCGGCTCGAGCTGCTTCATCAGGGCGCGGCAGCCGCCGGCGGCCTCGAATTGCTCGATGGTGTGTTCGCCGATAGGCCGCACGCCGGCGAGCACCGGCGTGCTGGGGCCGAGCTGCTCGAACAGGTCGTAGACATCCACGCCGCACTGGCCCTCGGCAGCCACCGCCTGCAGGTGCTTGACCGAATTGAGCGACCCGCCGATGGCCAGCACGCAACGAACCGCATTGCCGAAAGCGCCGGGCGTGAGGATGTCGCGCGGCTTCAAGTCATCCCACACCATCTGCACGATCCGCACGCCGGCGGCACGCAAGTCGGCCATCATCTTCGGGCTGTTCGCGGCGACCGGCGCGCTGCCGGGCAATGCCATGCCGAGCGCCTCGCACACGATGTGCATCGAGTTGGCGGTTCCCATGCCCGAACAAACGCCCGGGCTGCGGATCGCTTCACGGCTCATCCCGATGAGTTCCTCGACCGGCATCTTCCCAGCGACGGCGTGCATGGCTCCGATGAAAACATCCTCGATATCGACGTGCCTGCCGTTGTATTCGCCGCTGGCCTGGTAGCCGCACGGCACCATGATCGTGGGAATGTTCAGGCGCGCCGCGGCCATGAGCTGGCCGGGCACCGTCTTGTCGCAGGAGGTGAGGCAGACCATCCCGTCTAACTGGGCGCCTTCGACCGCGACTTCGATGTCGTTGGTCACCAGGTCGCGCGCACCCAGCATGTAGGCGCCCCGCGCTCCGGCCCCGGTGATGAAATCGCTGGGCGCCGCGGTGCGGATCTCGAAGGGCACGGCCCCGGCCGCGCGGATCGCCTCCTTCAGCTCCTTGGCCACCCCGTCGAGATGGCTGAAGCACGCCGCCAGTTCCGACGAGCTGTTGACGATGGCGATCTTCGGCTTCTCGCAGTCCGCCTCGGGGATCCCCAGCGCGCGCCAGTGGGCGTTGCGCACCGACCAGAGGTAGGAGCCGCGGGGGAAATTGCTGCGCAATTTTCGGGTGGTCACAGGCGTTCCTGACTTAGTTGAGTTTGGCGCCGGTGGACTTGACCACCGGTTCCCATTTCCTGATCTCGGCCTGGATGTAGGCGTTGTATTCCTCCGGCGTGGAGCCGACCGATTCCTGCCCGATCGCCTTGACGCGCTCGGCCACGTCGGGCAGCTTGAGCACCGCCGCGAAGTCATCGCGGATGCGGCGCAGCAGTTCGGGCGGCGTGCCGCCGCGGGCGACGAGGCCGAAAGCGGCCGAGAATTCATAGCCCGGCACTGCGCTCGCCATGATCGGCACGCCCGGCGTCAGTTCCGACGGATGCGCGCCCATGGTGGCGATGATCTTGATCTTGCCCTGCTTTGCGTGGTCGACCGTGCTTTGCAGCACCGGGTCGATGATGAGAGGCACATGACCGCCGATCAGGTCGGTCAGCGCCTGCGAGCTGCCCTTGTACGCGACGTATTGCATCCTGGTGCCGGCCATGGAATTGAGCAGTTCCATTCCCAGGTAGGACTGGGTCGTGGCCGAGCCGTAGGAAACGCGGCCCGGCTCTTTCCTGGCCAGCTCGATCAATTCCGCCGGATTGCTCGCGGGAAACGACGGGTGCGCATACAGCGCCATGTGGAAGCGCGTGAGCAGCATCACGCCGGTCAGGTCCTTCAGTGTGTCGTACGGGAGCTTGCTGCTCAGGAGCGGATTGATCACGTGCGAGCCGGTGACTATTCCCACCGTGTGGCCGTCGGGTGGCGACTTCGCGACCGCGTCGGTGCCGATAGTGGTGTTGGCGCCGGGCTTGTTCTCGATGACGACCGGTTGCTTCCAGCGCTCGGCCAGCCTCTCGGCCATGTTGCGCGCCAGCGCGTCGGTGGCGCCGCCGGGCGGGAACGGGACGATCAGCCGCACTACATGGTTGGGGAAAGTCTGCGCCTGCGCCGCTGCCGGTGCGGCACCGAACAGGCCGGCCGACAGGGCCAGCATGGCCGCCGTCCCTATGTGCACGATTGGCTGGAGCGCTCGCATGCTGGTTTCCTGTTCTGGCGAGGTGGCTACCCGGCGCACTGGCCGCGCTTGGTGATCTCCACCACGCCGCGGTCGGCATCGACCTTGACCCAGTCCCCGGTCGCTATGCATTCGAGCGGATCGCGATCGAAGTCCGTCATCGACGGCGCATGGCTCACCACCGCGCCGAGCGCGATCTTGGTGGTCATCTCGTTGAACAGGAAAGCCGCCGGGGCCACGTTCATCAGGCGCGCCAGGTGGAACGCGGCGGACCAGCCGGAAGAACCCTTGGCGCCCGGAAACACCAGCACTTTGCCCGCGAAACTCTGGCCGCGCAACTCGTGCCGCGTTTCGACGATCGTGCCGGTGCGCGAGTCGATGCCGCCCCAGCCCGAGATGCGGTCGCGCGTGACCAGCGCTTCACCTTCGGCGACCCCGGGCACGACCTTGCGCCCGTGGATGACGATGACGCTGTCCATGCCCGCGACACACTGCTGCGTCGCCGATTCGCTCATGCGTAACCTCCGTTCCAACGTCCGGTGCAGGCCGCATCGATGCATTGCGCCGTGGTGCCGAACCAGGCCTGCACGCCCAGGATGGCCGGCAGGTAGTGGGCCTGCTTGGCCGAATCGAGCGCCACGGTCCGGGTGCCTTTGGGAACGGCACGGCTCATGGCCGAGCAACTGTCGGTCATCAGGATGCCGCCCGCGTCCTCGATGATCTTCGTATAGCCGTTGCGGTCGGCCACCGACTTGATCGCCCGCGGCGTGAAGATCCACAGCTCGCAGTTCTGGTGGACCTTGCGACCTTCGATCAGCTCGGCGGCTTCCCGGATCTGCTCGATCGTGTAGTGCGGGCAGCCCAGCATCACGTACTGGATCTCGGCGTCCTTGCCTGTCGCATTGATCTTTTCGTAGGTGGCGCGCCGTTGTGCCTCGCCGTAGTGGAACACCTCGACGGGCCTGTTGCCGCCCAGCGCCTGCTCCAGCGTGAACGCCTCCGGGGTCACGCCGACGATGTGGTACATCTCCACTCCGCCGGAAGATGAAGCGGCGGCGCCGAAGTGCTTCAGGCGCGGCAGGTTTGGCACACGGCCGATGCCACGCCGGCTGTACACCACCGGAACGCGCTCCTGCACCAGGTCGCCGATGTAGTAGCCCAGCAGGCCCCAGTCCTGGACCGACTCGACTTCCACGTCCAGTTCCACCACATGGGTGGCGCGGCGCGGCGCGTCCAGGTGATAGCCCCAGTCGGGGATGCGGCCGGTCAGCATGGCGGCGCCGCAGCTCTCGCGTCCCTCCGTATTCGTCCGCCCCCCAAGCACCGAATTGCAATAAACGACCGCGGACGACTCCATCCAGGCGCAATGCTCGCCGCGAGTCGGCACGTTGCCGACCTGGTAGGGGGTGCAGGTGTTCAAGATGTGCGCACCCAGGCCGGCCACATGGCGCTCGCTCTTGTCATAGAAGCGCACGATTTCTTCGCTCAGCCCCATTTTTTCCGGCTGATTGGGGTCGAACCCGAGCTGCAGATGACTGGTGAAGGTCTTGAACTTGGGGACCTGCACGACCTGCTGGCTGTCCAGGCTGAATTCGGAAAACACCGCGTCCATACCGCCGCCTGCAAGCGCGAAGTCGCGCTGGAACGGTGTGGTCGCAGTGATGGTGGCGCACACATTGTTCGTCTCTACCAGACGCTGCGCGCCCAGCGCCTTGCCATAGCGCATCAGGAGGTCCATCGCCTTCTGCACGGCCGGCCCATCGCGGCCGTCGAGCATGGCTTTTTCGTGATCCGTGAGTTGCATGAACTTGCAGGTCCGTGTTTCTCTATGCGCGTGTCGGCGGCACGTGGCCGCCAATGTCGCGCGCAATGTCCTGGGCGATGCCGCGCAAGCGGGGGGCAAATTCCTCGCGCAGCCGCTGCTCGGTGAAAACGTAGGCGGCGCCGCCGCAATTGAGCGCCATGATTTCTTCGCCGGGGCCGACGAAGGGAACCGAGACTGAATTGATCTCGTGATGGAACTCGCCCAGCGAAAGGCAGTAGCCCAGCCTGTGCGCTTCGTCGACCGCGCGCTCCATAGCCGGCCCGATGTGGTCCCATTCCGGGCCGCGCAGCAGGCGCAGCGAATCGACCAGCTGGGTGCGCGCGGGGTCGGGCAATGCCGACAGGTAGGCCCGGCCCAATGCGGAATTGGGGATCGGTGCGCGCGAGCCGACATCGAGCCGGGGCGACAGGATCGAGGAGCGGGGCCGGCAGGCCTCGATCAGCACCATTTCCATGCCGTCGCGCACCGCAAGATAGACCGATGCCCCGACCGCTTCAGCCATGGCTTGCATCTTCGGCCTGGCCACCGCCCGCACGTCCAGGCTGGCCAAAAATACCCGGGCGAGCGTGACCACGCCGGGGCCAAGCATGAAACGATCGGCAGCCAGCGCAGGTTTGAGCATGCCATTGGCGTGCAACGTCGCGACCAGACGATTCACCGTCGGTCGCGGGATTCCGGTCATCCGGGCGATGTCGACATAGCCCAGCGCCGGCTGTTCCTCGCTGAAGCAGCGCAGCACCGAAAT
>DATNBX010000230.1:0-20657 GCA_035571795.1 Ramlibacter sp.
TCGCGGATCGCGCGCTGGTCTTCGGTGAGATCGAAGTTCATGCTGCGTCAAGCTCCGCCGCGCTCATGCCGTAGTCGCGCATGGCGGCCTCGCGGCTGATCACGCCGTTGCGCACTTCCTCGGCCAGCACGGCGCGGTCGCGCCGGGCCGGCAGGCCCCAGCCGCCGCCGCCGCTGGCGACCTGGTGATAGACGGTACCGCGCGGCACACCGGTGATCAGGTCCTTGTTCTTCGGCACCACCTCGTGCCCGTCGGGGTACTTGAGGCGGATGAAGTTCAGCCCCGCGCCTTGGCCGCCGGCCAGGCCGAAGGCGCCTTCGAAATCGCCGTCGCCGAAGGTCACCAGTTGGGTGTCGTCCGAGCCGATCTCGAAGATCGTCTCGACGCCAAGGCCGCCGCGCCATTGGCCGGCGCCCGCGGAATCGGGCAGCAGCTCGTGCTTGACGAGGCGATGCGGCGTCTGCTGCTCGAACATCTCGTAGTCCTGGTCCAGCACGCCGCCGGACGCGTCGATCATGCCGATGTGATCGTAGCCGTCGCAGCCGCGCATCGCGCCCGAACCGCCCTTCAGGCCCATGAAGCCGATGTCGACGTACTTCTCGCCGGTGCGCGGATCGATGCCGGTGGTGAGCGACGCCAGCAGGTTGTTCCAGCCGGCCGTCACGCGGTCCGGCAGCACCGGGCTCAGCGCGCGCTGGATCGCGTCCGCATTGGGCGGGCACAGGTGGTTGCCAAAGGTGGTCGCCTTGGGATAGGCGGCGTTGAGGATGGTGCCCTCGGGAATCACGATCTCGATCGGCTCGACCATGCCTTCGTTGTGCGGGATGTCGGGATTGACCATCTGCAGCAGGGTCAGGATGGTGGCCGACGCGCTCGAGGTGAAGGTGCCGTTGACGAAGCCGTTGGTCTGCGCATCGGTGCGCGAGTAATCGAACTTGATCCGCTTGTCCTGCACGTCGATGTCCACCCGGATCGTGAAGGTGCTGCCCTCGTGCCGGCCGTCGTAGAAGACATGGCCTTCGCCGCTGTAGCGGCCGTTCGGGATCTTGGCGATCTCGGCTTCCATCATGCGGCGGGTGGCGTCGAACAGCGCCTGCTTGTGGGCACGGTAACTCGCCACGCCGTACTTCTTCAGCAGTTCCACCAGGCGCCGCTCGCCGACGGTGCAGGCGCCCATCTCGGCCTTCATGTCGTGCTGCACGATGTCCAGCCGCACGTTGGCGAAGATCAGGTTCCACACGTCCTGGCGCAATTTGCCGCGATCGACGATCTTCACGGCGGGAATGCGCAGCGCCTCCTGCCAGACCTCTACCGCGTTCGGGTTGTAGCCGCCGGCCACCGCCCCGCCGATGTCGGCCTGGTGGCCCTTGACCGCCGTCCAGCCGACCAGCTCGCCTTCGCAGAACACCGGCTTGAACACCGCCACGTCGTTGTTCTGGTTGCCCAGCGAGAACACGTCGTTGTGGAAGAAGACGTCGCCTTCGTGGATGTCGCCCTCGAAAGTCTTGCGGATGTGCTTGCACACCGGCGCCAGCGAGAACGCCAGGATCGGCAGGTTCTCGGTCTGCTCCAGCATGCAGCCGTTCTCGTCGTACAGGCCCGTGACGTAGTCCTTGGCCTCGCACAGGATCGGCGAGCGCGTGGTCTGCTCCATCGAGATGCTCATCTCGTCGGTGATGGCCTTGAAGGTGCGCGCGTACACCGACAGCAGGATGGGATCGATCTTCATGCCGCGATCTCCTCGCTTCTAAGGGCGCTGGCCACCAGGTCCTCGCGCCCTTTGGCGTAAAGAACGAACGAGCCGAGCGCGTCGACGACGCAGTCGTAGCCGTCGCTGACGACGATCGCCGTGGTCTGCTGCTCGATCAGCGCCGGCCCTTCGATGCGGTGACCGCAATGCATGCGGTGGCCGTCGTACACCGGCACTTCGCCAAAGGCGTCGCGCTCGGCGACATAGACGCTGCGCCGGCCTTTCAGCGCCGCTTCGGCATCGCTGCCGCCGGTCTGCTCGCTGCGGTAGGCCGGCCGGTCGGTGGCGCCGATCGCCTGCAGCCGCACGTTGATGATCTCGATCGGCGAGCCCTCGGCCTCGAGCGAGTAGCCGTACAGCCGCATGTGCTCGTCGTGGAAGGCGCGTGCGATGGCCGCGGTGTCGTGCGTCACGATCGCGCCGAGCAGCACCGGCACCGAAACCTCGTGGTACTGCTTGACGTAGCGGCAATCCAGCCGCAGTTCGACGCGGCGGCGCGCGCTCGGGATGCGTTCCTCGGCCAGCGCCCGCGCGCCGTCGGCCGACATGGTTTCGACCAGCGCCGCCAGCCGCGACCAGTCCACGCCTTCCAGCCGCGAAACGAAGGTGCGCACGTAGTCGTGCCGCAGCTCGCACATCAGCATGCCGAACGCGCACAGCACCGAAGCTTCGCGCGGCACGATCTGCAGCGGGATCTCCAGTTCGCTGCAGATGAGACACCCGTGGATCGGCCCGGCTCCGCCGCCGGGGATCAGCGGGAATTCGCGCGGGTCGAAGCCGCGCTTGATCGTCACTTCGCGCACGCCCTGTGCCATGTTGTTGCAGGCGACGCGGTACATGCCGGCCGCGGCCTGCTCGACGGTCAGGCCCATCGGCCTGGCGATATGCGTTTCGATGGCGCGCCGCGCGGCCGCGACGTCCAGGCGCATCTGCCCGCCGGCGAAGAATTCCGGATCGAGGTAGCCGAGCACGACGTTCGCGTCGGTGGTGGTCGGCAGCTGGCCGCCGCGCCCGTAGCAGGCCGGCCCGGGATCGGCGCCGGCGCTTTGCGGGCCCATGCGCAGCAGGCCACCCTGGTCGAGCCAGCCGATCGAGCCGCCGCCCGCGCCGATGGTATGGATGTCAAGCATCGGCAGCGCGATACGGTGCCGCGCGATATCGCCGTCGTTCTTGACCATCGGCGCGCCGACGGCGACCGAGGCCTCGAAACTGGTGCCGCCCATGTCGGTGGTGATGCAGCGGTCCTGGCCGTGCGCACCGACGTAGAACAGGCCCGCGCCCGGCCCGCCGGCCGGTCCCGACAGCAGCGTCAGCGCCGCCTTCTCGCGCGCGGCCTGCGGCGAAATGACGCCGCCGTTGGATTGCATGATCAGCAGCAGGCCGGAAAAGCCGGCGCCTGCCAGCCGATCCACCAGCTGCTCCAGGTAGTGCTCGAGCTTGGGCCCGACATAGGCGTTCAGCGCTGTGGTGCTGACGCGCTCGTAGAAACGGATCGACGGCAGCACCTCGGTCGACACCGACAGGTAGGCGTCGGGCAGCGCCTTGCGCACCATCTGGGCCGCCGTCTGCTCGTGCGCCGGATTGGCGAACGAGTTCATGAAGCACACCGCCACCGCCTGCACGCCTTCGGCGCGCCAGGCTTGCAGCGCCCGCTCCACCCCGGCGACATCGAGCGGCGCGATCTCGCGGCCTTCCCGGTCGATCCGCCCGCCGATGCCGGCGCGGCGCGAGCGCGGCACCAGCGGCTTCACGTTGGTGTAGCGGTTGTTGTACTGCTCCTCGCGGATGCCCCGGCGCATCTCCAGCGCATCACGCACGCCTTCGGTGGTGAGCAGCGCGCACTTGGCGCCGGTGGAAGTCAGCGTTGCGTTGGTCGTCACCGTGGTGCCGTGCACGATGGTGCCGATCGACCGCGCGAACTGCGCCAGCGACTGCGGCGGCTGCAGCGACGCGGCGATCTGTGACAGTCCCTCGACCACCGCGATCGACGGGTCGGCCGGCGTGGACAGGGTCTTGTGAATGCGCGGCGGCTCGCCGTCGCGCGCGACCACGAAGTCGGTGAAGGTGCCCCCCACGTCGATTCCGATCTTCAATGTCATGCGATTCGCTCCTCTTGGGCGGTTCCTGCCGCGGCCAGCCGGGCAACCAGCTGGCGGACATCTTCCTTGCTGACTTTTCCGATCGCGGTGCGCGGCAACGCGCTGACGACGACCACGTCCTTGGGCTGCTTGAAACGGGCCAGCCGGCCTTCGAAGAGCGCCATCACCCGCTCGCGCTCCAGTGCCGCCTGCGGCGCCGGCACGACGACGGCAACGACCACCTCGCCCCAGCGCGGATCGGGGCGTCCGACCACCGCCGCCTCGGCGATGTCGGGGCAATCGAGCAGCACCGCCTCGACTTCGGCCGGGCTGACGTTCTCGCCGCCGCTGATGATCATGTCCTTCAGCCGGCCGTCGATCGTCAGGTAGCCTTCCCCATCCAGGTGGCCCAGGTCACCCGAATGGAACCAGCCGCCGGCCAGCGCCTTGGCGCTGGCCTCGGGATCGTCCCAGTAACCGCTCATCACGTTGGCGCCGCGAACCCAGACTTCGCCCGGCGTGCCCGCTGCAAGTTCCTCACCGGCGACGCCGGCGATGCGCAATTCGCAGTGCCGCGCCACGCGACCGGTCGAACCCGGCTTGCGCATGGCTTCGTCGGCATGCAGGCAGGCCGCGATCGGTGCCGTTTCGGTGGCACCCCAGACTTGAATCAGCGGCACGCCGCGCGCATGCACGGCGCGGATGATCCGCATCGGCACCTGCGTCGATCCGGTGCTGATCATGCGCAGGCTGGAGAAGTCGGCCTCGTTCCAGCGCGGATGGGCCATCATCGCGTCCAGCTGCGCCGGCACCAGCACGGTGAGCGTGATGCGGTCGCGTTCGATCGCGTCGAACGTCGCGTCGGGATCGAACTTGGGATGCAGCGTCACCGTGCAACCTTCCCGCAGCGCCGGCAAGGTCTGGATATTCAGCCCGCCGACGTGGAACAGCGGCAGCGTCGTCAGCACCCGGTCGCCGGCCGCCAGGCCATGCATGTCGACGCTGTTGTCGGCGTTGCAGGCGAGTGCCGCCTGGCTCAATAGCGCGCCCTTGGGCCGGCCGGTCGAGCCCGACGTATAGCACAGCAGCACGGGCGCATCGGCGGGTTGCGGGCGGGCGGCGGCCGTGCGCCCCGCGCCCCATTCGAGAAAATCGTTCCAGCCGGTCCAGCCGGCCGGCACCGCCGGCCCGAGCGCGACGCAGGTGGTCGTGGACGGGGCGACCTGCTGGGCCGCGCTGTTGGCGGCGAAGGCGTCATCGGCGATCAGCAGCGAGGCCGGACAGGCGCGCAGCATCGCCTGATGTTCGGGTGCGGCGAGCCGCCAGTTCAGCGGCATGAAGGTCGCGCCGAGGCGCGCGCAGGCGAACAGCGCCGCCAGCATGTCGGGGCTGTTCAGTCCCAGCCACGCGATGCGCTCACCGGGGTGGACGTCGTGCGCCGCCAGCGCCGAGGCGATCCGGCCGATCCGGCCGGCCAGCGCGGCATAGGCGATGTCGCTGCCTTCGAAACGCAGCGCCGTCTTGGCCGGCGCGCGGCTCGCCTGCTGCTCGATCCAATTCGACAGGTCCAAGGCGTGCCCCCGGCTCAGGCGTCGGTGACTTCGAGCACCACCGCCATCGCGGTGTCGCCGGCCGCGCAGCCGGTGAACAGGCCGCAGCCGCCTCCGCGCAGCGCGAGTTCCTCGATCACCTCGATGATCGAGCGCGTGCCCATGGGCGCCTGCGGATGGCCCCAGACCAGCGAACAACCGAAGTTGTTCATCGTGTTCCAGTCGATGCCGTTGGCGCGCGCGAACAGCAGGTCGTTCACGGCAAACGGGTTGTGCGTCTTGATCGCCGCGATCTGGTCGATGCGCAGGCCGGCCTGCGCCAGGGCGCGCTGCGCCGCCGGCACCGTCGCTTCCGGCATGTAGGCGAGTTCGGCGCGCGCCTGGCCGAAGCCGCGCAGCCGCACCCGGATCTTCGGATTGGTCGAGAGTTCGCGCGCCCGCTCGCGGGTGGTGAGCACGATCGCCGCGTTGCCGTCGGCCGGATGGGTCTGGCCGCCGAAGGTCACCGTGCCGCCGGGCGTGACCGGCTTGAGCGCCGCCAGTCCCTCGGGGGTCGAGTGCGAGATGCCCTCGTCGGCTTCGAGCTTGCCGGCGGCCTTCTTGTAACCGGGTGCCGGCACTTCGAACGGCAGCGACATGAAGCGCTTGAGGAAAGCCGCGCCGTCGCCCAGCGACTCGCGGTACTGCTGCTCGCGGCGCAGCACCACCTCATGCTGCTGCGCGGTGGTGAAGCCGTGGCGCTTGACGACGTTCTCGGCGGTGGCCAGCATCGAGTGGCCGCCCAGCGGGTCGCAGCCGAAGTTGTCCATCACCCAGTCCTCGGCGGCGCCGGTTCCTCCGGGGCCGCGCGGATTGGGGTAATACAGGTGCGGGCCGTTCGAGGTGCGGTCGCAATTGAGGACCAGCGCGGTCGCCGCCATGCCCACCTCGATCTCCTGGGCGGCGGCCAGCACCGTGCGCACGCCGGTGGCGCAGGCCTGCATCAGCGTCGGGCCGCCGACGCTGTTCGCGCCGATCAGGCCAGTGAGCCAGGGCAGGCCGTAGAACGAGCGCTTCTGCGGCACCGAGAAACCAAGCACGCCGTAATCGAACGCCTTCGGGTCGATCTTGCGGCGTTCCAGTTCACGCCGCGCCACGTGGGCCGCGAATTCGACGCTGTGCAAATTGGCAAAACTGCCCTGCCAGCGTGCGAACGGCGTGCTCCAGTAGGCGCCGTAGGGGATTTCAGCCTTGTAGTCCATGGTCAAGCCTCATTGAGTGAGTCCAGCAGCGGAAATGAATGCCTTGCGGGCCTGGTGCAGGTTTTCGTGCATGGCGGCGGCGGCGGCATCGCCATCGCCTTTGGCCAGCGCCGCGGCCACCTGCTTGAGGCCCTTGAGAACGATTGCGCGCACCTTGGCATCGCCCAGCGTCATGGCGCGGATGTGCTGCATGTGGTCGGAGTACTGCTCGATCACGCGCACCAGGCGCGGATTGGGAACCAGCGCCAGCCAGGCGGCGCGAAAACGCGCGGCCGCCTCACGAAACGCGGCGGCGTCGCTGGCTTTGTGCGCGGCCACGGCGTCGGCCAGCGCCGCATCGACCGGCGCCCGGACGGCCGGGTCGGCCGCGACCGGCGCGATGCCGCGCAGCGCCGCCGGCTCGATCAGGAAGCGCACTTCATAGATGTAATCCACGTCGGCCAGGCTGAGCTCGGGCACCACGAAGCTGCGCCCGTTCGCGTGCAGCTGGCCCTCGCTGGCGAGGCGATGCATGGCCTCGCGCACCGGCGTGCGCGACACGCCCAGCAGCTCGGCGAGCTGCACCTCCTGCAGCGGCTGGCCGGCCGCGATCGCACCGCTTCTCAGGTGCGACTGCAGCGAGGTATAGACCAGCTCGCCCAGGGCCATCGGGCGCTTGACCGGCTTCAGTGTGGGTGGCAAAGGAACTACCTTGTGGGCGCGTTGGTGCGCCTTGTTTGCGTACCGCACACTGTATACATTGAGCTCGTAAGGTCAATCGGGAGCTCCCGGGCGGCGGGCCTTTTTTCTTGATCCAGCGCAAGTGGGGCGCGGAAAGCGCTGGCTCGACGCGCGGTGGCGCGCCAGCCGGGCATCAGCGTCGAGATGCCCGCAACAGCGCGGCGTTATTCAGGCGGCCTATTTCTGCAGGTTGCCTTCGGAATTGATGATGGTCAGGTCGACCCCGCCCCAACCCTTGCGCGCTTGCGGCGTGTACTTGACCCAAAGCCCGCCCAGGTTGTATTCGCCCAGGTTCTTGAGCGCGGCGAGCACGTGCTCGCGGTCCGGCTTGGCCCCGGCCCGGCGCACGGCCTCAGCGGCGATCTTCGCACCCAGGAATCCCTCCAGGCTGGAAAACGACAGCGGCTCCTTCGGCGCGTAGGCTTTCATGGCCGCCTGGTATTCGCCGATCACGGGGCGGGTAGGCGCGAACGGGTAGGGCGTGGCCTGGCTCAGGACGATTCCGCGGGCCTTGGCGGCCCCCGCCGACTTCACCACGTCGTCGTGCAACAGCACCGACAGGCCGTAGATCTGCGCCAGACCGGCCGGCGTCGCGCGCACCGCCTTGATGAACTCCTGCGCGGGCGTGCCGGCGGCGATGACGAAGATGGCCTTGGGCTGCGCCTTGTTGACCGCCTCCACCGCCTCGCGGATCGTGCCGGGCTGGGTATCGGGACTGAAATTCACCACCGATCGCGAGACGACCTTGAGGCCCAGTTCGGTGGCGCGCTTCTGCGCGACCTCGGCCAGGATCGGCCCGAAGGCGATGTTCATGTTCACGATCGAGACCGTGTCCTTGCCCCAGGTCTTGGACTCCTTGAGCAGCGCCTCCAGTTCATCACCGTAGCCGCTGCGCAACGGAAACACGTTTTCGGCCTCGACGATCGTCTTGTCGCCCTGCAGCGGCGCGATCAAAGCGATCTTGCCCGTGCCAAAAGCGTTCTGCTTGGCCAGCGCCGTCAGGCCCGCGGTATTGAGGAAGCTCAGCAGGCCGACGATGGCCGGGTCCTTGACCAGCTCCGCGGTGATCTCCACCATCTTCGGCCCGTTGAGGCCGTCGTCGCGGGTGTCGAGCTTGAGCTTGTTGCCGTTGATGCCGCCGCGGGCGTTGATCGACTCGAAGCAGGCCTGGGCGCCTGTCATCAGCCCCTTGGCATTCGAGGTGGAAGCCGGGTTGCTGAGTGACGCGATCTGGCCGAACAACACATCGGCCGCCGAGGCTGCGCTGCAGCAACACGCCAGCACGGCACCGGCGCACAAACTCATCAGTCCTGTCTTGGATTTCATTTCATCACTCCCTGGGTTTTGCGCAGCCGAATACCTGGCTCAACAGCTGCATCCCAGTATTGCGGATTGCTAAGTACTCTTACGTTATGGTTTTCCCGATCTGGACAGGTCGCGCCTCAGCAGGTTGGCGTGAACGCGGTTACATTCACTTTCCCGCCATGAGGCATCTGTCGCGAAGGAGACGCAACGTGCGCCACTATTTGTCACTTCTGGCCGCTGTCGCGGCGACGACAGCCCTCCTCTCGGCTTGCTCGACGGCCGCACCGTCGGCTGCCGGCAAGCCTGAACTCATGCTGGTCGGCATCGACACCAAGGCCGTGTTCGCCGACGACGGCGCCTTGAATAATGTTGCGCCCGGCAAGGACGTTGTCGCGATCGTCGACATCGGGACCGACCCGGCCCATCCGAAAATCGTGGCGAGCCTGCCGCTGATGAATACCATCATCGGTCCGCCGACCAACCTGGCCGTCACGCCCGACGGGACGCTCGGCCTCGTGGCCAATTCGATGGACTGGACGGCGGACGGCGCGAACTGGAAAGCCGTCCCCGACAACAAGCTGTATGTCATCGACCTGACCGCCAATCCGCCCAAGCTGATCGACACAGTGGCGGTGGGCAAGCAGCCTTCAGGGCTTTCGATCAACCGCGCCGGCAACCTTGCGCTCATTGCCAACCGCAACGACAACTCGATCAGCGTGGTGTCGATCCAGGGCAAGCAGGTCAAGCTGGTCGACTCGGTGCCCATGGGCGAGCAGGTATCGGCGGTCGTCTTCACGCCGGACGGCAAGCGCGCGATCGCCACCAAGTTCCCGGGCCACAAGGTGTCGTTCCTCAACGTCGACGGCCAGAAGGTGACCTATGACAAGCGCGACGTTTCGGTCGGCCTGTGGCCGTACAACCTGGGCGTGACGATGGACGGCAAGCTGGTACTGACACCCGACAACGGCAACAGCGGGCGCTCCGACGGCCATGTCGACACTGTGACAGTGGTGGACATCGAAGCCAATCCGCCGCGCGTGATCGACAAGGTGGTGATCGGCGATGCGCCCGAAGGGTTCGCCATGAACCCGAACGGCAGGATGGCCGTGGCGATCCTGCTGGGCGGCTCCGACGGCGCGAAGAATGCCTGGTTCTATCACCGCAACGGCAGCGTGGTGACGCTGAAGGTCGACGGCAAGAAGGTCACCAAGACCGGTGATGTGCCGGTCGGCGGTGTTCCCGAGGGCGCCGTGTTCAGTCCGGATGGCAAGTGGCTCTACGTCGGCAACTATGTGGACAAGAACATCTCGGTGCTGCGTGTCGATGGCGACACGGTGGTGAACACGGGGGTGCTGGTTCCCTTGCCCGGCAGCCCGGCATCGATGCGCGGCCGCGTGCAGTAGCCGCGCCGTCTCAAGTCGTTTGCCTTCACGCTGAAGGCACCAGCACGGCGCGGCCACGATGGCCGCGCTGGGCGATCCACCCGAGCGCCGCGCCGGCCTGGTGCAGCGGGAATGTCGTGACATCCAGCCGCAGCCGGCCGTCGACCAGGCGCTGGAGAAGTTCGGGCACCGCGGCCCGCCCCGCCGCCTCGCGCCGCATCATGTTCAGCGGCAACAACGCAACATCGTGTTGCAGGAATGTCGGCAGGTCCAGCGAGATGGCTTGCCCGGCGGTGTAGCCCACCAGCACCGCCCTGCCGCCCGCGGCAATGCATGGCAGCGCGGCCGCCAACAGCGAACCACCGACCGTGTCGATCAGCACATCGAACGCGCCCGCCAGATTCGCGCCGCCGAGGTGATCTGCGAGCACGGGATCCGCGCCGGCGGGCAGTTGCTGCGCCTGCGCGGCATCGCGCACGGCCGCGTGCACGCGCGCGCCCATGGCGAGCGCCAACTGCACCGTGATGGAGCCCACCGCACCGCTGGCGCCGGTGACCACCAACCGTTCGCCCTGTTGCAGCCGGGCGACATCGTGCAGCGCGACCCACGCCGATGTGCAGGGCGAGAAGAACGCCGAGCCGAGCGTCATCGCAATGCCATCGGGCAGCTTTTCGACCGCCTCGTCGGGCGCGTCTATCAGTTCGCACCAGGTGCCGTTGTTGCGGATGCCGAGCCCGCGGCCACGCAGCCACACGCGCTGGCCGGCGGCAAAGCGCTCGCTGGAGCGCACGATGCCTGCTGCTTCCAGGCCCGGGATGTACGGCAGCGGCGGATGCTGCAGGAAGGCGCCGCTCCACACGGTACGGTCGATGTGGCCCACCGTGGCGGCCTGCATTTCCACGATGGTGCGGCCGGGCGCGGGACGCGGCGTGTCGATCTCGTCCAGCCGCGGCGCTTCGCGCAGCGCATGAACCCGCATGGCTCTCATCTCGTATCCTTCGATTCGATCATCTGGTCAGTTGGGGACAGAGCTGAAGAGCTGTCCCGCAAGTTATTCGGATTGCGTTTCCGCCGCCGGCGCCCGCCACAGGCCGGCGTGGCGCAGCATGCCCAGCGTGCGGGCCAGCACGTCGCGCCGGTAGGCCGGCAAGTCGCGGCCGGCGTAGTCGTAAAAGCCGCTGCCGGTCTTCACGCCCAGATGGCCCTCGCCGACCATGCGACCCACGATCGCCGGTGCCGCGTAGCGGTTCGCGTCCAGCGACGCAGCCATCTCCCGGCTGGCGTGATGCAGGATGTCGCTCCCGCCGAAGTCGATGAACTCCACCACACCGATGGCGGCGAAGCGCAGGCCCAGCCCGAAGCGCG
Organism: Ramlibacter sp.; assembly: GCA_035571795.1. GTDB lineage: Bacteria > Pseudomonadota > Gammaproteobacteria > Burkholderiales > Burkholderiaceae_C > Ramlibacter. The sequence continues at coordinate 11,392 of DATNBX010000230.1, forward strand.
TGGCCTTGTCGATTTCTTCGGCGGTGGCGGCGCCCTCCTCGATCATGCGGGCCGCCTCGTTCATGATCAGCGCCTGCAGCCGCGGCACGATGTAGCCGGGCGTCGGCCCGCACACCACCGGCAATTTGCCGATGCCCTCCATCAGCCGGCGCGTGCGTTCCACCACCGCGGGGTCGGTGCCCGGATGCGTGCTGAGCTCGACCACCGGAATCAGGTATGCCGGATTGAGCCAATGCATGTTGAGGAAGCGCTCGGGCCGGCGCACCAGTTGCGCCAGCTGCGTCACCAGCATGCTGCTGGTGGTCGAGGTCACGATGGCGTCGTCGGTGCAATGCCGGTTGATCTGCTCGAATGCGTCGCGCTTGGCCTCGATCGTTTCCGGTACGGCTTCGAACACCAGTTCGGCCTGCGCCAGCGCGGCCGGGGCGCCGTCGGAGTCCACCAGTTCCACTCGCGCCGCGATGTCCTCCACTTGGGTCGGCTCGATCGCACCGAGCTGTGCCAGGGCGCCGAGGCTGGCGCGAATCTCGGCGAGCGCTTCATCGCACAGGCGCTGCCACTCGGCAAGCGAGCGGCGGCGCAGGTCCACCAGCGCAATGCGGTGGCCGGCGTAGGCGAACGCGATGGCGATGCCGCGCCCCATGCGGCCGGCCCCGACAGCGGCAAAGCGGGCCATCGTCAGAACCCTTCGCGCAGGTGCGCGAGCAGCGCCTCGCGGCCCAGCCGCGCCAGCCCCAGCCCTTCCAGCGTGCGCGGGCCGCGCTGGAGGTCGCGTCCCAGAAAGCCGCCGACGATGGCCAGCAGGCCGTTGGCGATGGGCGCATCGGTGCCGCTGAAACGCGCCACCGATGCCAGGAACGCCAGACCGAGTTCGGTGTCTTCCGTGATGTAGCGGTGCGTGTGCAGGTCGATGGCCTCGCGCCAGTCGCCCGACTTGACCAGCTTCTTGTGGGCGTCGCCATACATCCACCGGTCGTTGTTGTAGTGGTCCGACAGCGGGTAGTGCGGGCCGGGGTAGCCCACCGCTTCGCGCACCGCGATGCGCTCCTGGTCGAGCCGGTCGGTCACGGCGCGCACTGAAGGCTGCGTGCCCTCGTTGTGGATGTCCCAGCGCTCGAAGTGCTGCAGCGGCGCCGCGTTCATCACCATCAGCGGCGGATGGATCACGGGCCCGGCATTCATCAAGGCACCCGACAGCGCATCGCCGCAGCCATGCACGCTGGGATAGGCCTGGCGGATCACGGCGATCGCCTCGCTCTCGCGCCGCGCCGGATAGACGCCGGTGGGCAGCCGCACGGCACGGATCGTCACATTGACTTCGCGCTCGCCGTGCTTGCGCGCCAGGTAGGGCAAGGTGCCGGTCTCGGCCCAGAGCACGTCCGCGGAATTGCCCGACTCGCGCACGATCCGCGCCATCACATAGCTGCCGAAAGTGCCGGGCGCCAGGAACACGACCTGCCCGCTGGCCAGGTGCGGCGCCATTGCGCGGGCGATGTCGGCCTGCGCCGTGGCGGGGCTGGGGATGAGGATCAGCGCGGCGTCGACCAGCACCTTGCCGATGTCGCCGCTGGCGAGCGCGATGCGGACCTCGCGCGCGCCGTCGGCGTCCTTCAGCACGATCAAGCCGGTCTCCACCACGGGAGCCAGTGCGGCGGCGTCGCGGCGCCACAGCCGCACTTCATGGCCTGCCTCCGACAAGTCGGCGGCCGCGGCATAGCAGCCATGTCCCCCACCCAGGACAGCGATTTTCATGAACGGTCTTCCGGTTGAAAGCAGGAATGATGACGGTTTTCGTTGCCCCGCTCAATCTTCCTTCAGCCGCAGCGTGCTGGGCTGGCGCCGTTCGATCGCCCATTTCAACAGGGCGGCGGCGCGGTAGATGGCGTGGGCAAACTTGCCGTACGGCATCGTGGCGAACAATGCCATCACGAAACCAAGGTGCACCGCCAGCAGCAAAGGCATGGCGACGCTGTCGCGCCACGCCAGCAGCGCCAGCCCGGTGATGCTGTTGAACAGCAGCAGGGCGATGAAGCCGCGGTCCATAGCCGCTTGCGCCGGATCGCCGTGCAACGGGTGCCGGCCGAGATTGAGCCACAGCAGGCCGGCCGGACCGGCCAGCAGGCCCAGCCCGCCGGCGATGCCGAGCAGCACCGGCAAGGCGGTGACCGGATACGGCGCCGGCAAGCGCAGGACATAGTGGTAGAGCGTGGCTACGCCGGTGGCGGCGAAGCACAGCAGGAAGCCGTAGAAGGTGAGATGGTGAAAGCGCCGGCGCCACAAGGTGAAGCGATCGTCGGCGTCGTTGCAGCCCTCGCCGTGGCCGCCGTCCAGGTACTTCAGCCGCAATGCATCGAACGTCGCCTCGGCGGCCGCCGCGCGGCTGGCCGGGCCCGGCGCCGCTTGCCGCCAGAACCGGCTAGCGCCGATCGCCAGGGCCACCAGCGCGAAGACGAACACCGCGCCGAACAGGGCCACGATCAGGTTGTGCGGGAACACGGCATAGAAATTTCCGGCCGGCGGCTGAGCGAACAGCGATCCCTGCAGCACCAGGGCCAGCATCAGGAACAGCGCGAGCCCCAAGCCGGTCGCCAGCGCAAGTGTCGCTCCGTTGCGCCGGTAGAGCGCACCGAGCGCCGGCGGCCACGCGAATTCGGCGTAGGTCTGCACCCGCACCTCCGCCATCGCGCGTGGCACGTTGACCGCAAACTCGTGCGGCGGCGCGTATTGGCAAGCGTGCAGGCAGGCGCCGCAGTTGTGGCACAGGTTCGCCAGGTAGTGGACGTCCGCTTTGGCAAACGACAGGCGCCGGGTCATCGCCGGAAACACGGCGCAAAAACCTTCGCAGTACCGGCAGGCGTTGCAGACCTGCATCTGGCGGTCGACCTCGGCTTCCGCAGCGGACAGCGGCGCCTGAGCATCCGCCAATGCCACGGCTTCGCGCGCCAGCGCATCAAGCTGCTGCATGCGCCCTCTCCTTCAGGGCCGCCGCCGCAGCCTGGCTGCCCGCAATGCGGCCGAATGCCGTGCCGATGCTCATGCCGACCCCGGCGGTGTAGCCCTGCCCGAGCACGTTGCCCGCCATCATTTCCCCCGCCACGAACAGGTTGACGCTGGGCACGCCGCCAAAGTGCACGGCGGCATGCTGGTTGGTCTTCAGGCCGAGGTAGGTGAAGGTGATGCCGGGCCGCAGCGCATAGCCGAAGAACGGCGGCGTGTCGATCGGACGGGCCCAATGCGATTTGGCCGGCGCGAGCCCTTGCGTGCGGCAGTCGTCCAGCACGGTGTGGTCGAAGCTGCCCGGAACACAGGCCGCGTTGAATTCGCCCAGCGTCTTCATGAAGGCCGCCTCGGGCAATCCCAGCCGCCGGGCCAGCTCGGGCAGCGTGGGCGCGTGCTCGCCCGGGAACACCGGCGGCATGAAGCGGCCGATGGCCTTGCTGTCGATGAGGCAGTAGCCGATCTGCCCCGGCTGCTGCGCCACCAGGCGGCCCCAGATCGCGTAGCGCTTGGGCCAGAAGTCCTCGCCCTCGTCGTAGAAGCGCACCGCCTCGCGATTGACCATCACGCCCAGCGAAACGCAGTCGACCCGGGTGCAGATGCCGCCGTCGTACAGCGGCGCGCGGGCATCGATCGCCACGCAGTGCGACTGCGATGGATCGCCGATGATGTCGGCGCCGGCGTCCATCATGTCCTTGAGCAGCACGCCCTGGTTGAAGCGCGTGCCGCGGATCAGGAAATTGTCGGCCGGCCATTCGCCGCGTTCATTGCGGCCCCAGGCCTCGCGCAGCCATTCGCGATTGGATTCGAAGCCACCGGCCGCCAGCACGCAGGCGCGGGCTTGCAGCCGCTCGCCGTTGCCAAGCCGGGCGGCGACGAAGCGGCCGCCCTCCAGTTCGAGCCCGGTAACCGGTGCGTCGTAGCGCACCTGCACGCCCAGCGCTTCGGCGCTTCGGTAATAGGCGTTGACGAGCGCCTTGCCTCCGCCCATGAAGAAGGCGTTGGTGCGCGCCAGGTGCAGCGTGCCGGACAGGGACGGCTGGAAATGCACGCCGTGGCGGCGCATCCAGTCGCGGCAATTCGACGACGCGCGGATCACCAGCCGCGCGAGGCGCTCGTCGGTCGCGCCGCCGGTGACCTTGAGCAGGTCCTGCCAGAACTCCTCTTCGGGGTAGGCATCGACCAGCACGTCCTGCGGCGCCTCGTGCATGCAGCGCAGGTTGCGGGTGTGCTGGGAATTGCCGCCGCGCCAATCGCGCGGCGCGGCCTCCAGCAGCAGCACGGTGGCGCCGGCCTCGCGCGCCATCAACGCGGCACACAGCGCCGCATTGCCGCCGCCGATCACCAGGACATCGATCATCGCTCTCCTCTCCAACCCTCAAGTGTGCCCGTCATTTGACGCCGGGCGCATAGAATCGAGCAGCACCCTTCAAGCAGTACAGACCAGGAGCAGCGACCCATGGACATGCGCCAGTTGAGGTATTTCGTCCAGATCGTCGAAAGCGGCAGCCTCGCCAAGGCCTCACGCCAGCTGTTCATTGCGCAACCGGCCCTCAGCCAGCAGATGACCCGGCTCGAAGACGAAGTCGGCAAGCCGCTGCTGGTGCGCTCGTCCAAGGGCGTGACGGTCACCGACAACGGCGATGCGCTCTACCACCACGCCAAGTTCATGCTGCGCCAGCTCGATCAGGCGATTTCGGTGGCGCGCCAGGAACACGCCACGATCAGCGGCCGCGTGGCACTCGGACTGGCGCCCACCACCGTCTGCCAGCTGGGCCTGCCATTGATGCGGCATTTGCGCGCCAAGTACCCCGGCATCGTGTTGAACGTGATCGAAGGCCTGTCCGGCCATCTCGAACAGATGACGCGCGTCGGCCAGCTCGACCTGGCGGTGCTGTTCAGCCAGAACGCCGCTTCGGAACTGAGCGTCGAGCCGCTGCTGGAGGAGGAGCTGTTCGTCATCCTGCCCGAGGAAAGCAAGCTGGTCGCCCGCCATCGCCGCGAACTCACGCTGCACGAGGTGATCGCGCTGCCCCTGATCCTGCCCAGCCCGGGCCACGGCCTGCGGCGCCGGATCTCGGTGGAATTCGAACGCATGAACCTCTCGGTCGACGCGGTGGCGGAAATCGACTCCTTGCCGCTGCTGATGCACGCCGTGGCAGAGGGCATGGGCGCGACCATCAAGCCGATGGCTGCGGTTCACGCGCTCGGTGCATCGCCCCAGCGCTGGCGGTGCCTCCGCATCGCGGGCGCCGACATGAAGCGGGTGAACTACCTGTATTCGCTGCCGCCCGAAAAACTGTCGCCCTGCGCCGCGCTGGTGCGCGACGAGCTCAAGCTGGTCGTCAAGCAGCTGGTCGACAGCGGCACCTGGCAGGGCGTGGAGCGGCCCGCTTCCGCCGCGCCCGAAGCCGGCAAAGCGCAACCTGCTGAAGCGCAGCTTTAGGCTGTTCGAAACCTTGGGCACGAAACGCGTAGGGCCTGTTCGGGCCCTAGATCAACCCGCCGTTGGGCTGCACGATCTGCCCCTGCATCCATGACGCCTTGTCCGAGGCGAGAAAGCTCACCACTTCCGCGATTTCGGCGGGCGCGCCGATGCGGTTGAAAGGACTCATCGCGGCCGAACGCTGCTTGGCCTCGTCGGTCTTGCCCGCGTTGAAGAGGTCGGTGTCGACCGGCCCCGGCGCCACCGCATTCACCCGCACCTTGCGCGGCGAAAGTTCCTTGGCCATCGAACGCACCAGGCATTCGACCGCCGCCTTGGTCGCGCTGTAGGGGCCGATGCCGGGTGCGGCGTGGCGCACCAGCGAGGTCGTGAGCGCGATGATCGCGCCGCCGTCGGCCACACGCTGCGAGGCTTCGCGCAGGATATTGAAAGCGCCGACGACGTTGACTTCCACCAGCTTGCGGAAGTCCTCGGTCTTGAACTGGCCGACGGGCGAAGGCAGCACGTTGATGCCGGCGTTGGCGACCACCGCCGACGGCGCACGGTCGAAGTCGCGCGCCGCATCGGCGAACACGCGTGCCACCGCCGCGGCGTCGCAAATGTCGGCCGCGTAGCCGCGCACGCGACGCTCGCCGTGCGGGCGGGCTTCGATCTCGCGCGCCTGCCCGGCGTTGGAGACGTAGGTGAAGGCAACGTCGAAGCCGTCGCGTGCCAGCGCCTGCACACAGGCCGCGCCGATGCCGCGCGATCCGCCGAAGACGATCGCAAGAGGGGATTGCTTCATTTTTTTCTTAGGAGTGTTGGCGCGCGGCAGCAGCGAAGCTCGCCCGCGTCGCCTCGATGGTGGCTTCGATGCCGCGGCGGATGTCGTACTGCGGCTCGTAGCCCAGTTCGGCGCGGGCCCGGCTGATGTCCAGCGCGCCCTTGACGGCGCTGCGCACGATGCCGCCGTGGGCATACGGGCCGCTGCTGGCCACCGTGATGCGCGCCCCCGGCACGGCACGGTTCACGATCTCGGCCACGTCAGCCACCGTGGGCGCCTGGCCAGTCGCGATGTTGTAGCTGTCGTAGCGGTGCTGCGGCTTGTCCAGTGCGAGCAGCGCGCCGGCAACCGTGTCGCTGATGTGCACCTGGTCGACCGCGAGGTCGCCGCCTTCGGCCAGATGATGCGGCTCGCCGCGTAGCGCCGCCTCGATGAAGGTGCGTGGCACGCGCAGGCGCGGCAGGTCCGGGCCATACACCCAGCAGGTGCGCACGTTGATGCATTCCAGCCCATGGTCGCGCGAATAGACGCGGCCGTAGTGCTCCACCGCCAGCTTGGTGACGCCGTACACGCTGACCGGCTTTTGCGGATGTTCCTCGTCGATCAGCGGCGTCTGGAAATCGCCATAGGTTTCCTCGGTGCTGATGTGCACGACACGCTTGACGCTGTACAGCCGCATCGCCTCGAACAGGTTGATGGCGCCTTCGACATTCACACGCAGCGCCTTGATGGGGATGTCGGCTGCGTTGATCACCCCGACAATCGCCGCCGCATGAACGACTGCGTCCGGACGATGCTGTTCGAACAGCCGCGCGACCTGATGCCATTCGCCCAGGTCTGCCACTGCGGTGGAAACGCGGGCGTTGCCGGCCGCGATCTTCGCCAGCGCCGGACCGATCACGAGGTCGGCGGCAATCACCGCGTCGCCACGGGCCAGCAATGTGCGCACGATCTCGGCGCCGAGCCATCCGCCGGCGCCGGTCACAAGGATTTTTTTCATCGCGGCTGCGGTTCTTCGTCGGTGGGCGGGCTGGTGATCACCAGGAACACCAGCACTTCGGTGCCGGTGCAATGGAACTCGTGCACCACCCCGGGCGGGATGAAGGTCACGTCGTTGGCGCGCACCAGGCGGCGCTCGCCGTCGACGAACAGCACGCCCTCGCCGCTCAGCACGTGGTAGATCTGCTCCTGCACCTTGTGCACATGGGCCTCGACGTGCGCGCCCGGCTCGTAGGACGAGATGCGGTGGTCGAAGAAGCGGCTGCCCACGGTTTCGGGCGAGACGATCGCCTTGGACAGCGCCCGGTCGAAGTGGCCCGGATACTGGATCCAGAGCAGCTCGGCCAGGTTGCGCGTCACCGCTTTCTTTTCGGCGGCTGCCGAGCGGAATGCCTTGTCATCGGGAACGATAGTGGTCATGTGATTAAGTCCTGAAGCCGGGCAGGCCGGCGAGAAGGTGGCGTTGATCGATCTGTGCAGTGAACCCCAGCCGCTGCGCGGCGTGGGTCAGGTCATATAGCGGCGCGAAAGGCTGGCGCTCGTACACCTCCGGCCGGCGTATCTCGACCGCGTCCCCATGCAGGCGCCGCAGCCGTTCCAGTGTCGGCTCGGGCGACAGCGTCACCTGCGCCGACAGGTAGAAGCGCTCGAAGCTGCCCGGGGGCATGTCCAGTTGCAGCGCCAGGAAGAAAGCGCGGGCCAGGTCGCGCGGGTCGATGTGGTGGTACAGCGGGCCGCCACCGGCCGTCGACGGTCCGCCCACGGCCGGCGCTTTGTAGTTGGCGGGGTCCTTGGCGCGCGCGACGATTTCGCCGGCCATTTCCGGATAGGCGACGAATACCGTGCGCAACGCCACCACGTCCATGCCGCGCAACGCGTAAGCGCGGCAAAGGTCCTCGCCCAGGATCTTGCTGATCGCGTACGGGTCGGTCGCGAGCAGCGGGTGTTCCAGGTCCAGCGGGGCATAGCCTGGCGGCAGCATGCGGCCTTCGCGCACGGTGTAGCCGGCCACCGAGTCGCTCGAGCAGAACACCACCCGGCGGATGCCGGCTTGCTCGGCCGCATCGAAGACCGTGTAGGTGCCCAGCGTGTTCACGCGCATGATGGCCTGGCCGTCGCCCGACCAGATGTTGGGCACGGCGGCGATGTGCATCACCGCGTCCATGCCTTCCACCGCCCGGGCCACGGCTATCGGATCGGTGACGTCGGCCACCTGCCATTCGATGTCGGCGGCGCCGGCGCGGCGGTCGAAGCCGCGGACCTCGATCTTTTGCCGCAGCAGTTCGGCAACGACGAAGCGCCCGAGCAGGCCGGCGGCGCCGGTAACGAGCACGCGCTTCATGCCAGGGCCTCCGCGGGGCAGGCCGGAAAGCCGAGCGCGGCCAGTGCGCGGTGGCTGCGCAGGATCGCCGCCTCGGGATCGGGGTCGATGATTTCGAGCATGCAGGTTCCGGCGTAGCCGATCTCGTCCAGCGCGGCCAGCGTCTGCGCGAACGGCACGTCGCCGCGGCCCACTTCATCGTGGCGCCAGGCGCTGCGGGTGGTGTCGGACAGATGAACGATGGTGACGAGGTCGCGCAACATCGCCAGTCCTTCAGCGGGCGACTCGCCGATGAAGTGCGCGTTGGCCGCGTCGTAGCAGACGCTCACGGCCGGCGAGCCGACGCTGCGGACGAAGCGGCCGAGCGACTGCGCATCCGGGAAGGAGGCGAACGGCACGTTCTCCAGTGCCAGGCCGACCCCTCGTCTTTCGGCGTACGGAATCAGGGCATCGAGACTTTCGCGCATCCAGGTTTCGCGCTGCGCCATCGCGGGCGGCAGCAGGGGATTCATCCGGCCGGGCACCACCACCAGGCGGGCAATCCCGAGATCCGACGCCAGGTCGATCGCCGAACGAAACACGCCGACCGAATACGCACGCATGCGCGCCATCGGACTGGCCAGGTTGGTATCCAGGCTCGGCAGGTTGAGCGAGCGCAGCGCAATGCCTTCGGCCTGGAGCGACGATGCAAGGCGGCGCCGGCTGTAGGAATCGCCCTCGTCCAGCGGGCAGTGCGGCGG
>DATNBX010000231.1:0-7361 GCA_035571795.1 Ramlibacter sp.
CGCGGCGTTGAATCCGGAGCTGAGGACCGACAGCGTCAGGCCCCACCCGAGCTGGTCCAGCGGCTGCGGTTCGAGCAGCCGCTGGACCGCGGCCCAGACGATGCCCAGCGCCGCCACGATGATCATCAGGCCCTCGAATGCGGACGAAAAATATTCCGCCTTGTGATGGCCGTAAGGATGGTCGGCATCGGCCGGCCGGCGTGCGATCGTCACCATCAGCAATGCAAACGCCGCACTGGCGAGGTTGACGAACGACTCCATCGCGTCGGACAGCAGGCCGACCGAGTCGGTGATCCACCAGGCCAGCGTCTTCATCGCGATGGTGATCACGGCCACCGCGATCGAAAGGCGCAAAAGCAGCGAGGGCGGGGCGTTCCGCACGGATGAGAACAGGCTCATGGCGTGATTGTGCTGCACGCGCGGCAGCGGATCCTCCATGCAAGAATCCGCCCCATGCCCACGTTCAACTCGTTTCTTGGCGCACGGCCGGCGACCGCACTGGCGCTTGGCTTCTTGGCCGGGCTGACGGCGCCGGCGCCGGCCGCCGCGCAGTTGGCCCCAAGCGCCGCCGAAGCAGCCGCCTATCGGGGGCTGCACGCCGCGGCGTTCAGCGGCAACGTGGCGGAGATACGCAAGCTGGCCGCGGCGAAGGCGGACCTCGACGCCCGCGATGCCCATGGCCGCACGCCGCTGCACGTGGCGACATTTGCCAGGCAGCGCGAAGCGCTGCGGGCCCTGGCGGGAGCCGGCGCCGGCCTCGGCCTGCTTGAGTCCGACCGCTACGACGCGGTGACGATTGCCGCCGTGGCCGATGACGAAGAAACATTGCGTGTGCTGCTGGCGCTGGGCGCCAGCGCCAAACAAGTGACCAGCCGCTACGACGGCACGGCGCTGATCGCCGCTTCGCACCTGGGACACGAGGGGGTGGTGCGCCAGCTCATCGCCGCGGGTGCACCGCTGGACCATGTGAACAACTTGCACTGGACGGCGGTGATCGAAGCGATCGTGCTGGGTGACGGCGGCCCCAGGCATCAGGCCACGCTGAAGGCTCTGATCGAGGCCGGCGCCAATCTGCAACTGGCGGACCGCTCCGGGAATACACCGCTGCAGCTGGCGCGCTCGCGCGACTTGCCGCCGATGGTGCGCTTGCTGGAAGCCGCCGGCGCGAAATAGCCCGCAGCCGGGCCCGCTCGCCGGATCAGGCCAATGTCACCCGGGCGAACTTGCGCTTGCCGATCTGCAGCACATAGGTGCCGGCCTCGAGCTTCAGGCCCTTGTCGCTGATCACGGCGGAGTCGACCCGCACGCCGCCGCCGTCGATCAGCCGGTTGGCTTCGCTGGCCGACGGCGCCAGGCCCGCTTGCTTGAGGAGCTGCGCGATCCCCAGGGGCGCGCCGCCCAGCGACACCTGCGCAATGTCATCCGGCACGCCGCCCTTGCTGCGATTGACGAAATCCTGCTGCGCCGCGTCCGCCGCCTGGGTACTGTGAAAGCGGGTCGTGATTTCCATCGCCAGCATCACCTTCGCATCCTTGGGATTGCGGCCGGCGGCAACGTCACTTTTCAGCTTGGCGATCTCGGCTTCGCTCCGGAAGCTCAGCAGCGTGTACCAGCGCCACATCAGGTCGTCCGAGATCGACAGCACCTTGGCGAACATGGTGTTGGCGTCCTCGTTGATGCCGATGTAGTTGTTCTTGCTCTTGGACATCTTCTCGACGCCGTCCAGCCCTTCGAGCAGCGGCATGGTGAGGATGCACTGCGGCTCCTGGCCGTATTCCTGCTGCAGGTGCCGGCCCATCAGCAGGTTGAACTTCTGGTCCGTGCCGCCCAGCTCGAGGTCGCTCTTCAGCGCCACCGAGTCATACCCCTGCATCAGGGGGTAAAGGAATTCATGGACGCTGATCGAGCTGCCCGCCTTGAACCGCTCGTGGAAGTCGTTGCGCTCCATCATGCGGGCCACGGTGTACTTCGCGGCGAGCTGGATCATGCCGCGCGCGCCCAGCGGATCGCTCCATTCGCTGTTGTAGCGGATCTCGGTCTTCTGCGGATCCAGCACCAGGCTGGCCTGCTTGTAGTAGGTCTCCGCGTTGGCCTTGATCTGCTCCGCGGTCAGCGGCGGGCGGGTGGTATTGCGCCCCGACGGGTCGCCGATCATCGAAGTGAAATCGCCGATCAGGAAGATGACGTTGTGCCCGAGGTCCTGCAACTGCCTCATCTTGTTGAGCACCACCGTATGCCCGACGTGGATGTCGGGCGCCGTGGGATCGAGCCCCAGCTTGATCCGAAGCGGAACCTGGGTAGCTTCCGATTTCGCGAGCTTTTGCACCCAGTCCTCCTCGGGAATCAGCTCCTGGGCGCCACGCAAGGTGACCGCGAGCGCTTCGCGCACCCCGTCCGTGACTTGAAATTTTGTAACAACGGCTTGATTCATAAAGGTTTTTTCTAGCTGGGCTTGAGTCGGGTGGCTATACTGGCGCCAGCTTTTCTCGAATGCCGATTCTAGTTCCGGCATTTATCCCCGCTCCCGGTTGCTGCTGCCTGCAAAGGCAGGGAACCGCGAGGCCTGTAGGACCCGATTAGTTTGCCTGTGTAAGGACTCATCCATTGAAGTACGGTTTGACCGCCGCCGGCGAACATCTCTTTTCGCGCGCAGTCCATGCGCTGGAACACCACCCCAAACACATCACAGCCCTGATCGCCGCGCTCCTGCTCGGTGGTGGCGGCGGCGCGTTCGCCGTCGCTTCGCTCGGCCCCGATCCGTCCAGTTTGCCGGTTCGCCAGGTACTGGAAGCCGTCCAGACACTGCCGCTGCAACAGCAGGTCAGGCAGCTCGACGTGAACAGCCTCAAGCTGTTTCGCACCGATGTCACCCGGGCCAGCGACACGGTGGAGGCGCTGCTCGCGCGGCTTGGCGTGGACGATGCGCCAGCCGCGGCCTATTTGCGCAGCGACCCGACGTTCCGCGCCCAGATGTTGGGCCGCAGCGGCCGCACTATCACGGTAGAGGCCACCGAGGTCCACACCCTGGGCAAGCTCAGTGCGCGCTGGGCTCCGGAAGACGATGGCACGTTCAAGCGCCTGGTCGTCGAGCACACACCCGGGGGCGGATTCGCTTCGCGCGTCGAAACGGCGCCGCTGGTGCCCGCCACCCGGATGAGCAGCGCCACCATCCGCAGCTCGCTGTTCGCCGCGGCCGACGAGGCGCGCATTCCCGATGCGGTAGTGAGCCAGATCATCCAGATTTTCTCCGGCGACATCGACTTTCACCGTGCGCTGCGCAGCGGCGACCGTCTCAGCGTGGTCTATGAGGCGCTGGAGGCCGATGGCGAAGCGATCCGGACCGGCCGGGTGCTCTCGGTCGAGTTCGTGAACAACGGCCAGTTGCACCAGGCGGTGTGGTTCCAGGAATCCGGGAACAAGGGCGCCTACTACACGCCCGACGGCAAGAGCCTGGACACGTCATACCTCGCGTCGCCGATGGAGTTTTCCCGCGTGACCAGCGGCTTCGCGATGCGCTTTCATCCGATCCTGCACCGCTGGAAGGCGCACCGGGGCACCGACTATGCGGCCGAAACCGGCACGCCGGTTCGCAGCGTCGGCGATGGCGTGGTCGTGTTCGCCGGCGAACAGAACGGCTTCGGCAACGTCGTCATCGTGAGGCACAACAACACCGACGAAACCTTGTACGCGCACCTGAGCCGCATCGATGTGCGGCCCGGCCGAAGCGTGAACCAGGGCCAGAGCGTCGGCGCCGTCGGGATGACCGGCTGGGCCACCGGTCCGCACCTGCACTTCGAGTTCCGGGTGAACGGTGTATACCGCGACCCGCTGGAGATCGCCAGGAGCCGCAGCGGCGCCGTGCCGATTTCCGCGTCCGCCCGGCCGGATTTCGAGCGGCTCGCCCGTTCGATGCGCTCGCAGCTCGCTGCGGCAACGTCCGGCAGCGCGGTGGCCAGCGCCGACTGAGGTCCTGCCGCGGGCAGCGTGTTCGCGCGGCAGGCCCGCTAACATTGCCGCATGCCTGATCTTTACATCGGACTCATGTCCGGAACCTCGCTGGACGGGGTGGACGGCGTCCTCGCTGACTTCTCCCCCGCGTCGCCGCTGGTGATCGAGCACGCCAGCGCGCCGTTTCCGGCCGAACTGCGAGCCGAGTTGCTGCGGCTGAACACCTCCGGCCCCGACGAGCTGCATCGTGCGGCGCTGGCCGGCAACTCGCTGGTGCGGGTCTACGCAAGGGTAGTGGACGACCTGCTGGCCGGTGCCCGGGTCTCCAGCGGCGCCGTCCAGGCGATCGGGGCCCACGGCCAGACAGTGCGGCACCGGCCGCAGCAATTCGACGGAACCGGCTATACCCTGCAGCTGTGCCAGCCGGCCTTGCTCGCCGAACTCACCGGCATCGACGTGGTGGCCGACTTTCGCAGCCGGGATGTCGCGGCGGGCGGTCAAGGGGCGCCGCTGGCGCCGTTCTTTCACCAGGGCATCTTCGGGCGGCCCGGCGAATCGGTTGGGGTGCTCAACATCGGCGGCATCGCCAACCTCACGTTGCTGCGCGCCGACGGGTCGATGCTGGGATTCGACTGCGGTCCCGGCAATTGCCTGATGGATGCGTGGTGCGCGCAGCACACCGGCCGGACGTTCGACGCCGAGGGCGCCTGGGCCGCAACCGGCAGCCCGTTGCCGGCGTTGCTGGAGTCCTTGCTCGCCGAGCCGTACTTTGGCGAGGCTCCGCCCAAGAGCACCGGGCGCGACCTGTTCAATCCGGCTTGGCTGCAGCAGCATCTGCAGGCGTTCGGCGGAGCCGCGCCTGCCGACGTCCAGGCAACCCTGGCCGAACTCACGGCACGGGGCTGCAGCGCCGCCCTGCTCAGTCACGAGCCCGGGCTGCGCCGGCTGATCGGGTGCGGCGGCGGTGTGTTCAACACGCATCTGATGCGCCGCCTGCAAGCCTTGTTGCCGCAGGTGCAGGTAACTTCCAGCGCCGACTGGGGACTGCCCCCGCTGCAGGTGGAGGCGATGGCTTTTGCCTGGCTGGCGCGCCGGGCAGTGCGGCGCGAAAAGCTGCAACTGCAAAGCATCACGGGCGCCAAAGGCGCCCGTGTGCTGGGTTGTGTTTATCCGGCCTAGGAGCCTGCCCCGGACTACGATCCGGGGGCAGCGGGACCGTCAGGCCGAGAAGCTGGAGCCGCAGCCGCAGGTACTGCCCGCGTTCGGGTTCTTGATCACGAACTGGGCGCCTTGCAGGTCTTCCTTGTAGTCGATCTCGGCGCCCACCAGGTACTGGTAGCTCATCGCGTCGATCAGCAGGGAGACGCCGTTCTTGGTCATGACGGTGTCGTCGTCGTTGGTGACTTCGTCGAAGGTAAAGCCGTACTGGAAGCCGGAGCAGCCGCCGCCCTGCACGAACACGCGCAGCTTCAGATCGGGATTTCCTTCTTCGGCAATCAGGTCGGCCACCTTCGCGGCCGCGCTGTCCGTGAAGATCAACGGTGCGGGCATTTCAGTGTCGATGTTCTCAGCAACTACGCTCATAAGCACTCCGGTATGGCTCGTCGAGACAAATACTACTGCAATCGCAGGGGAATTGCAGCTCAGTTGTTCTTTGCCGCCAGCTTGAGTAAGGGCTTTTCGTCGGCCGGCAGCAGCGGGCGCAACAGCCCCGAGATGATGGCGCCCTGGTGCATTTCAAGGGCTTTGTAGCAGACATCCCCTTCGATCCGGGCTTTTGGCTGCAGTTCCAGCAATTCCTTGGCGTTCACCGGTCCGCGCACCGTGCCGTTGATGATCACGTGGTCGGCATGGACCTCGCCCTGGACCACGGCCGCCTGCGAAATCACCAGGATGCTGGGCTGCTCGGGATTGGCGCGGATATCGCCGAACACTTCGCCGTCGACGCGCAGGCCCTCGGTGAATTTCAGGTTGCCTTCGATGCGGCTGCCCTGCGCGATCAGGCTCTTGATGGGGGGTTGCGCCTTCTTGCCGAACATGGGTGTCTGCTCCTCGGGTTCGCTGCCTGGCTACAGCTTGATGCTCTGGACGGCGCGGGTGGCCGTTCCTTCCACTACTTTGGCGGAAACGTTTTTTACCACGGCCTGGGGCGGCAAGTCGACCATTCCTTCGATGCGCCGGTACTGGCGGAATTGCAGCGGCTGCGCCCCGCCGGGCAACTGCATCAGCCAGGGCTTGCCATTCAAGGTGCCGCCGATGGTCATCTCCAGCTTGCCGTGGAATTCATGGGCGTTCTTCACGGGCTGGATCACCAGCACCTGCCATTTCAATTGCGTGCCGCCCAACACCTCGCCTTGCAGGGCGCGAATGGCAATGCTTTCGGCTCCGCCCGAGGGAATGAGCTTCTCGAAAAAGCCCAGGTCCGCGCGCAACGCGCGATTCTCGCTTTCGAGCGCCTTGATCTGCATTGCCATGCGCTCCTGCGCTGCCTTCTCCGCCGTGATCAGGCTGGCCGAGGTGTTGACTACAGACTGGGCCTTGTCGCGCTCTTCGTGCAGCTTGGCGTTGTCCTCGCGCAGGCGCAGCAGTTCTTCCTTGGCGCCGGCGTCCAGGCCGGCGATGCTCTTGCCGAACTCGAACGCCCACAGGCCGATGGCCGCGCAAAATCCGAGGACGATCGCCGCCGCGGCCCACCGCAGCGGCCAGGGCATGGCGCTGCGCACGGCCATGCGCGGGGCGCTGATCGTCAGGCGGCGGCGAAGCAGTCGAAAACGCATCTTCGGCTCGACAATACGGCCGGAAAAAAGCCGCAGCAAGCGGAACTTGTGCGGCTTTGTATCGGCAGCGCGAAAAACTTCAACGCTTGGAGAACTGCTTGCGACGGCGGGCGGAATGCAGGCCGACCTTCTTGCGTTCGACTTCGCGCGCGTCACGCGTCACGAAGCCGGCCTGGCTCAGTGCCGTCTTCAGGGTCGCGTCATAGTCGATCAGCGCGCGGGTGATGCCGTGGCGCGTGGCACCGGCCTGGCCGGACTCGCCGCCGCCATGCACGTTGACCTGGATGTCGAACGTCTCGACGTGGTTCGTCAGGAAAAGCGGCTGCTTGACGATCATGATCGAGGTCTGGCGGCCGAAGAATTCCTGGATGTCCTTGTCGTTCACCGTGATCTTGCCGGTGCCTTTTTTCATGAACACGCGCGCGACGCTGGACTTGCGGCGGCCGGTGCCGTTGTTCCAATCACCGATCATTTGGAGACCCCGTTTCCTGTGGACGCGATTTCCAGCACCTTGGGTTGCTGGGCCGTGTGCGGATGCTCCGCGCCGCCGTAGACCTTGAGCTTCTTGATCATGGCGTAGCCCAGGGGCCCCTTGGGCAACATGCCCTTGACGGCCTTCTCGAGCGCCCGGCCGGG
>DATNBX010000232.1:0-25098 GCA_035571795.1 Ramlibacter sp.
CGAGCGCGAGCGGCAGATCATGGTCTGGGTGGCAATGGGAAAAACCAATCCCGAGATCGGCTGCATCCTGCGCATCAGCGAATTCACGGTCAAGAACCACATGAAAAGCATCTTCGGCAAGCTGGACGTGACCAACCGCGCCCAGGCCGTCGCGAAGCTGACGCGGATCGGCTCCTATGCATGATGCGGAACCGCTGTCGAGGGTACCGCCCCCGCCGGCGGCCCCGGCTCTTCCCGCTTCCGAGTTGGGCGAAAGCCGGCTGCTGCACGCAGTAGAGGCGATCCTCGAGCCGGTGGTCACCGTGCTGACGCTGTGGCTGCTGGTCTGGTTCTTCGAAAACGAGCTCACTCCCTCCTGGCTCATCGCGTCCGTCGTGGCGTTCGCGTTGGCTTTTCCCGGCCGCGCCCAGTTGCGATTGCCGCTGGACCAGGTGTTTGTCGGCACGCTGCTGGCCTGGAGCTGGACGGCGGGGCTGCTGCTGGTGATGGCGTTTGCGACCGGGCACATCCAGGAGTTCTCGCGCCTGGTGGTGCTCAACTGGCTGTGGTTCGCGCCGGCCGCGCAGCTGTTGGTGCATTGGGGCCTGCGCGCTGCGGCGCCGCACCTGGTGCGGCTGCAGGGGCCGCCGCTGCGCGCGGTGGTCGTGGGCATGAACGAGCAGGGCTGCTCGCTGGCCGACCGCCTGCGCGCCGCCGCCGGTTCGGGCATCGAGCTGGTGGGATTCTTCGACGACCGCACCCCGGACCGCCACCACGACCATGGACGGCACCGGTTGCTCGGGCGGCTCGACGAGATCTCCACCTACGCCAAGTCCCACCGCGTGCACCTGATCTACCTGTCGCTGCCGATGGCTTCGCAGCCGCGGATCAGGCAACTGCTGGACGATCTGAAGGATACGACGGCGTCGGTCTATTTCGTTCCGGACATGTTCGTCACCGATCTGATCCAGGGCCGCAGCGATTCGATTTGCGGTCTGCCCGTCATCTCGGTCTGCGAAACGCCGTTCCGGGGTCCGGCCGGATTGCTCAAGCGCGCGAGCGATCTCGTGCTGGCCACGCTGATCCTGCTCATGCTGTCGCCCCTGATGCTCGCCATCGCGCTGGCGGTCAAGCTGCATTCGCCCGGGCCCGTCATCTTCAGGCAACGGCGCTACGGGCTGGATGGCGAGGAAATCGTCATCTACAAGTTCCGTTCGATGTCGGTCGTCGAGGACGGCAGCATGATCGAGCAGGCGCGCAAGAACGACAGCCGGATCACGCGGCTGGGTGCGCTGCTTCGAAAGACGTCGATGGACGAGCTTCCGCAGTTTATCAACGTATTGCAGGGCCGCATGAGCGTGGTCGGCCCGCGGCCGCACGCCGTCGCCCACAACGAAATCTACCGGCGCAAGATCAAGAGCTACATGGTCAGGCACAAGGTCAAGCCCGGCATCACGGGGTGGGCCCAGGTGAACGGGTTCCGCGGCGAAACCGACTCGCTGGAAAAGATGGAAGGGCGCATCCGCTGCGACCTGGACTACCTGCGCAACTGGTCGCTGCGGCTGGACCTCTACATCATCCTCAAGACGATCCGCCTGGTGTTCAAGGACACCGCCGCTTATTGAGCGGCTCAGCGTGGCGCGCCTCAGCGGCGCATTTCGCCCGCAAGCGGGTAGTCCGAACGGGCCATTGCTGAGGCGTAGCTCATACGCCACCATCCTTGCACGTGTCCCGCTCGCCACGCGGTCCCTTCCACCCTTTCAACCCCGGGAGACCATTCATGCCCAGCCTGCTTCGCTCCACCCTTTCCGTTGCTTTTGCCCTTTCCACCGGGCTCGCACTCGCACAGGCGCCGAAGGCGCCCAACGGCGACTACAAGCTGGGCCCCGGCGATGCCATCAAGGTCCAGGTCTATCAGAACCCGGACCTGACTGTCGAAACGCGCGTCTCCGAGAGCGGCTCCATCAGCTACCCGTTGATCGGCGGCGTGGCGGTCGGAGGCCTCAGCATCGGACAGGCCGAATCGAAGATCGCGCAGTCGCTGCGTTCGAACAACATCCTGAAGTCGCCGCAGGTCAACATCGTGCTGCTGCAGGTGCGCGGCAACCAGGTGTCGGTGCTGGGCCAGGTGAACAAGCCGGGCCGCTTCCCGCTCGAAACCTTCAACGTCCGTGTCAGCGACATGCTGGCGGCGGCCGGCGGCGTCACGCCCACGGGCGACGACGTGCTGGTCGTCTCGGGCGTGCGGGACGGCAAGCCGTTCCGCAAGACCGTCGACATCCCGGCGCTGTTCGCGGGTATGCGAGCCGACGACGACATCGTGCTGGCGTCGGGCGACACCATCTTCGTGAACAAGGCGCCGATGTACTACATCTACGGTGAAGCACAGCGCCCGGGCCCGTACCGGGTCGAGCGCGGGATGACCGTGATGCAGGCACTGGCCCAGGGCGGCGGCACCACGCCGCGCGGAAGCCAGGACCGGCTGCGGCTGAACCGCACGAAGCCGGATGGCTCGGTGGAGCAGATCGTGCCCCGCTTGACCGACATGGTCCAGCCCAACGACGTGCTCTTCGTGCGCGAAAGCATCTTCTAGTGTCCTGCGCATAGAAGAAAAAGAAACCCGCCAGCCTGTTCCAGAAGGCCTGCCATGACCCTGCACCAATTCTTCTCGATCCTGCGTGCCCGGCGCGTGCTCGCGGGCCTGATCATGCTGGCGACGCTGGCGCTGGCCCTGGCGTGGATCGCACTGCGTCCCACCTACTACTCCGCGCGCGCGCCGGTGCTCGTCGACGTGCGCACGGACCCGGTGGGTGTCAACGCCTTGCAGGGCATGATCGCGCCGAGCTTCATGGCCACGCAGATCGACATCGTGCGCAGCGAGCGTGTGGCGCAAAGGGTCGTGGAGATGCTCAAGATCGACAAGCAGCCCAAGGAGATGGAGCGCTGGCGCGAGGCGACCGACGGCAAGGGCTCGCCGCAGGCATGGTTCGCCCACGAGCTGCAGAAGAAGCTCGACGTCAAGCCGGCCCGCGAGAGCAACATCATCAACATCGCCTGGAAGGGCAGGTCGCCCGACGATGCGGCGCGCGTGGCCAATGCGTTCGCCCAGGCCTACCTGGATACCAGCCTCGAACTCAAGACCGACCCGGCGCGCGGCTACGCGGCCTGGTTCGAGGACCAGGTAAAGACGGCGCGGCAGAACCTGGCGACGGCGCAGGGCAAGCTGTCGGCGTTCCAGGAGCGCACCGGCATCATCAGCGCCGACGAGAAGGGCGATTACGAGACCAACCGGCTGAACGAGCTTTCCCTGCAGCTCACGACGGTGCAGGGTCTGACTACCGAAAGCATGGGCAAACGCGCGGCCGGCCGCGACACCGTGGCCGACGTCATGCAAAGCGGCTTGATCAACACCCTGCGCGCCGATGTCGCCAAGCAGGAGGCGAAGGTGCAGGAGGGCGCCGCGTACCTCGGCCCCGCCCACCCGCAGATGCAGCGGATGCAGGCCGAACTGGGCGCGCTGCGCAGCCGGCTCTCCAGCGAAACCGCGCGGATCAGCAGTTCGGTGGACACCAGCTACCAGGTCAACAAGAGCCGGGAGCGCGAACTGCTCGCCGCCTTGAATGCCCAGAAGGCACGGGTGATTGGCCTGAACAAGCAGCGCGGCGAACTCAGCCTGCTGCAGAAGGATGTGGATTCGGCGCAGAAGGCCTTCGAAACCGTGAGCGCCAGCGCTTCGCAGTCGCGCCTGCAAAGCCTGACCAACCAGACCAACGTGATGCGGCTGGCGCCGGCGATCGAACCGCTGGAGGCAACCGGGCCGACGGCGGTGCAGGCGCTGCTGGTGGCGGCCGTCGCCGGCATGCTGCTGGCCCTGGCCGGCGCGCTGATGACCGAATTGATCAACCGGCGCGTGCGCTCGGTGGAAGACCTGACCATGGTCACGCAACTGCCGATCCTGGCCAGCGTGCCAGGCACCGGAGCCATCCTGGTTCCGTTGCGTCTTCCGAATGGTACGCGCCGGCTGGCGCTGGCCGGCCACAGGAGCATCGCATGAACAGCCAGATCCTTCCGCTGCCTGCCAACCGGCTCGATCTGGACATCAGCGGACCGGTCGAGGCGGACCGGCCCATGGGCGTGATCCTGGTCGACTGGGGCCGCATCACGCAGGAAAGCGCGCAGCGTATCCTGGACTTCCAGAAGAAGGCCGGGCTGCCGTTCGGCGAGGCAGGCATCGCGATGGGCCTGCTCACCGAAGAGGACGTGCGCCAGGTCCTGTCCCTGCAGTTCGGCAATGCGCGCCTGCCGCAGGACGCCAATTTCGGCAAGGAGCTGGTCGCCGCGCGCGAGCCGGAAACCGAGGCCGTCGAATACCTGCGCGCGCTGCGCAGCCAGCTGATGCTGCGCTGGTTCGAGAACGACGCGCGCCATGCTGCGCTGGCCATCGTCAGCCCGGGCAGCGGCGAAGGGCGCAGCTATATCGCCGCGAATCTCGCCGTCCTGTTCTCGCAACTGGGCAAGCGCACGCTGTTGATCGATGCGGACCTGCGCAGGCCGCGCCAGCATCGCATCTTCGGTTTGCCGGGTCGCGTCGGGCTGTCCACGGTGCTGTCGGGGCGGGCCGGCTGGGAGGCGGTCACCGAGATCAAGACGCTGCCCGACCTGTGGGTGCTGCCCGCCGGCGCGGTGCCGCCCAATCCGCAGGAGCTGCTCGCCCGCAGCGGCTTTTCCAGGCTGATCGCGGCCTTGCGGTCAAGCTATGAAGTCATCCTGATGGACACGCCGGCGGCGAGCACCTGCGCCGACGCCGGCACGGTCGCGGCACGGGCGGGGGCCGCCCTGATGCTGGCATGCCGGGACCGCAGTTCGGTGCCGCGCCTGGCCCGGCTGACCGAGGACCTGCGGCAATTCGGCGTAACCGTTGTGGGGGCGGTGCTTAACGGCGCGCCGGCCAATGACGTCGCCTACCACTGATAGGGGCGACTGGCAGTCCCGCTGGCAGGAGCTCGTCAAAGGCATCGTACGGGTGCAGTCGATGCGCGGTGAGCAGCAGCTGCTTGCCTGGCTGACCCGGTCCGGCGAGCCGCGGATCCTGGCATTCGTCAACGCGCATGCCATGAACGCGGCCGCGGTTTCCATGAAATTCTTCAACGCGCTGATCTCGGCCGACCTGCTGCTGCGCGACGGCATCGGGATGGCGATCCTGCTGCGCCTGCTGAACCAGCCGCCGGGGTTGAACCTGAACGGAACCGACCTGATACCCAAAATCCTGCGGCAGTTTGGCGGCAGGACGATCGCGCTGTTCGGCACCCAGGATCCCTATCTGGCGAGCGCGCGAGCGGCCGTGTCGACGCGCATCGCCCCGGGCGCGCACTGCATCGGCGCGCACGGCTTTCTCGACACCACATCCTATGTGCGGCTGGCCGCCGCCCACCGGCCCGGCATCATCGTGCTGGGCATGGGCATGCCCCGGCAGGAGGAGGTCGCCGTCGCACTGCGCGCGGCGGTCGGCTTTCCATGCCTCATCATCTGCGGCGGCGCCATCATCGATTTCCTGGGCAACAAGACCTCGCGCGCGCCGCTCTGGATGCGCCGCACCGGGTTTGAGTGGCTGTTCAGGCTGGCGCTGGAGCCCAGGCGCCTGTTCAGGCGTTACGTCATCGGCAATCCGTTATTCATGGCGCGCGCGCTCAGGCTCGCGGCGCAGACGCTGCGCCACGAGCGTGGGGCGGCGGCCTAGGCCTCAATGAACATACTTCTGACCGGCGGCGCAGGTTACATCGGCAGCCACACTTTCGTGGCGCTGACCGAGGCCGGCTATGCGCCGGTCATCCTCGACAACTTCTCCAACAGCCACCGGGCCGTGTTGCAGCGGCTGCGCGCGATCACCGAGCGGCCCGTCCTGTGCGAATCCGGCGACGTACTGGACACGGCGTTCGTGCAGGATGTGCTGCACCGCCACCAGGTGACGGGCGTCATCCACCTGGCCGGCGACAAGGCGATCGGCGAGAGCGTCGCCCAGCCGCTCAAGTATTACCAGAACAACCTGGTCGGCGCCATCAGCCTGCTGCAGGCGATGGAGGCGGTCGGCTGCCACACGCTGGTCTTTTCCAGCAGCGCCTCCGTCTATGGCGAGCCGGCCAGCGTGCCGATCGCCGAAGACTTTCCGCGCAGCCATACCAATCCCTACGGCCACACCAAGATGGTGATCGAAGACATGCTGGCGGCGCAGTGCGCGGCCCGGCCGTCATGGCGCGTGGCCGTGCTGCGCTACTTCAATCCGGTGGGTGCGCATCCCAGCGGCTTGATCGGCGAGGATCCCACCGGCATGCCGGGCAACCTGATGCCCTATATCACCCAGGTCGCGTCGGGCCAGCGGCCCTACCTGCAGGTGTTCGGCAGCGATTACCCCACGCCCGACGGCACCGGCGTGCGCGACTACATCCACGTCTGCGACCTGGCCGAAGGGCATGTCGCCGCCTTGAACGCGCTGCTGGAAGACGGCCAGGGCCTGACCGTCAACCTGGGCACCGGCCGCGGCCACAGCGTGCTGGAGGTGGTGCGGGCCTTCGAGACGGCGACGGGGCAGCGCCTGCCCTACGAGATCGTGCCGCGGCGCCCGGGCGACGTCGCGCAGTCCTATGCCGACCCCAGTCTGGCGCTGCGGCGCCTGGGCTGGCGCGCCAAGCGCACGCTCGAGCAGATGTGCGCGGACGCCTGGCGCTGGCAGAGCCTGAACCCGGCCGGGTACGGCAGCCGGTATCCGGACGCGGCGTATTAGTCCACTGAGGACTGGCAGTTGCGCTGTCCAGTCCCGGTTACACACCTGCGCATCCGCGTAACTTTTGCCGACGCGAGTTGCTCGGCGGTGCTGTGGCGTGATGGAATTCGTCCGGCCGACCTTAGAAATTGGTGACCCTTGTCACGAAGAGCGGTCTTGTGGCGCCAACAGTCATGGGCTAATTGGCGGCTGGGAGCCTGTTGTCTTGAATCTCTGAAAGGAATCACAAGTGGAAAAAGAAGCTTCTGCCCGGCGCAACTTCGTCAAGTTCGGCGGTGCCACCCTTATCGCGGTACCGCTGGCGGCCTGGACGAACCGATCGCTGGCGGCAAAGAACGACGCGTTGCGAACCTCGCTGAAATACCAGGACAAGCCCGAGGGCGACAAGAACTGCGCAAACTGCCTGCAATTCGTTCCGGGCACGGCTACCGCCGGCGGCTGCAAACTGATGCCGGGCGACACGGAGATTTCACCCAAGGGATACTGCGTCGCGTGGGCTGCCAAGCCGAAGTGACCGCCGGGTATCCGGGAATCTAGAACTCCCAGCGATTCATCACGTCCGGCGCGCAGTCGCTCTTGACCACGCGCGCCGGGTTGCCCATCACGATCGAGTGGGCCGGCACGTTTTCGAAAACACAGGCGCCCGCGGCGATGCGGCTGCCGCGGCCGATCGTCACCGGACCCACGACTACCGCGTGCGGGCCGATCCAGACGTCGTCCTCGATCACCGGGTAGCCGGTCAGGCGCGAACCGTCCGCGGCGATGCGGTCGCGCTGGCCGAGCGTGACGCCGTGGAACAGCGTCACATTGCTGCCGATCAGCGCATGCTCGTTGACCACCGTGCCCCAGCCGTGGGTCAGCGCCAGTCCCGGTCCGATCGAGGTCTTCCAGGGCAGGTCGATGCCGGCGGCGTGGCACGCGAACCGGTGCAGGATGCGGGCGACGGGCAGCAGCGGGCGCGATACGAGCGGGGGCCGCTGCGCCATCCACTGGCATAGCCGCAACGTGGCAACCGCGCGGTAATTGCGCCGCACGATCACGCCCTGCAGCGCCAATGGCCAGCTGAAGCTGCGGAACTGGCGCCAGGTGTCCGCCTTGAAGGCCGGCGGGGGCGCGCCGCGGGCCTCCATGCGCATGATTTCAGTGTGCATGGTGCTGGGCCTGCAGGTACCAACCCGCCGATTGCTGCAGGGCTTCGGCGTAGGGCGTCCATCGGACCCCGAGCTCGCTGCGCGCCTTTTCGGATTCCAGCCGCAGGTGCCGCTGCCACAAGCCCAGCAGCCCCGGCGGCAGCGGGTCCGGCAGCGCCGCCGCCTTGCGCCCGGCGCGCGCGAGCGCGGATTGCGCCAGCTTCAGCGCCGGAGCGCCGACCCACGCGTCGACCCGCAGCTGGAGTGGCGAGATGCGCCGCACCGGGGTGGCACCGATGGCGAGCGCCAGGTCGACGAAGTAGTCGTTCCAGCGCGGGCTGTCGGGTGCCGCCAGGTTGTACGCGCGGACCTGGCCGGCCGGTTGAGGCAGGCGCAAGGCGGCGCAAATTGCGTTGCAGACATCGTCGACATGGACCAGGTTCGACCAACCATCGCCCGCTTCGCCCAGGTCCCCCAGCCGCCTGGCGTGCAGGCAGCGGCCGATGCGGCCGACCCACAACTGGCTGCCCGGGCCCCACACGCAGCCGGGACGCAGCATGACGGCGGTGCCACCCCTTTCCACGAACGAGGCCATGTGCCGCTCCGCCTCGCACTTGGCGCGCGCATACCAGCCCAGCGACTGATCGACCGGCGCGCGTTCCTGCACCGGGCCTTCGCGGCGGCCATACACCGCCATGCTGCTCAAATGGACGATGCGCTCGCAGCCGGCCTTGGCGCAAACCTCGCCCAGCACCTTCGCTCCCTCGGCGATGGCACGTGGGCTGCCGGCGACACAGTTGACGACGGCGTCCATGTCCTGCACGGCAAGCCGCAGCGACGCCGGGTCGGTCGTATCCACCCGCAGGCCCTTGGCGCCCGCCTGCTGGCGGCTGGACGAAGCGCTCACCGGTGTCGCCCAGCCGCTTGCCGCCAGTAGCTCGCATAGCCGCGACCCGATGTAGCCGGAACCACCGAGGACGAGAACCTTCATGGCTGCGCTTCCGCGTGCGCAACCGGCTGCGGCTCGGGCTGGGGCGCCACATCCGCCGGTGGCCGCACCACGGGCTTTGGCGTTTCGACGGTTGCGGTCGGACGCGGCGCCGGCGGCTTGAGGTCGACTTGCGTGAGCGGCCGCGGCGCCAACCGCTGCGCCAGATGGCGGCCCAGCCGCAGCGACAGCGCGATCAGCGTCAGGGTCGGATTGGCCTGGCTCGACGTTGGAAACACCGCGCTGCCCGCTACATAAAGATTGCCGACCGAGTGCACGCGGCAATCGGCATCGACCACGCTCTTGCGCGGGTCGCTGCCCATGCGCGCCGTGCCGATGTGGTGGCCGCCGTAAGCGCCGAAGCGCAGCAGGTCCTCTTCGAGCGTGTGCGGGTCGTATTCCAGGCGCCCGGTCCCGCTGCGCTCGAATTCCTGCGCCATCAGGTCCAGCGTGCGGCGGATCGATTCGATGTCCTGCGGGCTGTAGCGCCAGTCGACGCGCAGCTGCGGCATGCCGAGCGCGTCGGCCTTGCCGGTCAGGGTGACGCGGCTGTCGGCGCGCGGGCTTTGCTCGCCATGCACTTCGAGGCTGAAGCGGTTGGTGCGGTTGCGCAGGATCACCGAGGGGAACTTGCGCTGCGCCAGCGTGCGGCGCGCGACCCAATGGGCAAGAAACGCCGAGGTGTCGAGCGGGTCGGCCAGCACGTTGAGCAGGTGCCGCGCATAGAGCATCGCGGTAGTCGGCGTCCCGTCGTTCAGCCGCTTGCCGTACTCATAGCTGATCAGGCGGCGCGCCAGGAACAAGCCCGACAGCACACCGTTGCGGTGGGCCGGGTCGGTGATGCGCGGAAAGTGCAGGCGCGCCACTGCGTTGGCCAGCCCGCGCCGCTGCTGCTCGCTGCCCGCCACCGCCAGCCGGCGCCGGCAGTAGACGCCTTCGGGCGTGATCTCGTAGCCGTGGCGCACGTCGCGGGTCGCGCCGCTGAAAGTGAGGTTGCCCACATTGCCGGCGATGTGGCACATGTAATAGCGGCCCACGACGTCGTGTTCGTTGCCGATGCCCGCCGGCGCCACGTCGCGTGAGGCTAGCAGCAGGCGTGCCGTTTCCAGGCCGCCGGTCGCGATCACGGCGGCGCGGACCGCGACGCGGAATTGCCGGCCGGCCAGCGTCCTGACTTCCATTTCGTCGACGGCCAGAGCGCCGGCCGCCAGCCGCACCGCCGTGCAGTTGGCGCCCAGCAGCACCTTCAGGTCGCCGGCGAGCTGCAGGCGCCGCGCATAACGCCGGCCGAAGTCGGTCGGGCAGGAGAACCGCTCCAGCGAACTGGTCGTCACCAGCGCACTGGTGAACCCGCGGATCATCGGCGGCGCGTTGGGGCCGAGCGCCTGTTCTGCGTCGTAGCTGAAACGCCCGGCTTCCGCCAGCGCGTTGGCCTGCGGATAGAAGGGCAACAGATCCTGCAGCGACAGCGGCCAGCCGCTATCGGGCACGTGGCTGCGCGCGTCGAAATCGAAAGGGTCGAACGGCACGCAACGGCCGCCCCAGATCGCGGTGGAGCCGCCCATGCGCCGCGTCCGGTATTTGTCGGGCGGGCTGTGCAGCCGCTCGTCGGCGACCTCGCCCGCGTACAGGGCCTGGGTCGGCGCATGACCGCGCAGCCGGCCCGACTCGAGCAGCACGATCCTCAAGCCCTGGCCGGACAACGCCAGGGCCAGCGCGATGCCGGCGGCGCCGCCGCCCACCACGCAGACGTCGGCCCACAGGCAGGCATTCATTTCGATCGTGTCGGCGTCGACGATCATCGAGCGGGCTCCCGGGCGAGCGCGCCGGATTGCACCGGCTGGCTGGCGACGCCGAAATGGCGCTGGTGGACGCGCGCGATGTTGGCGAAGAATCGCGGCAGTGAAAACCGCTGTTCATAAAGCGCCCGGCCGTTGCGGCCAAGCGCCTCGAGCAGTTCGGGGTCCCCCAGCACTTGCTGCAGTCCCGCTGCCAGGCCGGCGACGTCGCCCGGCGGGACGAAATAGGCGTTCACGCCATGCGTCAGGACCGAAGGGATCTCGCCGACGGGAGTGCAGGCCACCG
This sequence comes from Ramlibacter sp., assembly GCA_035571795.1. Lineage (GTDB taxonomy): Bacteria > Pseudomonadota > Gammaproteobacteria > Burkholderiales > Burkholderiaceae_C > Ramlibacter. Next base: position 10,961 of record DATNBX010000232.1, read on the forward strand.
CCACGCCGTGAGCCAGCGCCTCCAGGATCACCAGCGGCAGGCCCTCGTCATAGGACGGCAGCACCAGCAGGTCGGACGCCGCGAGCAGCCGCGCCACCTTGTCTTGGTCGCACCAGCCTTCGAAGCGCACGAATCCGTCGACGCCCAGAGCCCGCGCCTTGGCTTGGTACGCCGCCACGTCGCCGCCGCCGGCGAAAATGACTTGCAGCCGCGACACGTCGAAGCCCGGTCGCGCCAGCGCGCCCAGCAGGTCCGATATGCCCTTGCGTTCGGACAGGTTGCCAAGGAACAGCACCCGCTGCGTGCGGTCCGGCCCGCTTTGGCGCCGCCGCTCGGTCGGCGCGGGCACGCCATTGATGACGATTTCAACCCGGTGCGCGGGCACGCCCAGCTCTTCGGTCACGAAGCGGCGCGACGCCATGCCGAGCACCACGACGCTGGCGGGCAACGAAAACACCCAGCGTGTGAGGCTGCGCAAGGGCGCCGGCAAGGCACGGTAGAAATGATGCAGCTGCGCCGCGTGCAGGTGCAGCACGACCGGCACGCCCAGGGCCCGGCACATGACGACGATCGCACTCTTGCGCAGCAGGCTCAGGCGCTCCGCCATGTTGACGTGGACACCGGCGAGCCCGCCTTGCAGGCGGCCCACGACGAGCTTGGCCAGTGCCGTGAGCAGCACCCACAGCGACGCCGCGGCATGGCCGCCGCCGCGCGTGTCCAGCGGGCGCAGTTGGGCGGCGTGCGCCGCCGGGACCGATGCCTGCGACTGGATCAGGTAGTCCGCCACCTTGAACATGCCGCCGCCGACCGGCGTCCAGGGACAGGCGATGTAGATGTAGCGCTGTCCACGGTTCATGCGAAGTGCTCGTGGCGGGGTTCGAGCGCCTGCGGCGGCTCGCGCAGGACGCGGCTGGGAATCGGGCCGCGCGCGGCACGGCGCCGGTGCAGCAATCCACGCACCAGGCCGGCGGCGTTGAAGCACCAGGACGCCACCGAATACAAGGCCGGGGCGAGCGCGCGTTTGCGCCACAGCATGAGCAGCACGGGCGCGGCGGCCAGCGCGGCAAACAAGGCCAAGAGATCGGCCGCCGGCAAGGGCCAGAACGGCACGGTGGCGAGCACCAGCCACCACGCCAGCACCGCCGAATAGATCCGCAGCTCGCGGATGCCGCGCAGCACCAGTCGCATGCGCGGCTGTCCCGCGGTGGCGCGCACCAGTTCGCCCAGGCCGCAGATGTAGCCGGTGCGCCAGCGGCGCATCAGAAGCTGGTAGGGCGGCGCGTCATGGCCGTAGTGCGTCACCGCGTCCACCGGCAGGCGCCACAATTTCCAGCCGAGGGCGCGCAACCGCACGGCCAGGTCGAACTCCTCGTAGCTGTGCAGGTTGCAATCGGACAGATAGCCGCTCTCCTCGATGGCGCGGCGGCGGTACAGGCCGCCGCCGTCGAGGCGATCCACTTCGCCGGCCGACAGGTGCGCCGCGTTGCGCAAACCGCGTTGACGGTACTCGAGGCTTTCGCTGTTGAGTTCCACCACGCGTCCACCGATCCCCGCCACTTCGGGGTGGCGTGCCAGGAATGCCAGCGCCTGCGGGAGAAAATCGCGCAGCATGCGCATGTCGCCATCGAGGATGTAGACGTAATCGCCGAGCGAATGCTGGTAGCCCAGCTGGGGACCGGCGCCGCAGCAGCGCTGGTTCGCATGGGCGAGCTGCACGATGCGGATCGGATATTTTGATGCCAGTTCCACCGTGCGGTCGGTGGAATACGAATCGGCCAGGATCACTTCACCGCCCACTTCGGCAACGGCCGCCAGGCTGCTTTCGATCGCCGCCGCGATATTGCTCTCCTCGTTGAAGGCCTTGATCACGATCGATACCTGGCAGCGCGCCGGCGCCAGGCCGCTGGAACCGGGGGCTGCACCGCTCATGGCACCGTGCCCTGCTGCGAAAAGGCATCAGAGCTGCGAATGCGCCAGCGCTGCCAGCGCCCGGCCAGCCGGGCCGGCATCAGCAGCGCCATGGCGGCCGTGAGCTGCCAGCGCCGGCCCGCCACCGCGTGGCGGGCGCGCAGCAGGTAGCGCAGCGCCTGCCAGCGCTGCCCGGCGGCCAGGTGGTCGCGCGCCAGCGTGACCTCGTGCTGCGCGACGAACCAGAGCGCCGACTTGCGGTGCCGCGCCGGCATCTCCCCGCTCAAGGCGCGTTGCCGCATGCGCAGCATCCAGGCCGGGATTCCTTGCGCCTGGCCGTTGTTGGACAGGCTGCCTGCGACACCCGCGCGGTACGCGGCCAGCGGCGTTTGCACCATCGCGATCGGTGTCTCGTCGGCGATGCGAAACCACAGGTCGAGGTCTTCGCCGAGCGACTCGCCTTCGATGAAGCAGGGCTGCATCTGGCGCAGGCGCGAAGTGCGCACGGCCACGGAGCTGGTGAAGAACGAGCGGCCCTTCATCCAGCGCACGTGCAGGTCCTCGATCAGCTCGATTTCGCCGAAGGCGTCGGTCCCGGGCCACGAATCCAGGTCGTCGTAGCCCGGCTCGTGCATCGCGCGGAAGCCGGCCGCCAGCATGTCGGCCTGCGGGTACGCCCGGTGCGCCTTGGCCAGGTTCTCGAGAAAAGTGGGGTGATGCCAGTCGTCGGCATCCAGGAATGCCACCCAGTCCCCGCGCGCCTCGCCGATGCCTCGGTTGCGGGCGGCGGAGACCCCGGCGTTGGCCTGCCTGACGATGCGCAGCCGCTCATCCTTCAGGCCTTCCAGCGCGGCCAGCCCGCCGTCGGTCGATCCGTCGTCGACCACGATGATCTCGAATGCCGGCAGGGTTTGCGCCAGCACCGAGCGCACGGCGCCCTCGATGAAGCGCGCCTTGTTGTACAGGGGAATGACGACTGAGAATTTCATGAGGCAACCCCATAGACGGAGTGCGTTCGCGCGGCAGGCACGACCTGCACACGGCCTGCTGCCGCCGATGCCAAAGTGAAGATCAGCAGCAGATGGCTGAAAAGCTCCGTGCCGTAGCCGAACAGCAGGAGCGGAACTTCGCTGATGGAACGCAGCGCCAACGCCAGGAACAGCGCCAGGCTGAAGCCGCCGGTGGCCCCGGCATACCGCACCGAAAAGACCAGCAGCACGCCGGCGTACAGCACCAGCGCGGCGGCGCCCACCGTACCGGAGCGGGCCAGCGTGTCCATGAACTGGTTGTGCGCATTGGTGGCGTTGAGCAAGCCGATGCTGGCGCGGTACTCCGCGTCCCACAGGCCCGGGCCGTAACCGAACAGCGGATTGCTTTGCCACTCCTCGATCGCGACTGCCCAGATCCGGTCGCGCCCCGTCATCGACAGCAGTTGCGCGCCTTCGGCACTGTCGAAAAAGCCGGCCGTCTGCTCCTCCAGGTCGCCCAGCAGGATCCACCCCATCAGGGCCAGCGCGATGGCGATGACCGCGACGCACACGACCACGCCCAGCCCGCTGCCCCGCCTGGGGTCGCCCGCGCGCTGCCAGAGTCCGGCGCCATGCCGCACGGCCAGCATGCAAAGCGCGCAGAGCAGGAAAGCGACCCACGCATTTTTCGACTGCGCGAGAAACAGCGCCGCCCCGCCGATCAGCCAGCCCGCCGCGGTGAGCCAGCGGCGCTCGAAGGGTTTGCACCACAGGCATAGCAGTGCGGTCTGCGCGAACATGGCCAGCGCCACCGGATGCGGCGCCAGCCCGCCCAGGCGCGGCAGGCCAGGCAGCAAGCCCAGCGTGTACGAGGTGTCCAGCACCATCGCCGCATCGAACGGAATCAGCAGGAAACCCGCCAGCAGGAAGGCGAACAGCGCGTTCCTGGCCGCGCCCAGGATGCGGTCGAATTCCGCCGGTCCCGCCAGTACGGCCGCCAGGCCGATGACCAGTGTGTAGAGGTATTCGTGCGCGACCAGCGGATGCGAGCCGAACACGGCCGGAAATGCCACGGTGGCGAGCCAGTACGCGAGGAACACCAATGCCAGGACCGTGGAAGGCAGGTGCTTGCGCAGCACGACGTGGCTGACGATGCGCTCGGCGGAAATCGCGAGCAGGAGGACGGAAACGCCGCGCTGGGCCCACACGACGATCGGGTGGCGCACCATGTCGGCTCCGGATTGCAGCTCGGCAAACAGCTGCGACAGGTCCCGCCCCGACAGCAGCGTGGTAAGCGCCACCAGTCCCAGCATGGCCGGCAGCATCCAGGGCAGGAAACTTGTATGGCCGCGCTTCATGGCTGCGATCCGTTCGAGTCCACGGCCGGCCGCAACTGGGTCCAGCGCAGCGCGAAGCGCGGGACGAGCCGGGCCAGCGCGATTTGGGCTTCGTTACCCAGCACTTGCGGGCGCGCGCCCACCATCAGCATCATGGCCGTCACGGCGCAGGCGCTGCCGGCATAGAGCGAAACGCCCGGGAACGTCAGCCCGGCCACGGCATGCTGTCCGGCCAGCACGGCGCCGCCGCACACCGCCGCCAGAGCGAGGCCGCGCGCGGCATAGGGAAGGATGGAACTCCAGCGCAGCCCGAGGGCGCGCAATGCGGCGGTGATGATCACGAAGGCGCGGGCGAAGATCACGGCCGCGGAGACGATCGCGACGCCGCGTATTCCCGCCGGCGCAAACAGCCACCAGGCCGGCAGCGCGATGGCCAGCAGCGGCAGCTGCAGCATGTATTCCTGTTGCTTGCGGCCGGTGTTCCACAGCACCGGCGTGGACAACCCCCAGCAGGCCCAGGCGGGCAGGCAGAGAAACAGCAGCGCCATGACCCAGGCCGATTCCATCCAGGCTGCGCCGTACAGCAGGCGCACCAGATCCTCGGAGAGCAGGGCGAAGACCACCGCGGCGGGCGTGATCAGCACCAGGATGCATGCCAGCCCCAGCAGCCATCCTTGCGCCAGCCGCTGCGGCTCCTGCTGGAGTTTCGCCCCGGCCGCCAGGAAGGTGGGCTGCAATGCGCCGAGCAACAGCACGTTCGGGATCGAGGCGAGGTTGTACGCCACGTTGTACAGGCCGACGGCGTGTGTCGTCAGCACTCGCCCGATGACGACGCGGTCGAGGTTGCTGAGCAGCCAGTTCACCACGTTCGTGAAGAAGACGACGCGGCCGGTAGTCAGCGATGCGGCCCCGCCCGAGTGCGAAAACAGCGGGCGCAGCGAATGGGGCCTGGCCGCATACGCGGCTACCAACGTGACGGCCGACTGGACCACGCACGCGGCGGCCAGCGAGTAGGCGCCCCAGCCGGCCAGCGCCATCGGGACACCGACGCCGAGATAGCCGGCCGCGTAACTCGCGAGCTGGAGCAGGCCGAGCGCGCGAAAATTCAGGTCGCGCTGCAGCAGGAAGGTCGCGGGCGCGGCCGCCGCGCCGAGCAGGCTGGCGAGCGCGAGCCACTGCACCACGCCTTCAACCCGCGCGTCGCCGAAGAATCGCGCGATCGCCGGTGCCGCCGCATACATGGCCACCGCCGTCAACGTGCCGGCGATCATTTGCCACGTGAACGAAAAGCGGATGTCGTCCTGCGACACCGACGGCAGCAGCATCAGGTTCCAGCTGAAGTTGCCTCCCGACAGAAACGCCGTGAACGCCAGCACCGTCATGCCGATGCCATACACGCCGAAGTTGTCCGGTCCGAGCATGCGCGCCAGCACGACCTGTGCCGCCAGCTGCAGCGCGAATCGCGCCACGGTGGTGAGCGCGCTCCACTTCAGCGCGCGCTCAGCGGAAACGGCCATGGAGCTTGCGATCATTTGGTACGCGTGAGGAAGCGCCGCAATGCGATGCCGGACATCAGGGCGACGGCCGCGAGCAGCATGGCCGGCCCGGCGCGATGCGACCCTTTCCCATCGCTCTTGGGCGCTGTCGCCGACGCTGTGTCGCCGGCCGCGGGAAGACCGTCTTCGGCCGCCAGGGCCTGTTCGGTGTGGGTTGCAGCAGCGGCTGTCTTGATCAGCTCGGGACTGGGCCGGGCGGCCTGCGCGACCTGTGCCTGCGACGGGCATTGCGCGGCGGCGGAGGCGGCAAGAATGCACAGAACGATGGCGATGACTGAGCGCATCCGCTCTCTCCTGGCAGTTGGGGTTGTGCACAATTTTCCGTCAGCGGCCCTGGCAAAGGGGCTCTTGCGCATGGCTCTTTCAGGCTATTGCACAGGCTCGTCGGTTCGGCGGCTTGCCGATGAGCGCCGGAAGCTGGACGCTCGTGCCGGCGCTGTTATGGGCTGGGCACTTGGCCACCGGCGGGGCGGCCAGGTTCGGCCGCTTGCGCGGCCTTGGGCCGGCCGGCCCAGCGCCGGCTCCAGTTGCGTCCGGGCGTTTCGATCCACCGGTAGGTGAAGGCGCTGAATGCCAGCGTCAGCGCCAGCACGACCAGGTAAAAGAAAGTCCCTTCCAGCTCGTTCCTGCCGAACAGGCGCACGTACTGCCCGGAGGGCAACTCGAACGGCGTCCACAGGTCCAGGTGGAAGACCTGTTTGATCGCCACGGGAAACGCGATGACGATCAGGTAGTGCGTCAGGTAAATCGAATAGGACAGCGTTCCCAGCCACTTCAGCAGCGGCAAGCCGAACAGGCGGCTGAGCAGCCCTTGCTCGGCCGCGAACACGAGCACGGCCAACGCGAACACGAACGGTGCCAGCAACGACAAGCCGCTCGTCCCGGCAGCCGAGACGAACAGCACGACCGCGGCTACCACGGCGCACTCGAGCGTCGTCATCGCGCCGACACCCAGTTGCGGCATCTGCGGCGGCCGCCGGTAGATCCGGCAGCAGGCCACGCCGAGCGCGAAGCCGAACAGGCAACGGATCAACCCGTAGTCGTAGGTGATGTCCATTCCGGTCTTCGACACCTGGTACAGCAGCAAGGGCGCCGTCACCGCGGCGGCCACGAGCACCCAGTTGCGCATGCCGAGCCAGACGGAAATCAGCGCGAAAACCACGTAGGTCCAGAACTCGGTGCTGATCGACCAGCTCGGCCCGTTCCACGTCAGGCTGTCGTGGATGTTCAGGCTCTGCACCAGGAACAGATTGGTCACCACCGCCATCGGCTGGTTGCCGCCGGTGAAAGTCGGCGGCGGCGAGGGGCGGCCCAGGCCGTTCACCAGCTTGACGGTCTCGTACGCGAGGAAGCAGAACAGCATGAAGATGTGCAACGGGTAGACGCGGCCCAATCGCAGGATCAGGAAACGCTTGACGCCGTGCCACGAGTCCAGCCGCGCCGCGTAGTTCCACGCGATGACGAAGCCGCTCAGGACAAAAAAGAAATCGACGAACAGATAGCTGTTGCGCACCAGCGGCGAGGTGTAGATCGGGCTGTAGCCGTGAAAGTGAAACAGCACGACGCAGCAGGCGCACACGCCGCGCCAGCCATCGAGCGCCTCGAAGTGCGTTGCGGCGGGTCGCTGTGGTGGCGTCATGGAGCAGGGCTCTCGTTCGCCAAATCGTAGCGAACTGCCGCAGCGCGCGGGGCCGAAGCAGCTGTCAACAGCCCGGACGGACTATGCCTGCGCGGGTTGTCCGATTTGTCCTACATGATACGAATGCCGCGCTGGTTAGGATGCATTCATGAGCCCCAATCCATTCGACATCGCGACCGTGGGCCGACATTCCGGTATCAACATTTACGCGTTGCAGCTTTTGTGCACGCCTAAGTGCGTACAAACTGGCAGTGACTGACCAGCATGATGCACTACAACCGCTCCGAACACGCCAGGGTCCAGGCCCTGCAACAGGAAGTCACGCGTGCCGAAGGCGACTATCAGCGTCTGCGTGCGGCGTACCTGGAGATCGCGAAAAACGAGCCCGGGCACGAGGTCGCACTGGCGATGATCGGCGCCGACATGGATCGCGCTCACGCCACGTTGCAGGCTCTGATCGGACTGCCGCGGCTGCCGTTCACGCACGAACCCAGCACCGTCGTGCGCCGCGAAGCCCAGCGCATGACCGAGGACCACTGACCCGACGTCGGCGTGCACCGACACGCACTTGGCGTATCGGCTGAGGGGCGAGCCGCAACCTGAACGCCAGTATCTGTCGAAAGGAGTCCGACATGATCCCTTACGACATGGATCCAAGCCTCTACACGGGCGACCCCGAACCCACCGTGCTGGACGATGGGTTTTCGCCACCGCATCGCGGGGACCGGCCTGCTGAGGCCGAGTTGCCGGCCGCATCGGATGAGGTTGTACCCGAGCTCGGCGTGAAGAGTCCGTTCTAGTTCCAGAACCATGCCCACGCACCCTGTCGAGCCCGAGCCGTCGACGCCAGGTCCGGAACCGGCGGCGCCGAACCCGACGCACCTTCCGGTCGAGCCCGAGTTCGGGCCGATGCCGCCACCCGTCGAACCCGAGGAGCCGCGCGGCAAGCCCCCGGCCCTTTAGAGAGGTCAGCATGAACCAGAGGTCAGCATGAACCCCATCGCACCCGGCCTGATGCCTCCGCGCCCCGGCCTGGACCGGGAAGAGCCCGAACAGGCCTTCGAAGAGGACATTCCCCCGGACGACGGCGAGATGTTGCCGCCCGATGCCTTGCCTGCCGAAAGCGAGGAGCAGCTGCAGCAGGTCGAACGGGAGTAGCCGCCGATGCCGATGTCCGGCGCACCGGCGGCTCCGGCACCCGCGGCACCCGGCCCCGCGGCACCGGCACCTGCGCCATCGCACCCGCCCAGTCCGCTCGATCCCGAACCCTCGCAGGAGCCGCTCGACCCGGAGAAGGGACGGGTCCCGACCCCGGAACCCGGCAAGTCCGAACATCCCACGCAATAGGCGGCCTCCACAGAGGCGACACGGCGTTCAGGACGCCGGCATCACTTGTTCAGAGCTTTCCCAGCATCGCCTGCGCGTCTTCATCCAGGCCGGTCACCGGCGTGGCTTTGGCCAGCGCCATCCACACGCCGAACGGCAAGCCGTCACGTGAGTGCCGCGGGGCCGCACGCGCGACTACCAGCCGGCCGAGCTCGAGCACCAGCACGCCGCATTCGGGCGGAATCTCATCCGGTGCGGCGATCGGGCGGCCCCTCGCGTCGCAGCCCAGCACATACCAGCATTCGCCCAGGCTCAGGTAAGCGGCACGCTTGGCGCTTTGGCGCAGATCGCCAAGCAGGTCGGCCCGCCGCACCTTCACTTCGTGCACGATGGGATCCACGTAAGTCGCAACCGAAGTGTTGCGGATCGAAAAGACATCGGGCCGGGCGACGCACCAGCGCGCCGGCGCGCTGCCTCCTTCCGCGTCGCTCACCTGGGCCCGCAACCCGAGACCGCGCCACGCAATGCGTCCTGCGCGGCCCATCTCGAGCGCGATCCGTTCCACCAGCGCTTCATGCGCGGAAAACGCCGCGCGATTGCCAGCCAGCGTGGCCGCGAGCAGACGCACGCCGGCGTCGGTGACGCGCAGCGACTCGTGACCCGTTGGGGCCTGCACCCGATCGAGCATGCCGGCGGCCAGCAGCTCGATTTCCAATGGGTCCTGGCAGGGCCAGCCTGCCGAGCGGTATACGTCGCGCAGCCGTCGCGCGTGCGCCTTTCCCAGGGCCGGCGGGGCGGGGGTGAACGCGGGGAACGCGGGGCTCATACTAGTTGGAAAAAATGCGGGTTTTCGGTCTATTTTCAGTTTAGCTTCAGGGACGAATGCACGCCGTAGGCACACTCCGACGGGTGGAATGGCGGTCGGCCTATCGCGGGACCCCCTTCCTCGTCCACAATCTGCAGCATGGATGAGAAAGCAATCTATGGCATCACGGCCCTGCGCTATGCGGGCGCCCAGCTGGTGGAAGCCATGATGGGCCTGATCGACAGCGCCCATGCCAGCTGGGACTTGCACCCGGCGCCCACGCGCCTGAGCGAAGTCGTGGACCGCCTGGTCGAAGGCGACACCATCATCAGCTTGTTCCCCGACGACAGCGGCCAGTTGCAACCAGGGCCGGAGGTCAAGGTCGATGTGTTGCCCGAAGGCACCGAAACCTTGGCCCTCGCCGAAGAAGCGCCGGGCCGCAGACTGCGCGACCTGCCGCGGTTTTAGCTCGCTGTTCCAGCTCTGCCTCGCGCACCAGCGCTACCGTCATGTAACTTCCCGGCGGGCCGACCCAAGCCCGCCGCGAAATGACTTAGCATCGGCTGCCATTTCGAAGCTGGGGAGCGCATCTTGCAAGTTCAGCGGCTTGGACCACTCGAGCGTGAGCAGACCGGTGGCGCGCCGGCGCGCAAGCCCGTTCTGGCGACCATGCCGGGACCCGACCCACTCTGGAACACCTATGTGGAGGACTACCTTCCGGCCAATGCCGGCAGCATCAGGGACCACTTCGCGCTGCTGAAGCTGGCCAAGGGCCGCAAGATCCTGATCCTGAACGGCTCGGTGGGCCGCCGCCAGCGCTACCGCGACTTGCTCTTTGCCATCCTGTTGAAACTGTCGACGCGCCATCCGCCGCCCGTGCTGATGCAGGACGCCACCTGGGAGCCCGCCAGCGAGGCGTTGTCGTCCGAGTTTCCTTTCCTGAAAAAGCTCGTCCCGAAGCTCGCACGGCTCGCGATCGCCGCGCTGGACGGGCCGCACATGCGCTACGCCGTGCTCAGCAGCAAAGAGGTGGAGACCTTCCCGCAAACCTGGGGCGTGGATCCGCGGCGGGTCGTGTTCCAGCCGTTCCCGAACACGCTGCACAAGTACCGCAACATGCCGACGCGCGACGACGGCTACCTGTTCTCGGGCGGAAACTCGGTGCGCGACTATGGGCTGCTGGAGGCCGCACTGGAAGGCACGGATATCCCGACCCGCATCGCGGCGAAGTGGCAGCCGAAGCGCGGCCTTCCGAACCTGCAGGCGCGATCCACCACCCACGACGAGTTCATGAACCTGATGGCCAACGCCCATGCCGTGGTCGTGCCCATCAGGCAGACCGTGCGCAGCGCCGGCCAGCAGACCTACCTCAATGCCATGGGGCTGGGCAAGCCGGTCATCGTGACCGATGTCCCGGGCGCGCGCGACTATGTGATCGATGGCGTGACCGGCGTGATCGTTCCGTCCACCGTCGAGGCCATGCGGGCCGCTATCCTTCACGTGATGGATCCCGCGAACGCCGGGTTCTACGCTGAGATGGCCAGGCGTGCCCGCGAGGATGTCTTCAGGCGCTTCAACGAGGAAACCTTCCGGCACGGCCTGCTGCTGCACGCGGGCATGATCAGCCAGGAGCAGTTCGAGCTGGCGAGCGGCACCAGCGCGGCGTCAGTGGGGCTAGGAGTCTGCGCGGCAGAATAGGGGCCTGCGTTGGGCCGAGAACGGGCTGGAGGCTAGGCGCGGAAACGGGTCAAGCCTGGACGGCTTGGCCCGTTTTCGTAACAACGCATACGGCCCGTTATCGGCCCAACCCTTTGGGCAGGTGCTTGCAAGCCCGCGATGCGTTGTTACAGCCTCCTTGTGTACGGCGGGTACACCGCGTCGGCTGCGCCTAGCCTCGCGGGCTTGCAAGCATCTGCGCAGGCCCCTATTCTGCCGCGCAGACTCCTTTTCCGGGCAGTTTCAGCAAGCCGGTTGACAGGGCCGTGCCGCAAACGATCACCACTCCGCAAAGCAACATCCAGCCAGTGATCGATTCGTCCAGGAACAACGCGCCGTAAAACACGGCGAACACCGGCAGCACGAACGTGACGGCTAGTGCCCTGGCCGGCCCGGCGTTTTCGATCAGGCGGAAGTACAGCACATAGGCTACGCCGGTGCACAGCACGCCCAATGCCAATATCGACAGCCACGCCTGCAGGCTCGGTGTGCGCGCCGGCCAGAACCACAGTGCTGGCAGCGCCAGCGCCAGGGTGGCGCCGAGCTGGCTGCCGGTGGCCGTGACCAGCGCCGGCAAGCCGCCCAGGTGCCGCTTGGTGGCGTTGGCCGCCACGCCGTAGCACACGCACGCCAGCAGGACCGCCAGGACGGCCCACCCGGGTGCCACGCCGGAGGCATCGGGCTTGAAACTGGCCTTGTCCCAGGCCAGCGCCGCCACGCCTGCGAACCCGACGGCCAGCCCCAGCACGCGCGAGCCGGTGGGCCGGTCCTTCAGCCAGAACCAGGCGATCAGCGCGCCGAACAGCGGCACGGTGGCGTTGAGGATCGCCGACAGGCCGGTGGTGATCGAGAGCAGCGCGAACGAGAAGCAGACGAATGGGATGCCCGAGTTGAGCACGCCGATCGCGAACACCGCCTTCCAGTGCCGGCGCAGCTGCGGCACGAGGCCGCGCAGCCACAGCAGCGGCAGCAGGACCGCCGCAGCCACTGCAACGCGAAGGGCGGCAGTGGGCAGCGCGCCGAACTCCACGGTGCCCAGGCGCATGAACATGAAAGAGGCACCCCAGATCGCCGCCAGCAGGACGAAATCCAGCACCCATTTGCGGCCCGCCGCGACCGCGGGGCCGGCTTGCGGCACAGCGCTCAAAGGGCGCGCTCCAGTTGCAGCAACGCGCTCTTGCGCTCGAGGCCGCCGGCATAGCCGGTCAGCGAACCGTCGGCGCCAAGCACGCGGTGGCAGGGCACGATGATGCTGAGCGGGTTGCGGCCCACGGCCGCGCCGACCGCTCGCACCGCGGCCGGCTGGCCGATGCGCTGGCTGAGCGCGCCATAGCTGGTGGTGTCCCCGCGCGGAATCGCGAGCAGCGCCTGCCACACCGATTGCTGGAAGGCGGTGCCGCCCTGCAGGTCCAGCGGCAGGTCGAAGCCGGTGCGGCCGCCGGCAAAGTATTCCTGCAGCTGCGCGATCGCCTGGCGCAGCACCGGATGCCCCGGTTGCTCGGGCCACGCGGAGCTGTCGGGCAGATGGCGCTGGCCCTCGAACCAGAGGCCGGCCAGCCCGCGGTCGGTCGCCGCGACGATCATCGGGCCGAGCGGACTCGCGTAGCGCGTTTGAACGATGGAGGGATGGAACTTCATGGTGACTCCTTGTTTGTCATTGCGCTCCACGCGCGTATCACCGCATAGCTGCGCCAGGGCTTCCACGCCTGCGAGGCCGTCTGCGCGGAGTGCGCCGGGTTCGCGCCGCCCTGCACGCCCAAGGCCTTGTGCAAGGCGACATCGCCGGCGGGGAAGGCATCGGGCCAGCGCAGTGCGCGCATCGCGATGTACTGCGCGGTCCAGTCGCCGATGCCCGGCAGCTGCTTGAGCGCTTCGATGGTCGCGTGGGCGTCGGCCCCGCCATGAAGCTGCAGGCGCTTGTCGGCCACGCCTTGCGCGATCGCGACGATCGCGGCCTGCCGCTGCCTGACGATGCCCAGCTGGCCGAGATCGTCGCCGCTCGCTCGCGCCAACACCTGCGGCTGCGGGAACAACCGCGCGAGGCCGGCAACAGGCGTAGCTATCGGTTCGCCGAAGCGGTCCACCAGGCGCTGGGCCAGTGTCCGCGCCGCTGCGACCGTGATCTGCTGGCCGAGCACGGCCCGCACTGCCAGTTCATAGCCGCTCATCGCGCCCGGCACGCGCAGCCCGTCGCCCCGCGGGAAGGTCGCGTGCAGGACGGCGTTGATCGCCTGCGGGTCGGCGTCCAGATCCAGCGCGGCGCGCAGCCGGTGGATCACGCTCGGCAATACCTCGTGCAACGAATCGCTCACGCGCAGGACCACCTGGTGGCGCTCCTGGTCGAACTCGGCTACCAGCCAGCCGTTGTGCCAGCGCCCGCCGGATTCGACCGCAAGCGTACGGCCGATCGAGCTGGCGGCGCTGTCCACGAACTCGATTCCGGCGATGGCCCGCATGCCGAAGAAACCGAGCATGGCCGGCACGTCGTACGGCGGACGGTAGCCCAGGCGGATGGCCGTGCCTTGCGCTGTCCGGACCGCCCCCTCGCGCCGCAGCCGCGTCGGGTTCAGCCCATAGTGCTGCAGGAACGCGGCGTTGAATCGGCGCACGCTCGAATACCCGCTGATGAGGGCGATCTGCGTGATGGGCAGCCCGGTGTCGGCCAACAACTGTTTGGCCGCCAGCAGCCGGCGCGTTTGCAGGTACTGCAGCGGCGAGACGCCGAACTGGGCTTCGAAGATGCGGCGCACATGGCGGTCGCTCACGCCCAGGCGGGCCGCCAGCCGTTCCATCGAAGGCCCGGCGTCGCCCCAGGCTTCGGGGTCGTCCAGCATCCGCGCCGCCTGGTGCGCCAGGATGTAGCTCGCGTCCTGGATCGACCAG
>DATNBX010000233.1:0-5377 GCA_035571795.1 Ramlibacter sp.
CAGCGCGCTGCCGAAGGTCTTGCGCTGGCGGGCCCAGTCCAGCGCCTCGTCGAAGCAGGCCTGCGCGAAGCCCAGCGCCATCGCCGACATGCCCAGGCGCTCGCCATTGAAGTTGGTCATGATGATGCGAAAGCCCGCGCCCTCCTCACCGAGCAGGTAGCGCTCGGGCACGCGCATGCCGTCCATCCGCAGTTGCGCCGTATCCGAACACCACCAGCCCATCTTCTCGAGTTTGGTGCGCGATAGGCCGGCCGACTCGCCCGGAACCACGATCAGCGAGATGCCGCCCGCGCCCTTGCCCGCGTCACCCGTGCGCACCGCCATCGTGATCCAGTCGGCGCGCATGCCCGACGTGATGAACACCTTCTCGCCGTCGATCACCCAGTCGCCACCATCGCGCCGGGCAGTCGTGCGCAGGGCGGCCACGTCGGAGCCGCCGCCCGGCTCCGTGATGGCCAGCGCCGCAATCTTCTCGCCGCGCAGCACCGGCGGGATCACGTGCTGCTGCACCTCGGGCCGGCCGTGGCGCAGCACCGGTGGCAAGCCGATGTTGAGCGAAAACAGGCTGGCCATGAGGCCGCCGCTGCCGCTGTGGCGCGCCATCGACGAGGACAGCGCGTTGCGCAGCGCCAGCGGCGCCGGCGTGCCGCCCAGTGCCTCCGGATAGCCCAGGCCCAGCAGGCCCAGGGCCGCCGCCTCGCGGTACAGCTCGCGCGGAATCTCACCGGCCTCCTCCCACTGTGCGACCCGCGGCGCGATGCGTTCGAGCGTGAAGCGCCTGACGGTGTCGCTCAGCGCCTCGATGTCCTGCTGGAGTTCGGCATTCATTTGGCCACCTCGAATGTCACGAGCAATTGCGACGTGGCGGCCTGCTGGCCCGCAGCGACATGCACGGTCCTGATGACACCGTCACGCGATGCGGCCAAGGCATGTTCGAGCTTCATCGATTCCAGTACCAGCAGCGTGTCGCCGCGGCCGACGGCCGTGCCCGGCTGCGCTGTCACGGAGATCACCTTGCCGTTGAACGGAGCGCGCAATTCATTGGCGGCCGCGGCGCCGACAGCGCTGCCGGCCGGCTCGAACGAGGCGTCTTCGATGACGAGATCGACCGCGCCCGATTGAATGTGCCAGGCGCCGCTGTCAAGGCGCACGCATGCGGCTTGCGGCAAAGTCATGCGGCGGGTCTTTCCGTCTTGCTCCAGCTCCAGCGCGCCGCCTTCGTGCTCGCGCACCTGCAAGGACACCACCTTGCCGCGATGCCGCAGGCGCAAGGGACGCGGGAAAGGGCAGGTCAGCTCGCCGCCTGCTCTTGCGTTGCGCCCGTAGATGGCCGCGAGCGCGCCATCGACGGTCGCGTGCCGTTCTTGCGTTTCGAGCTCCTCGCGCAGTTCGTCCGCGCACTGTTCGAGAAACGGGATCAGCGCATGGCCGGAGCGGAACTGAGGGTGGCGCAGGCAGGCGGCGAGGAAGCGCCGGTTGCTTGGCAAGCCCAGCAGCTGCATCCGGTCCAGTGCATCGGCCAGGCGGTCGATCGCTTCATCGCGCGTCGGCGCATGCACGACGAGTTTGCCCAGCAGGGAGTCGTAATGGGAGGAGACCCGCAGGCCTTCGAAGATGGCGTGGTCGAAACGGATGTCCTCGGGCTCGCAGAAATGTTGGACCGTGCCGGTGTGCGGCGTGAACTGCTCGTCCTCGGCGCACAGGCGCACTTCGATGGAGTGGCCCTGAAACCGCGGCTGCTCCTGCGCCAGCGGCAGCGGTTCGCCCTGCGCCACGCGCAGCTGCCACTCGACCAGGTCCAGTCCCGTTACGGCCTCAGTGACCGGGTGCTCGACCTGCAGGCGCGTGTTCATTTCCATCAGAAAGAATTCACCGCCTTCCAACAAAAACTCCACCGTCCCCGCGCCCACATAGCCCGCCGCCAGCGCCAGCTCCACCGCGCAGCGGCCCATGCGCTCGCGCAAGCTCTTGTCCACCGCAGGACTCGGCGTTTCCTCGATCAGCTTCTGGTGCCGCCGCTGCACCGAGCAATCGCGCTCGCCCAGGTGGATGCAATGGCCGTGCGCGTCCGCGAATACCTGGACCTCCACGTGTCTGGCCGCCTGCAGCGCGCGCTCCAGCAGCAGCTCACCGGACCCGAAGGCGGACTGCGCTTCCGAGCGTGCGCTGCCCAGCGCGGCCAACAGTTGCGCCGGCTGCGTGACCACGCGCATGCCGCGTCCGCCACCACCAGCCGCGGCCTTGACCATCACCGGAAAACCGATGCGCTGTGCCTCCGCGGCGAAACGCTCGTCCGACTGGTCTTCGCCCTGGTAGCCGGGCAGGCAAGGCACCCCGCGCGTCAGCGCGATCTGCCGCGCCGAGGACTTGTTGCCCAGCGTGCGGATTGCCTGCGGCGGCGGGCCCACCCACACCAGGCCAGTGTCCGTCACCGCCTGCGCAAAGTCGGCGTTCTCGCTGAGGAAACCATAACCGGGATGCACCGCATCCGCGCCGGTCGCCTTGGCGGCGGCGATCAATTTATCGATACGCAAATAGGATTCGGCCGAGGCGTTGCCTCCGAGCGCGAATGCGGCAGTTGCCTCGCGCACGTGCAGGGCGAGGGCATCGGCGTCGGAATGCACGGCGACGGTTTCGATGCCCATGCGCCGGGCCGTGCGGATGATGCGACGAGCGATTTCGCCGCGATTGGCGATGAGCAGCCTCCGGATGGAAGTCATGCCCCCACCCCCGCCCTCCGCCGAAGAGGGAGGAAGCGATCCCCTTTCCTCACGCCCCGCCCCTCTTCGCGATCCCCATGATCTTCGCCAGGATCCCCAGCATCACCTCGTCGGCGCCGCCGCCGATCGAAGCCAGCCGGCCGTCGCGGTACAGGCGCGACACCTTGTTCTCCCAGGTGTAGCCCATGCCGCCCCAGAACTGCAGGCACGCATCCGGCACGATCCGGTTCAGCCGCCCCGCCTTGAGCTTGGCCATCGACGCAAGCTCCAGCACGTCCTGGCCCTGCACGTACAGCTCGCAGGCGCGGTACGTCAGCGCACGCAGGCACTCGACCTCGGTCTTCAGTTCGGCCAGCTTGAACTGCACCCATTGCTGGTCCGCCAGCGTCGCGCCGAACATCTTGCGCTGCTGCGCCCATTCGATCGTCGCCTCGATGCAGTTGGTGAGGCCCTGCACACAGCTGGCCGCGGCCCACAGGCGCTCTTCCTGGAACTGCTGCATCTGGTAGATGAAGCCCTGGCCTTCGTTGCCGATGCGATAGCGCTGCGGCACGCGCACTTCGTCGAAATAGATCAGGCCGGTGTCCGACGAGTTCATCCCGATCTTGCGGATCTTCTGCGCCACCTCGATGCCCTTGGTGAGCTTGCCGTTCGGGCCGTCGCGCATCGGCACGATCACCAGCGACTTGTTCTTGTGGATCGGCCCTTCGCCGGTGTTCACCAGCATGCACATCCAGTCGGCCTGCAGGCTGCTGGTGATCCACATCTTCTGCCCGGTGATGAGGTAGTCGTCGCCATCCCTCACCGCGCGGCTCTTGATGCCGGCGACGTCGCTGCCGGCGCCGGGCTCGCTCACGCCGATGCAGGCGACCATGTCACCAGTAATCGCCGGCGCGAGAAACTGCCGCCGCAATTCATCGCTGCCGAAGCGCGCCAGGGCGGGCGTGGCCATGTCGGTCTGCACGCCGATCGCCATCGGGACGCCACCGCAGTCGATGTGGCCCAGCGCCTCCGCCATCGCCACCGAGTAGGAATAGTCCAGCGCGGCGCCGCCGTATTCCTCCGGCTTGGTCAGGCCCAGCAGCCCGAGGTCCCCCAGCCGCTTGAACACCTGGTGCGCCGGAAACATTTCCGCCGCTTCCCATTCGTCGACATGGGGATTGATCTCCTCGTCGATGAAGCGCTTCAGCGTCTTCTGTATTTCCAGGTGTTCATGGGTGAATTGCATTTCTTTCTCCAAGCGTCACGCGCCTTCACATTCGAGCCACGCCGAACTGCATTGACCGCAGCGGCTTGCGCTCCGCCTCGACGCAGGTATCCAGGCAGAACGCCAGCACGGCGCGGGTGTCGCGCGGGTCGATCACCCCGTCGTCGAGCAGCAGGCCCGAGGTGTAGAAAGCATCGGCCTGCGCTTCGAACATGTCGACGATCTTGTCGAACTGGACTTTCGACTGCTGCGGATCGGCGGCGATTCCTTTGCGCGCCAGGCCGGCCTCGGTGACGATTTGCATGGTGCGGGCGGCCTGCTCGCCGCCCATTACGGCGGTTCGTGCGCTCGGCCAGCTGAAGAGGAACCGCGGCGCGTAGCCGCGCCCGCACATGCCGTAGTTGCCGGCACCATACGAGGCGCCGCACATGATCGTGATCTGCGGCACCGAGGCGTTGGTGACGGCCTGGATCATCTTGCTGCCGTGCTTGATCATGCCGCCCTGCTCGCTGTCCTTGCCGACCATGTAGCCGGTGGTGTTCTGCAGGTAGACGATCGCGTGGCCGAGCTGGCACATCCACTGGATGAAATGAGTGGCCTTGTTGGCGCCGGCCACATCGATCGCCCCATTGTTGGTGATGAAGCCGACCGGGTGGCCCTCGATCGCGGCTTGCACGCACACGGTGGCCGCGCCGTACAGCGGCTTGAATTCGAGCAGGTCGGAGTCGTCGGCCAGCCGCGCGATGATTTCGCGCATGTCGACCGGCTCGCGCAGGTTGGCCGGCATCAGGCCGAGCAGTTCCTCCGCGTCTAAGCGCGGCGGCCGGAAATTGGAGTCTGACCCCAATTTGATGTTGTCATGCCGGACTTGATCCGGCATCCACGTAGGCGCGCCAGCGTGGATTGCGGGTCGAGCCCGCAATGACAATTTCCCTATCACCTCCCGCGCGATCCCCAGCGCATGCCGGTCGTCTTCCGCCAGGTACTCGCCCAGGCCCGAGACGGCCGTGTGCATCTCCGCGCCGCCGAGCTCCTCCTCGGTTGCGACCTCGCCGGTGGCGGCCATCAGCAGCGGCGGGCCGGCCAGGAAGGCACGCGAGCGCTTGCGCACCATCACGACGATATCGCTCAGGCCCGGCATGTAGGCGCCGCCGGCCGTGCCCGAGCCATGCTGCACCGTGACGACCGGAATGCCGGCGGCCGACAGCCGCGCCAGGTTGCGAAACAGCCCCCCGCCGCGCACGAAGCCTTCCACGCGGTAGCGCATCAGGTTGGCTCCGGCGCTTTCGACCAGGTGGATGAAGGGCAGCTTGTTTTCGAGCGCCAGCTCCTGCACCCGCAGGATCTTGTCCAGTCCCATCGGCTGGATCGCGCCGGCATCGATGCCGGAGTCGCTCGCGCAGATCATGCAGCGCACGCCGCTCACGAAGCCGATGCCGGCCACCATGCC
>DATNBX010000234.1:0-2188 GCA_035571795.1 Ramlibacter sp.
GTCGGGGTTGTCCTTGATGGTCAGCGTCGGGCACCCCGACAGGCGGATGCAGGCATGGTCGCCGGTGCACACGTCCTCGTCGACGCCGTACTTCACCCGCACCACCCGTTTCCCGCCCTTGAGCAGCTGGGCGATCCAGGGCTTGACGCGGCGCTGGCGCTCGAGCTGGCATTCGCCCTCCGCGACGATCACCTTCAGCCCGTTGAATTCGCTGCTGAACGCCTCCTTCAGCGTGGCCCGCATCTTGTCGACGTGATAGCTGTGGACGGTGCGCAGCCACTTCACGCCCAGCCCCTGCAAGGTCGACTCGATCGTCTTGTTGGTGTGCGCCAGGCTGAGCATCTTGTCGTCCGCCATCTCCTTGGCCGCCTCTGCCGGCGTGGAGATCAGGTTCTGCGTGCCGGTGGCGGCCGAATAGCCGTTCTTGAAGATCAGCAGCACCGCATCGTCCTGGTTGAACAGCGCGCTCTGCACGCCGGTCAGCAAGCCGTTGTGCCAGAAGCCGCCGTCGCCCATGATCGACAAGGTGCGCCGCTGCATCACCGGCGACACGCCGGCGCGGCTGGCCAGGCTCATGCCGTAGCCCAGGATCGAATGGCCCATCGAGAACGGCTCGAAGGTGCCGAACGCGTGGCAGCCGATGTCGGCGGCGATGTGCACCGGGCCCACGTCCTGCTGCGCCAGCTTGAGCGCCGAGAACACCGGCCGCTCCGGGCAGCCGATGCAAAAGCTGGGTGGGCGATTCGGCAGCGGTTTTTCCAATTGCGCCGCGACGGCTTCGCGCCGGGCCCGGTTGCCCGCCAGCCACTGCCGGGCCGATTCGACGTCCGGTCCCGGCAGGTAGCCGGAAGCGAACAGGCACAACCCCTGCGTCAGCACTTCCACGCTGTATTCCCCCGCCGCGGGCAGCAGGTCCTTGCCATGCAGGCGGGTCTGGATGTCGCGCCGGCGCAGTAGCGTGGCGATTTCCTGCTCGATGTATTCGGGGCTGCCTTCCTCGACCACCAGCACGCCGCGCTTGCCCAGGCAGAAGTCGGCAATCTGCTCGGGCACCAGCGGGTAAGTGACGTTGAGCACCAGCAGCGGGATGTCGCATTCGCCGAACGCATCGGCCAGGCCGAGCTGCCGCAGGCTTCGCACCAGCGAGTTGTACAGGCCCCCTTGCACGACGATGCCCAGGTCGGCGTGCTTGCCCGGCATCAGCTCGTTGAGATGGTTCTGCGCGATGTAGCTGCGCGCGGCCGGTATGCGCTCCTCGCCCTTGAGCTTTTCCTGGCGGAAGGTGGCGGGCGGGTGCGCGAGCTTGCTGTAGTCGAAGGCGGCCGGCTCGTCCAGCAACGCGCGGGTCGACACGGCCGGCGGCACGTTGTCCTTGGCCTCGAAGCTGCCGCGCACATGGCAGGCGCGGATGCGCAACTCCAGGATGCACGGCATGTTGGAGTGCTCGGACAGGCGGAAGCCTTCCTCGACCATGCGCACCATCACGCCCAGGTCGGGCCGCGGATCGAGCAGGCACATGCTGGACTTGAGCGCGTAGGCCTGGGTGCGCTCCTGGATCACCGAGGCGCCTTCGCCATAGTCTTCGCCCACCACGATCAGCGCGCCGCCCTTGACGCCGGGCGAGGACAGGTTGGACAGCGCGTCGGACGCGACGTTCGTGCCGACTATCGATTTCCAGGTTACCGCGCCGCGCAGGGGATAGTGGATCGATGCGCCGAGCATCGCGGCGGCCGACGCCTCGTTGGCGCAGGCCTCGACATGCACGCCGAGCTCGTCCATGTAGGGCTTGGCCTGCACCATCACGTCCAGCAGGTGCGATACCGGCGCGCCCTGGTAGCCGCCGACATAGGCGACGCCCGACTGCAGCAGCCCCTTGGTGATCGCCAGGATGCCTTCGCCGTGGAAGGTGCGGCCGGCGCCCAGGCGCAGCGACTCGATTTCCCGCGCGAATGAAACTTCCAAAGTCTTGTCTCCCGAACTGCAAGCTTGCCCCCGCGTGCGGCCTGTATTCCCCGCACAGTGCACGGCCAGCCGCAGTCTGGGCGCGATTTCGTCATCAATCAATACAATAAGCTGCCTAAGCGATATCAATGCCATGCATATCAACGACATCGACCTGAACCTGCTGCGGCTGTTCGATGCCGTCTACCGCAGCCGCAACGTCAGCCGGGCCGCGGAACTGCTGGAC
>DATNBX010000235.1:0-19476 GCA_035571795.1 Ramlibacter sp.
CTGGATGAACATGTCCTCGCCGCCGCGCACCTGGGCGTGCCGGAAGCAGTAGGTGCAGAACGAAAAGCAGGTCTGGGTGGTCTTGTCGAACACGAGCTGGCACTGCGGATACTTGTGCTGGCTGCCGTCCAGGACTTCGACCGCGCCTTCGGCGTTTTCGAACCAGGGCTTGTTCAGGTGCTGGTTGCCGTCGTGCGGATTGGTGTGGTGCAGGTACGCCTCGACCACCTCGTCGCGCTCCACGGCCGTGCTCGCGTTCGTGTAGGCGCGGATAACTTCTTCGTTGTCGATCATGCCCGGCTGGGGAAACACCAGCTGGTAGATCGAGTCGCTCTCGTAGTTGTCCCAGTCGATGCAGTTGAGCGTGTGCTTCGTCGCGAGGAAGCGGTAGACCTCGACGAACAGTTCGCGCTCGGGCAGGAAGCCGATGTCGATGCCGTTGGCCTTGAGCGTGGCCACCACGGCCCGAAAGCCTTTGAGGCCCGTGTAGTTGTCGCGGCCCTCGAACAGGAACTTGCGGGTGCGCTGCAGCCGCGAGTGCTGGGGATACTGCGCGTGCAGGCGATTCAGCAGGCCCAGCGGCAGCAGCCGCTCGCGCCCGAGGTTGACTCGAATGTCCTCCGGATACTGGTGCAACGCCATCAGTCGTTCGACGTCCGCGCTCGTGATCGCATCCGGCGCGGCCGGCTTGTCGGCCGGCGCATTGCCGCTCGGGAGGCCGAGCGCTTCTTCAGGTGTTCTGGCATTCATAGCAGTCCCTCTTGATGACAATGTTCGCTCGGATACTAGAGGGGGCACGGCAACGGCACAAACGATGGATATTCCTGTTGTCAGTACCGTTTCTCATGAAGCCGCCAGGTCGGTGGTGAGCGAAAAAAACAATGCCGCTTCGCACATCGGCGAAGCGGCATTTGTTTCACTCTCGCGGCGTGATTCGCCGCTGCGGCGCTTCAGTTCAGCGTGATCTTGGCCTTGTAGATCACGTCGCCCCAGTGCTTGCGGGCGTTGACCAGCCACGCGGCGGAGGCTTCCGGCGTAGCAAGGTTCGTGGGCGCGTAATCGGCGATCCGGTTCAATTCCTTCACTTCCGGCGAGTCCATTGCCAGCGCTACTTCTTTCGCGAGCAGCTGGACGATCTCTTTCGGCGTGCCGGCCGGCGCGGCCAGCACGTAGGCGAAGCTTGCGTTGAAGTTGGGATAGCCGGATTCGGCGACGGTGGGCAGTTCAGGCGCCGCTGGCGAGCGGCTTCCGCCCGACACCGCCAAGGCGCGCAGCTTGCCCGCCTTCGAATTCGGCAGGATGCCGCTGCCGACAGCGAACACCGAATCGACCTGGCCGCCCATCACGTCGATCACAGATTGGCCGGTGCCCTTGTAAGGCACGTGGACCATGTCGATGCCGGCGGTGGTCAGGAACGCCGCCATGGTCAGGTGGCTGGGCGAGCCGTTGCCGCCCGAAGCGTAGCTCATCTTCCCGGCCTTGGCAGTCTTGACGAACTCTGCCAGGTTGGTCGCCTTGATCGCCGGGTTCACGGCCAGCACCTGGCTGTAGGTCACCGG
Organism: Ramlibacter sp.; assembly: GCA_035571795.1. Taxonomy (GTDB): domain Bacteria; phylum Pseudomonadota; class Gammaproteobacteria; order Burkholderiales; family Burkholderiaceae_C; genus Ramlibacter. The sequence continues at coordinate 1,560 of DATNBX010000235.1, forward strand.
CACCGAGATGAAGGCGAAGTCCTTGACCGGGTCGAACGGCATCTTTTCATAGAGGGCCGGATTGACGGTGAAAGTGGTGTCCAGCGCAAACAGCAGCGTGTAGCCGTCGGCCGGTGACTTGGCGACGATGTCGGCGCCGACGTTGCCGCCCGCGCCCGCTTTGTTATCGACAAAGAACGTCTGCTTGGTGTGCTTCTGGACCTGGGTGAGAACGGCGCGTGCAAAAGCGTCGAGGGGGCCGGGTACCGTGGTGACCACGACTCGAACCGGCTTGTCCGGGTAGCCCCCCTGCGCCAGCGCGCCGGTGGCGGCCAGCGTCAGCGCGGCGATGACGCCCAGCTTGTTGAATAATTTCACTTCGACTCCTCGAAAAGTTGCGGCGCCGGGGCCGCGGGTTGGAGAGGTATCCCAGGATATTTCCTGAGTGCCAGCTTGCTCGAATCGGATGCTTTGGTTTTGGTTTCGGATCGTAGAGGCGGCGGAAGTCCGGCACAAACGACGGATATTCCTGTTGTCATTACCGTTGCTCATGCAACGCGCGGCTGGCGCTGCCCTTCCCCGACCGATTCCAGCAGCCAGGCGCGGAATTTCTGCAGCGACGACAGGCCGGCCTTGCGTTCCGGATACACGAGATAGTAGCCATTATCGCTGGTCACCTTGGGGCCGAACGGGATGACCAGCCGGCCGGAGGCCAGCTCGTCGAGGATGAGAAACTTCGGCAGGACCGCGACGCCGAGTCCGGCCACGGCGGCCTGCGTCACCATGGAAAAATGGTCGAAGTGCGGCCCGCGCGCCGAGTCGAGCCCCTCGAGTGCGGCCGTCTCGGCCCACTCCTTCCACGCATCCGGCCGGGTAGTCAGGTGCAGCAGCGACATGTTCAACAGGTCCGATGGCGCCCGTAGCGTGGTTGCGGCCATCTCCTCGTTGCATACGACCACCATCTCCTCGCTCATCAGGTAGTCGCAGATCGCCCCGGCCCAGTCCGCAGTGCCATAGTGGATGGCGGCGTCGAGCATGGTCTCGCTGAAATCGAACGGCACGAACCGGGTGGCCAGGTTGATCGTGATGCCCGGATACGATTTTGCGAACTCGCCCAGGCGCGGAATCAGCCACTTGGTGGCGAACGAGGGCACCACGCCCAGGTCCAGCGTGCTGCGGTCGCTCTGGCAGGACATCAGCTCGATCACCGCTGCTTCGATTCCATTCAGGGCCGGGGATATCCGAGACTGGAAGTTCTTGCCCGCCGCGGTGAGCTCCAGGCGCTTGTTGATGCGCTTGAACAGTTCGGTCCGCAGCATCTCCTCCAGCGCGATCACCTGCTTGCTGATCGCGCTCTGCGTCAGGCACAAGTCCTGCGCGGCCAGCGTGAAGCTGAGGCGCTTGGCCGACGCCTCGAACGCCTGCAGCATCATGGTGGTGGGGAGATAGCGCCGCACTTACTTCTTGATATCTGCCTGGGCGAGCACTTCCATGCCCTGGGGGGCGAGCAGCTCGCGCAGCGCCTGCAGGCCGGCGACTCCGCAGGCCGTGTCCTGTTCGCCGTTGCCGCCGGACAATCCGATGCCGCCGACCACCTCGCCGTCCACGACGATCGGGTAGCCGCCGACGAAAGCGGCGAACCGCCCCTCGAAACTCCACTGGATGCCGAAAGCCTCGTTGCCCGGCAGGCCGGGCCCGTTGGGCTCCTGGTTGAACAGATGGGTCGAGCGCTTGTGGCCGCTGGCCGTGAAGGCCTTGTTCCATGCGATCTGCGGCCCGGTAATCCTGGCCCCGTCCATGCGTTCGAGCACCAGCGGATAGCCGCCGTCGTCGACCACGCAAACCGTTTCCAGCACGCCGATGGCCTGCGCCTTGGCGATGGCGGCATTCACGATATGGCGAGCCTCGTTGAGCTCCAGCTTGATGGTCTTCTTCACGGTCCCGTTCCTTCACTGATGATAGCGGCGCGGCGCTAGCAGCCCCGATAAACCGTCTTGGTCTGGGTATAGAACTCCAGAGCGGTGCGGCCCGATTCGCGGAACGTGGAGGTGCTCGACCACTTGAGCCCGCCGAACGGCGCGTTGATCAGGTTGCCGGTCGTCGTGCGGTTGATTTTCACGGTGCCGGACTGGATGTCGTTGGCGAAATCGTGCATATAGCGCGGATTGCGGGTGGCGATGGCTGCCGACAGCCCGTACGGCGTATCGTTGGCCTTCGCGACTGCGTCCTGGTAGTCGTCCACTTCGATGATCGCGAGCACCGGGCCGAAGATTTCTTCCCGCGCGATGCGCATCGAGGAGCTCACGTCGCCAAACACTGCCGGCGAAACGTAATAGCCGTGGTCGTAGCCTTCCCCGCTCAATCGGACTCCGCCCACCAGGTGGGTGGCCTCCTGCCGGCCGATCTCGACGTACGACAGGACGGTTTCGAGCTGTTTGGCCGTGGCCAGGGGCCCGACATCCATTCCCGCCACGGTGCCGCTGCCGATCTTGAGCGCCTTGACGCGCGCGACGAGCTTTTCGGTAAATGCGGCCCGAACCTCCTTGACGACCAGGATCCGGCTGGTGCCCGTGCAGGCCTGGCCGGTAAGCGACAGGCCGCCCTTGATCGCCAGGTCGACGGCCTTGTCGAGATCGGCGTCCTCCATGACGATCAGCGGATTCTTGCCGCCAAGTTCCATCTGCGTGCGGGTCGTGAGCGGTACCCGCTCGTGGATTTGCCGGCCCGCGGCCGTCGACCCCGTGAACGAAACCGCCTTGACCTGCGGCGATTCGGTGATGACCGCGCCGACCTGGGCGGCGCTTCCCGTGATGAAGTTGAGCACGCCCTTCGGCAGGCCAGACCGAATCAAGGCCTCGGCCAGCCGGTAGCCGCTCAGCGGTGCATCCGACGACGGCTTGAAGACGATGGTGTTTCCAGTGATCAGGGCCGGGGCGATCTTGCGCGCCGGAATCGAGACCGGAAAATTCCATGGCGAGATGACGGTGACCACGCCGAGCGGTTCCCGCAGCGTGTAGACCAGCATGTCGGGGTCGTCGTTGGGGAAGGTTTCACCCGAGAACGACTGGCCTTCGATCGCGTAGAAGCGCAAGGTCTGCGCCGACCGCAGGAACTCGTCCTTCGCCAGGTTCAGCGGCTTGCCTTCCTCCCGCGTCAGTTCGAGGGCGAATTCCGCGGCGTTCGCCTCGAGGTGGTCGGCCGCATCCAGCAGCACCTTGGCGCGTTTGGAGATCGGCATGGCGCGCCAGCCCGCGAAAGCGAGCGCCGCCGCATCGACCGCCGCCTGGGCGTCCTCGCTGGAAGACGCCTGGAACCGGCCGACGATTTCGCGGGTATCGGCCGGATTGACGTCGTCGAACGTCTTGCGCCCGAACGCCGCCGTCCATTCGCCGCCGATATGGTTCTGGAATTCCTCGATCTGCCGGTTCGCCATGATGGTCAAGGTCTGGCCGTGCCTCATGCCTGCAGCAATGCCTGTTCGCCGGCGGGCACCTTCGGCTCGACGCGCTCGAGCTCCGACAGCGGCAGCTCGGCCTCGACGTAGTCGTGATACAGCGCGGTGGTGTACAGCAGCCGCATCTGCGCGCCGACCTCGCAGATCTTGAGGCACCGCTGCTGCAGTTCCACCGTGTCGGCGTGCTCCAGCACGATCTGGTAGCCGCGCTCGCCATGGATCTCGTCGGAGACGATGTGCAGGTCGAAGAACTCGACTTCCTCGTCGGTGAATTTGTATTTGTCGCGCAGCGTCGGCGTCTGCTTGCGGTAGATCGAAGGCACCTGCGATTCCAGGCCGACGACCAGGCCGGCCACGGCCACGATCGGGTCTTCGCGCATCGCCACGGCGTAGCACCAGCTTTGCAGGCCGCGTGTCGTGGGCGACATGTTGTCGGGATCGATCACCCGCTCGCGCGTGGTGCCGCAGGCTTCCGCGAAGCGGATCAGCAGGTCGGTGTGGCGGTCCCCGCCGATCTCTTCCTCGTACATGTTGGCCAGCAGGAAATCCTTGGCCTCGGTGTACTTGTCAGGCGTGCGGGCGTAGATGTAGCCCAGGTAGTCGGCGAACGGCCCGACGTAGTGGTAATGGTTCTCGGCCCAGCGAGCGAGGTGCGCGCGGCTGAGCTTGCCGCTGGCCCAGGCGATGCTGAACGGGGCTTTGTTGGCGCTCTTGCCTTTGATGGCGTTTTCGAGCGCGGTGCGGAATTGGTCCTTGTTCATCAGGTCGGGCATTGGGGGCTCCTGGGTAGGGTGAATGGGCGCATCGGCGAAGGCGTGACTTATCTCAAATTGGGCCAAAGTATATTGTATCCCGAGTCTCGACAATGCGCCTTTTTGGTAACCGCTTGAATGGGACTTTCCGGGCTAAATCGCCGCTTTGACCAGGATGCCGAGGGCGCCCAGCGCCGCCAGCCCCAGCAGAAAGTGCTTCACGCCGCGGGCCGAAACCCGGCGGCCGATCCGGCTCGAAACGAAGAAGCCCAGCAGCAGCCACGGGAACAGGCTGATGGCCAGGCCAAACTGATCCAGGCCGAACCGTCCGGCTGCCGCCAGCAGGGCCAGCGACACCGCCGCGCCCAGCGCCAGAATGCAGCCGACCGTGGCCCTGATTTGCGGCGGTTCCAGGCGCTGGGTCAAGATCGCAAACGGAGGGGCGCCGGCCGAGGTGATCGTCCCCATGACGCCGGACACCACGCCCGCCAGGCAGGTGTTTCGCCGCGACGGCTGGACCTTCCAGCCCTTCATCGTCAGCAGGACGGCCGCCAGCAACGCCAGAGCGTAGGCCGCCGAAAAGTAGCGCAGCGGCACCAGCGCGACGACGCCGATGGCCAGCGCGCCGCCGGCCAGGCGCCCGAGGGTGCCGTAGCGCGCCATCGCCCAGTCGATATGGGCGGGCTCGCGGAACGCGCAAAGCAGGGAAACCAGCCCGCCCAGGACCAGCAGGGACGCGGGCGCCATCGACGGAAAGAACAGCCCCGCGATGGGGGCGGCGAACATGGCAAAGCCGATTCCGCCGATCCCCTGCACGCAGGCCGCCACCAGGATCAGCGCGCTCATTTGCGCGTAGCCAGCCAGGCCCAGTCCCGCCGGCAGGATCATGCGACGCTTTCGCCCGGGGCTGCGGCCACGGGCAAGGGAGCGCCGGGGCGGGGCCTGGGCTGCCACGACACGCTCACGTCCCCCTTCAGGAAGGTCTGGCACGCCATGCGGTAACCGTTTTCGAAATCGGCCGCCGACAGGTGCTTGCGCTCTTTCGGCTTGATCTCGTCGGTGTTCTCCAGACCGGCTTCGATCCGGCACTTGCAGGTGCCGCACACGCCCCCACCGCACTTGAACGGAATGCCGCCCTGCTCGCGCAGCGAGACCCGCAGCAGGTTCGAGTTCACGGGCGCGACGGCAACCTTGCCCGCATTGGTGATGAACGTGACGCTCACCAGCCCGGTGGCGGCCCCGCCGGTGGGCGCGTCGGCAACTTTCTCCAGCCTCGCGTCGCTGGTGGAGTATTTCGCGAGATGCTGCAGTTCGGCATGCGCCGCGCCGATGGTGTCGTACTTCTGCAGGAACTTCGACGGAATGTGATTGACGACGTGCGGCGGCTCGTCCTCGATGATCGTGATCCGCGGGCTGCCCTCGATCTTCGCGATGACGAACTGGGCCTTCTTCCGGCCGAACAGGATGTAGTCGTAGGCCTCGACCGCGGTCAGGCCTTCGCCCAGCTCGGTCTTGAACACGCCCGGTTTGGTGGTCAGGATCACGTACATGGCTGGCGCTCTTCGCTCGCCGGTGCGAGCGGAATGTCGTCCTGGGCCAGCTCGATGTCATGGGTGATCCAGAGCTGGCACATGAGCCGGTAACCCTGCTCGAGCCGCTGGCCCAGTTGCTTCTTCTCCTTCCAGTTCGGCGCCGCCAGGTGTTCAGCCCCGCGCAGGATGCGGCTGGCGCACTTGGCGCATTTGCCCATGCCGCATTCGAAGCGCAGGTTCGGATGGGGGAATTGCCTGATGCCGGCGCGCACGACGAGGTTCGAGTTCTCCTTCACCTCGCCCTCGTAGACCTGGCCGTTCTTGTGCAATACGACGATGGGCATGTGCCGCTGCTCCTGGATGGGGTTGAAGCATAGTATACAGTATCCCAACATCTCGCCAGAAGACCCCTCCGCGTTCATGGATCTGCAGCGCCCGGCTGGCGGTTACTGCTGCCCGAAGCGCTGCCAGGCGAGGCCGGCCAGGGCGATGTCCTGCAGGCCGACGCCGACGGCCTTGTAGATGGTCACTTCTTGCGCGCCGCCGCGCCCGGTTGCCCGGCCAGTCGCCAGATCGGCCAGCTCGACGATCTTGGCCGGCGGCAGCGCGGCCGGATCGGCCAGCACGATGTCCCCCGCCTCGGTCGAGGTCTGCGGCTTCCAGTCGACGGCCACGACCGACGCCCGGGCCAGCGTGGCATCGTCCAGTTCGCGCGTGTCGGGCAGGCTGGAACCGACAGCGGCGATGAACGTGCCCGGGCTGACCTCGTCGCCGGCGAACAGCGGGGTCCTGGCACGAGTGGCAGTGACCACGATGTCCGCGCCGTCCAGCGCCGCGGCGGCGCTGCACCGGCGCACCGCCACGCCACAGGCCCGCGCCAGCTGCTGCGCGGCCGCGTCGCTCGAATGCTGATCCCATACCCGAATTTCTTCCAGCGGCCAGGCCGATGCCATCTGGGTCGCATGGGCCCGCCCCTGGGTGCCCAGGCCGAACAGGGCCAGCCGGCGCGAGTCGGGCCGCGCCAGGTTGCGGCTCGCAATCACCGAACAGGCAGCGGTTCTCAGCCGCGTGATCGCTGCCGCATTGAAGGACGCCAGCGGCCGGCCATCCACAGTCGAGAACAGCAGGATCACGAAACTGAACTGCCCCTCGATGGTCGTGTACACCTTGGCGCCGGCAACACCCTGGTCGGGTATCACGGCGCCCAAGGTAGAGAGCTTGATGCCGCCGGCCTGGGTCCGGACCCTGGGCTGCATGGCTGCCCTCCCCTCGCCAAAGCTCCTGAAGGCTTCGGTCAGCGCGCGCTGCGCGTCTTCGGCGTCGAGCAACGCATCGACCATCTCGTCGGTAATGTGCTTCATGCCGATCAAAAACCCTTCGCGAGGCCATCCTTGCGGCGGTCGGACCCGCCGGCGAGGCCGCCCTCGGCCGTTCGCATCACGATCTGCGCGCCCCCGAAATCGCTTCTGCCGGCCAGTTCTCCCGTGCCCTTGGGCTCCTGGTAGCCGGCAGCGCGCAGTGTTTCGGCGATGGCCCGGGGCGTGCCCGCTTCGATTGCCAGCGCCGCGCCCGGCTCGAGCCGCCAGCGCGGCGCGTCGATGGCCGCCTGCAGCGGTGTGTGCCAGGCAGCCAGCCGCAGCAGCAACTGCACATGCCCTTGCGGCTGCATGGCGCCGCCGACGACGCCCAGGCCCGCATGGAACCTGCCGCCCTGGGTGACCGCCGCCGGAATGACGGTGTGATAGGGACGCTTGGACGGCGCCACTCCGTTGACGTGTCCCGGCTCGGCAAAGCCGGATCCGCGGTTTTGCAGCGCGAAGCCGCAGCCCGGCACCGCGATCCCCGAGCCGAAGCGCTTGAAGATGCTGGTCATCAGCGTCACCGCCAGGCCGTCGGCGCCGACGACGACTGTGCAAACGGTGTTGCCCGCGGGGTCCGCCACGGTCGCCTTGGCCTTCGCCATCGAGCGCTCCATCGCCTGAACGACCGCCAGGGTCGTGGCGGGATCGTGCGGGTCCAGCTCCTTGCCTTCGAGTTCATCCAATGCGTCGAGCACCGCCACGCCATGCGTGTTGGGCGGGCACTCGAGCACGGTCCATCCGCGAAAAACCGTGGAAAGCGGGGTGGTGAATTCCCCGCGATGCCGCTTGAAGTCGTCGGCCGACAGCACGCCGCCGGCAGCCTGGCTGGCCTGCGCCGCCGCGTGCGCGGGCGGCCCCGAATAGAAAGCGTCGGCCCCGTCGCCGGCAATGGCCTCGAGCACCGCCGCAAGCTGCGGATTGGCAAAATGTTCCGCGGCCCGGGGCGGGCGGCCGGCCCGGTACAAGGCGGCGCAAACCGGGTCCCAGTGCAGGACCGCATCGAACAGCGCCCATTCGCGCGCGGCGACCGGCGCCACGCCGAAACCGCCTCGCGCGATCGACACCGCCGGCTGGAACGCCCGCCGCCACGGCAGCCTGCCGTAGCGCCGGTGCAGATCGCTCCAGCCACACACCACGCCCGGCGTGGTCACGGACAGGGGATGGCGCTCGGGAATCTTGTGGCCCGGGAAATCCCGGACCAGGTCCGCCGTCAATGCGATCGGAGAACGTCCAGTTCCGTTGTAGCTGGCCGCGACCCCGTCCGGCTGCACGACCATCGCCAGCAGATCGCCTCCGATGCCGGTGGCCATCGGCTCGACCACCCCCAGAACCGCGTCCGCCGCGATCGCCGCATCGACGGCGCTGCCGCCTTCGCGCAGCACCTGGAGCGCGGCCTCCACCGCGAGCGGGTGCCCGGACGCCACCATGCAACGGCCGCCGGTCACGCCGGCTGAAGCTTCAGGCCTGGCTCGCATGCTGGAAGCTGAAGCCATCGGTATAGATGTGTTCGAGGTCGGCGCCATGCGCCAGGAACGCCTGCTTGGCGTCGCTGATCATGGCCGGCGATCCGCACATGTAGATCGAGTGTTCCGACAGGTCGCCGATATCGGCCAGCACGGCATCCTGCACATGGCCGCGCTTGCCCTGCCATTGGTTGGACGCGCGGGACAGGACAGGCACGTACTGGAATTCGTAAAGCCGCGGCGTCCAGCGCCGGATTTCCTGGTCCAGGTACAAGCCGGATTCGCTGCGCATCCCCCAGTACAGCCACACGAGGGGACAGTCGGGGTCGTCCATCAACGATTCGAGGATGCTCTTGATCGGCGCCAGGCCGGTCCCGGTCGCCACCATCACGAGCGGCCGGTAATCCTCGGCGTGGAAGCGGAACGCGCCCAGCGGCAACTCCACCTCCAGCAGGTCGCCGGCGCCCAGCCGGTCCAGATGGGCGTCGGTGAAGCGGCCGCCGGGAATGCGGCGAACGTGGAAGTCGACCCGGCTCGCGTTGGGCAACGACGCCATCGAGAAACTGCGATGGGTCCCGTCGCCCAGGTGGACGTTCATGTACTGCCCGGGCAGGTAGCCGAACGCGGGCAGGTCCGGCAACTGCAGATGGAGATTCGCCACTTCCGGCGTGAGCCAGCGCACTTCCCTGACCATGGCGGTGCAATGTTGCGGCTCGCACACGCCCTCGGGTGCCGGCTCCGCGCTGATCACGAGGTCGCTTTCCGGACGGGCCTGGCACATCAGCGCATAGCCCTGCTGCGCTTCTTCAGGCGTCAGCGCCAGCGGAAACTGTTCGTAGCCGACGGCGCCTTCGACCAGCTTCACGCGGCAAGTGCCGCAGCCGCCGAAGGTGCATTCATGCGCCAGCTTCACGTCCTGGCGCAGCGCCGCTTCGAGCACCGATTCGTTCGCGGCCACTTCGAACGACTGCGATGTCTGCTGAACGAGGACCCGGTAGACCATTGCTTGAGTTACCTTGCGTGAATCAATTTTGAGGCGGCCAGTATATTGTATACTGCGACCAAGGAGTCGACACATGACTGCTGAGGCACGGGTGGAAAACATAGGCGCGGCGCACTCGCCGCTGGCCAAACTGGTGGTGGATTCGATTCGCAACCGGATCCTGACCGGGAAGTACGCGCCGGGGGAACGGCTGGTGGAAGCCCATCTGTCTGCCGAGCTCGGCGTTTCGCGAATGCCCGTGCGGGAAGCCCTGCGAGTCCTGGCAGCCGATGGATTCGTCACGATCGAGCCGCGCCGCGGCGCCGCCGTCGCCGTCTACACGCCGGAGCAGATCCGCGAATTCGTCGAGGTGCGGGCCACGCTCGAAGGGTTGAACGCGAAACTGGCCGCCACGCGCCACGACCCGGAGGAAATCAGGAAGCTCGAACAGATCCTGGCCGCGGGGTCCAGGATCGCCGAGAAAGCCGACTGGGCCCAACTCCACGAGGCCAACAACAACTTCCACGAAGCACTCGCCGAGGTCGCATCGAACTCGACATTGAGGGACATGGTCCGGTCCCTGCGTGAGCGAACCGCGGTCATCTTCGCGCCCCATAGCCGCAAACGCGCGAAGCAGAATTGGGAAGAGCACGCGGCCATCGTGCGTGCCGTCGTTGCGGGCGATGGCGAGCTTGCCAGCCTGCTTGCCGCCCGGCACGTCTACAACGCATCGGAGGCGATCGCCCAACAGCAAGCCGCCGGTGAAAACGCCGCCGCGGCCAGCAACCCGCCGAGGAAAACGGCCACCTGATCCAGCCCACCCCGATGCGACAATAGCTCGCATGAGTACCGTCTGGACCAACAGCGAAGTCGTTCCCGCCGCCAGGCAACGCAGAACAGAGCGCGAGGCGCACAAGCTGGAAAAGCGCCTGTGCCGGTTGGTGGGCCAAGCCATCGGCGACTACAACATGATCGAGCCGGGCGACAAGGTCATGGTCTGCCTGTCCGGCGGCAAGGACAGCTTCGGGCTGCTGGACATCCTGCTGAAAATGCAGCGGCGCGCGCCCCTCGCGTTCGACCTGATCGCCGTCAATCTCGACCAGAAGCAGCCCGGCTTTCCCGCGCATGTGCTCCCCGAATACCTGACGGCCCAGGGCGTTCCATTCCGGATCGAGAACCAGGACACGTATTCGGTGGTCAAGGAGAAGATCCCGCAGGGCAAGACCATGTGCAGCCTGTGCTCGCGGCTGCGCCGCGGCATCCTGTACCGGGTGGCGGGCGAGATGGGCGCCACGAAAATCGCGCTGGGGCATCACCGCGACGACATGCTGCAGACCTTCTTTCTCAACATGTTCTTCGGCGGCAAATTGAAGGGCATGCCGCCCAAACTGGTGAGCGACGACGGCCGGCATATCGTGATCCGCCCCCTGGCCTACGTGCCCGAGCACGATCTCGCCGCTTGGGCCGAACACCGGCGCTTCCCGATCATTCCCTGCACCTTGTGCGGCAGCCAGGAGAACCTGCAGCGCAAGCAGGTGGCGCAGATGCTGCGCGAATGGGACCGCAAATACCCGGGCCGGGTGGACACCATGTTCACCGCGTTACAAAACCTGGTGCCCTCGCACCTGGCCGATGGAACACATTACAACTTCAGGGGTCTTACTGTTACTGGCGTGCCCAGCGAAAACGGCGACATCGCCTTCGATGCCCCGGAATTTCCGGGCACCGCCTTGCTGCCTGGCATCCAGCTGATCAAGACCTGAGGCGGGGCATCCCGCTGGGAGCTGCGAATGAGGCATTCGAGAACGCGCTTGCTGGGCTGGCTGGTGTCCGCCGCATTGCTGTTGACCGGTTGCGGGACCGCGTACGTGCTGGACAACAACGTCCAGTCCTTCTCCAATCTCGCCGCCTTGCCGGCGCAGCCCACCTACCGGTTCGAACGGCTGCCGTCGCAGCAATTGCCGGCCGAGGACCAGCTGGAGGCGATGGCCGACCCGGCGCTGCGCAGCGTCGGGCTGCGCCGCGATGATGCCAACCCGCACTACAGCGTCCAGCTCTCGGCCCGGGTGCAGCGAATCCTGTCGCCCTGGGGGAGCCTGTCGGACGGCTTGGGCTGGGCCGGATGGGACTACGGCGGCGGGTACCGGTATCACCATGCATTCGGCCATCTCAGCGCCATGGATCGGCTCGATCCTTTCTGGGACCACCGCGAGGTCGGCATCATCGTGCGCGAACTGGCATCCAATCGCGTGGTTTTCGAAAGTCACGCGGTCAGCGAGGGTCCCTGGCTCGACAACAGTTTCGTGTTCCCGGCGATGTTCCGGGCAGCTCTACAGGGCTTTCCGAACCCTCCCGCCGGCCCACGCGTGGTGAACATTCAGCTGGGCAGCTAACAATTGGCTACCGCTTTGCGGGAACAAATTGAGCTGGACAAATAAAATGAAGCCGCATGGAAGCCACACGCATCATCGCGGTCCGCCATGGCGAAACCGCCTGGAACCTGGACGCGCGCATCCAGGGCCAGCTGGACATCGGCCTGAACGACACCGGCCGCTGGCAGGCCCGGCGCCTGGGCGAAGCCCTGGCCGGTGAGGCTATCACCGCGGTCTATTCGAGTGACCTGGGCCGTGCCCATCAAACTGCGCAATCGATTGCGGAGGTGACCGGAATCCCGGTAGTGGCCGAAGAAGGCCTGCGCGAGCGCAGCTTCGGGATGTTCGAAGGCAAGACTTTCGATGAAATCCACGAGATCTGGCCCGACCATGCGCAGAACTGGCGCAAGCGCATCCCCGAATGGGCCCCGCCCGATGGCGGCGAGTCGCTGTTGCAGCTGCGCGAGCGCGTCACACGCACGATGCGATCGCTGGCAGCGCGCCATCCCGGCGAGCAGATCGTGGTGGTGGCGCACGGCGGCGTGCTCGACGCCTTGTACCGCGTTGCTACGGGGCAGGACGTCAATTCGCCCCGCACCTGGGAATTGCCCAACGGCGCCATCAACCGGCTGCTGTGGACACCCGAAGGCTTTACTCTGGTAGGCTGGTCCGATACCCAACATCTGGACGATGAAGCCGCCGACGAAAACACCAATTTCTGACTACCTGGCCCACCTGGTCGGCCAGAGCGTCAACGCCATCGACACCCCGGCCCTCGTCGTAGACCTGGACGCGATGAAACGCAACCTGGCCCGCATGGCCGAGTTCGCCAGGAAACACGACGTGCGCTGGCGCCCGCACGCCAAGATGCACAAGAGCGTGGCGCTCGCCAAGCTCCAGATGCAGGCCGGCGCGGTCGGGGTGTGCGTGCAAAAGACCGCTGAAGCCGAAGTCATGGTGGGCGGCGGCGTGTACAACGTCTACATCACCAACGAAGTCGTCGCCGCCTGGAAGCTGGTCCGCGTGGCCGCGCTGGCGCACCAGGTCGCGGTCGAAGGCGGCCAGCTCGCAATAGCGGTGGACAGCGTCGAGGGCGTGAGCCGGCTGGCCCAAGCGATGAACGACGCGCGCAGCCAGGTCAAGAGCGTGGCGGTGATCGACGTGTTCGTCGAAATCGACGTCGGCCAGGGCCGCTGCGGTGTCACGCCGGACCGCGCGGCGGTGGCGCTGGTGCACGAGATCCGCAAACACCCGGCCCTGCGCTTTGCCGGTCTGCAGGCCTACCACGGCCAAGCCCAGCACCTGCGCAGCCCGCAGCTGCGGCGTGAAGCGATCGCCATCGTGGTGGACGACGTGGTCTATACCCGCAAGCTGATCGAGGACGAAGGCGTGCCGGTGGGGTTGGTCACCGGCGCCGGCACCGGCAGCATGGTGTGCGAAGCGGCCAGCGGCGTGTTCGGCGAACTGCAGGCGGGCTCGTTCCTGTTCATGGATGTGGATTACGCGCAGAACGAGCGCGATCCTGCGCAGCCGCAGTTCGAGCATGCGCTGTTCGTCAAGACGCAGGTCATCAGCTCGCGTGACGACCATGCGGTCTGCGATGCCGGCCACAAGAGCCATGCGATCGACTCCGGCTTGCCCAAGGTCCACGCCTTCGATGCGGAAAGCGAGCTGGATTACTTCAACGGCGGCGACGAACACGGCATCCTGCGGCCGGCAGGCGCCAGCCGGCGCGTGCCGGCGATCGGGCAAATGCTGTGGCTGATCCCGGGCCATTGCGACCCGACGGTGAACCTGTACGACTTCATGATCGGCGTCACCGGCGGCCTGCGCAAGGGCAAGGTCGAGCGCATCATCAGGGTTGAAGCGAGGGGCGCCGTCACCTAGCGTCCGGGGCGCGCCAGAATCGCGATATGTCGCCCAGCCAAGTCATCGTTTTCGCGACGCCGGTCTTTCTGGCGCTGATCGCGATCGAGTTCGCCTGGGGCTGGCTGCGCAAGCGCAACACCTATCGCCTGGCCGATGCGATCAACAGCATCAGCCTGGGCATGCTCAGCGAGGCGAGCTCGGTGCTCACCCGGGTGCTGCGCGTGACCATCTACGGCACTGTCTATACGACGTTGTCGCTGGTGCCGGTCGAACAGGCGCGTGAGTTCTGGACCAGCTGGCCCGGCTGGCTGCTGGCGCTGCTGTTCTACGATTTCTGCTATTACTGGCGCCATCGCGCCGGGCACGAAAGCGCCATCTTCTGGGCGGCCCATGTCGTGCACCACCAGAGCCAGGACTACAACCTCTCGACCGCGCTGCGCCAAAGCAGCTCGAACGTCTTGCTGGACTGGGTGTTCTACCTGCCGATGGCCCTGGCTGGTGTACCACCGCTGGTGTTCGGCGCCGTTGTACTGGTCGATCTGCTCTACCAGTTCTGGGTCCACACCGAGCATGTGCCCAAGCTGGGCTGGTTCGACCGCTGGTTCTGCTCGCCGTCGAACCATCGCGTGCATCACGCGGTCAACGACTGCTACATCGATCGCAACTACGGCGGCGTGCTGATCATCTGGGATCGCATGTTCGGCAGCTTCAAGGAAGAAGACGAGAAATGCGTTTACGGCACGCGTAGCCCCTTGAATAGCTGGGACCCGCTGTGGTCCAACGCGGAGGTCTACTGGGCGCTGGTCAAGGACAGCTGGCACGCGCGCAACTGGCTCGACAAGCTGCGTGTGTGGTTCAAGCCGCCCGGCTGGCGGCCAGCCGACGTGGCGGCGCGCTATCCCAAGCCGCCGTTCGAATTCGCCAGGATGCACCGCTACCATCCGCCGCTAGCCCGCGGCGTGGCCTGGTTCGGTGCGATCCAGTTCGCCCTGCTGCTCGGCGGCGTGGCGCTGTTCCTTTGGGATGCGGACCAGCTGCGGCCGGCCCAATCCGCCGTCTGGCTGGCCGCGCTTTCGGCCGGCCTGTGGGCCGTCGGGGCCGTGATCCAGGGTCGGTTGACGATCCTGGAAGTGCTGCTGCTGGAGGCCGCGGCGCTGGCCACGGCGACCGGCGCGCAGAGCCTGATGCAATGGCACCTGGTCTTCAAGCCGCTGGTGATGCTGCTGGCGATCTTCTATGTGGCCGATCCCCTGCACCTGCGCCGCTCCCCGAGCCGATTCGACTTGCTGCTGATGGGCGGCCTTGCCTGTTCGCTGGTGGGCGACTGCTTCCTGATGCTCCCCGGCTTTTTCATCCCGGGGCTGGTGTCGTTCCTGCTTGCCCACCTGTTCTACATTGCCCTGTTCCGCCAGGGCGTCCCGTGGCTGCCAAGCCGCCGGGCGCTGCTCGTCACGCTCGGCATCGGCGCGGCGATGTATGCGTTCCTCTTCGATGCCCTGAACCCGGTGCTCAAGATCGCGGTCGCGGCCTACGTGGTGGTGATCGCACTGATGGCCGCGCAAGCGATCGGGCGCGCGACCTTGCTGCGAGACAAATCCTCGATGGCGGCAGCCGTGGGCGCCGGCTTTTTCATGCTGAGCGATTCATTGCTGGCGACCAACAAGTTCGCCTTCCCGCTGCCGATGGCGCAATTCTGGGTGCTCGCGACCTACTATGCGGCGCAGATTCTGATCACTTGCAATGCCGTGCCTGACGGTGCGGGCAGAGCCCCTCACCCATCTCAAGAATCCGCGAACAGCTCACCGGCGCTTTTCGGCGGCGCCACGCCCAAGTGACGGAACGCGGCGAGCGTGGCCACACGCCCGCGCGGCGTGCGCTGCAGGTAGCCCTGCTGGATCAGATAGGGCTCGATCACATCCTCGATGGTGCCGGCCTCCTCGCCGATGCTGGCTGCGATGTTGTCCAGGCCCACCGGGCCGCCGTCGAAACGGTGGATCACCGCCTCGAGCAACTTGCGGTCCATGACGTCGAAGCCTTGCGGGTCGACGTCGAGCATCGCCAGCGCCTTGTGCGCGATCTCCTGCGTGATGTGCCCGGCGCCCTTCACGTCGGCATAGTCGCGCACGCGCCGCAACAGCCGGTTGGCGATGCGGGGCGTTCCGCGCGAGCGCCTGGCGATCTCGATGCCACCCTGCTCGTCCATCGGCGCCTTGAGCAGGCCGGCGCTGCGCTTGACGATACGGGCCAGTTCCTCCGGCGTGTAGAACTCCAGGCGCGCGACGATGCCGAACCGGTCGCGCAGCGGGTTGGTGAGCATGCCCGCGCGAGTCGTCGCGCCCACCAGCGTGAACGGCTGCAGATCCAGCTTGATCGAGCGCGCGGCCGGGCCTTCGCCGATCATGATGTCGATCTGGTAATCCTCCAGCGCCGGATAGAGGATTTCCTCGACCACCGGCGACAGCCGATGGATCTCGTCGATGAAGAGGACGTCGTTCTTTTCCAGGTTCGTCAGCAGCGCCGCCAGGTCCTTGGGCTTTTCCAGCACCGGGCCCGAAGTCTGGCGCAGGTTCACACCCAGCTCGTGCGCGATGATGTGGGACAGCGTCGTCTTGCCGAGCCCGGGCGGGCCGAACAGCAGCACATGATCCAGCGCCTCGCCGCGCATCCTGGCCGCGCCGATGAAGATTTCCAGCTGTTCGCGCGTCTTGGCCTGGCCGACGTAGTCCTGCAGCAGCTTGGGCCGCAAGGCGCGCTCGATCGCCTCCTCGCCCGGCGATGCGGCCGCGGCCGAAACCACGCGCTTGGGCGTCGGCATCTGGAAGTCGTCGGTCTGGATCGTCATTTATTTCGCCAACGCCTTCAACGCCAGCCTGATTCCGTCGCTTACGCCAACGTCCTTCGGCAGCGCCTTGAGCGAAGTGGCGGCTTCCTTGTCGCTGTAGCCCAGGGCGACCAGCGCCTGCAGGATGTCGGCCTGCGCATCGCTGGTGACCGAAGTGCCGGGCCCAAGGCCCAGGTCCGGGCCAAATTTGCCTTTGAGTTCCAGCAGCAGGCGTTCGGCCGTTTTCTTGCCGATGCCAGGCACCTTGACCAGCCGCCCCGCATCCTGCGCCGTCACCGCCTGGGCGATGTCGGCCACGCTCATGCCAGAAAGGACCGACAGGGCCGTGCGGGGACCGACGCCGGAAATCTTGATGAGTTGTCGAAAGGCCTCGCGCTCGGCCCCCGAGCCAAAGCCGTATAGCACCTGGGCGTCCTCGCGCACGACGAAGTGCGTCAGCAGGCTGACCTTCTCGCCGACGGCCGGCAGGTTGTAGAACGTGCTCATCGGCACATCGACTTCATAGCCGACGCCGTTGCAGTCCACCAGCACCTGCGGCGGATTCTTGTCGCCTAGCGTTCCAGTCAATTTGCCTATCATGGGGGTCCTTGGCCCTCCGGCCGTTTCGGGTTTCACCGGAATTATCGACTTGATTCTCAAACATACCTTCTCGCCACCCAGCAACACGCGCCTCGCCCACATGTGCGGACCGACCGACGAACATCTGCGAACCGTCGAAACCGCGCTTCAGGTGAGCATCGCGCACCGCAACGAGCAGTTCAAGATCGAAGGGCCGAAACCGAAGGCCCAGCGCGCGCTGGAGGTGCTGCAGGCGCTGTACGAGATCGCGGGGCGGCCGATTTCGGTCGAAAAAGTTCAGCTCATGGTGGCCAGCGAGACGCCCATGGATGAAGACGAGGAAGGCGCCGTGGTGCTGCACACCCGGCGCACCGACCTGAAAGCCCGCAGTCCGAACCAGAGCGTCTATCTCGACAACATCGCCCGTCACGACATCACGTTCGGCATCGGCCCGGCCGGAACCGGCAAGACCTATCTGGCGGTGGCGTGCGCCGTCGACGCCCTGGAGCGCAGCGCCGTACAGCGCATCGTGCTCACGCGGCCGGCCGTGGAAGCCGGCGAGAAGCTGGGCTTTCTGCCCGGCGACCTGGCGCAAAAGGTCGATCCCTATCTGCGCCCGCTGTACGACGCGCTGTATGACCTGATGGGTTTCGACAAGGTCGCCAAGGCGTTCGAGCGCAACGCGCTGGAGGTGGCGCCCCTGGCCTTCATGCGCGGCCGCACCTTGAACAATGCCTTCGTGATCCTGGACGA
>DATNBX010000236.1:0-13267 GCA_035571795.1 Ramlibacter sp.
CGGCCCGGCAAAGCCGGTTCCGCGGTGGCCCGCGAAGAGACACGCGCCCCGGAGGCATGTCATGAGTGACATTCTTCTTGCGGCCAGGAACCTGAGCGTGCGCTTCGGCGGCGTGCTGGCCGTCAACAACGTCAGCTTCGAAGTCAAGCGCGGCGAGGTGTTCACCATGATCGGCCCCAACGGCGCGGGCAAGACCACGGTGTTCAACCTGATCAGCCGCATCTACACGCCGACCACCGGCAGCATCGAATACGAAGGCAAGATGCTGATCGAGCAGCCGCCGCACCGGATCGCCTCGCTCGGCATCGCGCGCACCTTCCAGAACATCGAACTGTTCGAGTACGCCACCGTGCTGCAGAACATGCTGATCGGGCGGCACATCCACCGCAAGACCAATCTGTGGAACGAGGTCTTTTTCACCGGCAACGTGCGCCAGGCCGAGATCGACTCGCGCGAAAAGGTGGAGAAGGTGATCGAGTTCCTCGACCTGCAGCATCACCGCGACTCGATGGTCGCCGGGCTGCCCTACGGAGTGCGCAAGGTGGTCGAGCTGGCGCGGGCGCTCTGCACCGAACCAAAGCTGCTGCTGCTGGACGAACCCTCGTCGGGCCTGAACATGGAAGAAACCGATGACATGGCGTTCTGGATCCAGGACATCAGGAACGACCTGGGCATCACGGTGCTGATGGTGGAACACGACATGACGCTGGTGTCCAAGGTGTCGGACCGCGTGCTGGCGATGAATATGGGCGAGGTGCTGGCGATGGGCACGCCGCGCGAAGTACAGAACCACCCGGGCGTGATCGAGGCCTATCTGGGGTCGGTGGACGATGTCAACAACTTGAGGAGGGAGACGGCATGACCGCAATGTCTTCTCCCGGAGGAAATCAATCATGAGTCACAACCCGCCCGCCGTCAGCGACGTGCCGGTGCTCAAGCTGCTCAACGTCGAATCGGCTTACGGGCCGATCAGGGCGATCCGCGGCGTCAGCCTGCAGGTGAGCCGGGGCGAGATCGCAACCGTGCTCGGCTCCAACGGCGCCGGCAAGACGACCATCCTGAAAACGATCTCGGGCATCATCGACCCGCGCAAGGGCAGCATCGAGTTCAAGGGCGAGAGCATCACGGCCAGGGACCCGGCGCACATCGTGCAGCAGGGCCTGTCGCATGTGCCCGAGGGGCGCGAGGTGTTCCCGCTGCTGACGGTGCACGACAACTTGCTGATGGGCGCCTACACGCGCAGCGACCGCGACGGCATCGCCCGCGACATGGAGGCGGTGTACCGCTACTTCCCGATCCTGAAGGAGCGCGCCGCGCAGGATGCCGGCCTGCTGTCGGGCGGGCAGCAGCAGATGCTGGCGATCTCGCGCGCGCTCATGGCCGCGCCCGACCTGATCCTGCTGGACGAACCGAGCCTAGGCCTGTCGCCGATACTGACGCGCGAGATTTTCGAGATCGTGGTGCGGATCAACCGCGAGCGCGGCACCACGATCCTGCTGGTCGAGCAGAACGCCAACATGGCGCTCAACGCCTCCGACTACGGCTATGTGCTGGAGACCGGCCGCATCGTGATGGAGGACACCTGCGCGCGCCTGCGCGAAAAGGAAGACATCAAGGAGTTCTACCTGGGGCTGAAGGAAGTCGGCGTGCGCGGCGAGCGGCGCTGGAAGAAGCGGAAGAACTGGCGATAGTTCACTTTGAAATCGCTGCACAATTTCAAAGTGGTTAATCAGTGCGAGCAGGGCCGGCAAAGCCGGACCCTGTTCGCAAGTGAGACTGCGCTGCACGATGTTCCGCGCAGTCGAAAAGTCGCTTGCGGCTTTTCAGAGTGAAGGAACGTATGAGCAACCTCTGGGACCTCACCCACATCCAGCCGAACAACGCAGTCGTCCTCGAAGGCGACACGATTCCCGCGATGTTCTGGAACGGCGTCGCCCAGCGCGGGCCGCAGACATGGATGCGCCAGAAGAAGCTGGGCATCTGGCGCGCCTGGACCTGGACGCAGGCCGGCGACGCGGTGCGCGAGATCGCCGGCGGGCTCATGAGCCTGGGTTTTGCGCGCGGCGACACCGCCTCCATCATGTCCAACACGGTCGTCGAATGGGTGCTGGCGGACCTGGCCGTCCTCAGCTGCGGCGGCGTTTCCAACGGCATCTATCCCACCGACGCCGCCGCGCAGGTGCACTACCTATGCGAGGACTCGCGCACCAGCATCCTGTTCGTGGAAGACGACGAGCAGCTCGACAAGGCGCTGGCCGTGCGCGACCGGCTGCCGGGATTGCAGAAGATCGTCGTGTTCGACATGGAAGGCCTGCGCGGGCTGCACGATCCCGGGGTGATCAGCCTGGATGGGCTGCGGGCGCTGGGCCGCGCCTGTCTGCCGGCCCGTGCCGACGAGCTGATGCAGCGCGTCCAGGCCTGCCGCCCCGAAGACCTCGCGATCCTGGTCTACACCTCGGGCACCACCGGCAAGCCCAAGGGCGCGATGCACAGTCATCGCGGCCTGGTCTACATCGTGCGCGGCTACAACACGCTGGTGCCGCAGGACGGGCGCGACGAGCGCATGTGCTTCCTGCCGCTTTGCCACATCGCCGAGCGGGTCGGCGGTGAATACTTCGCGCTGTACACCGGGGCCGTACTGAACTTCGTCGAGAACCCCGAGACGGTGCCCGAGAACGTGCGCGAGATTTCGCCGACGGTCCTGGTCGCCGTGCCGCGGGTCTGGGAGAAGTTCTATTCAGCGGTGATGATCGCGCTGAAGGAAGCCGGTCCGCTGCAGCAGGCCGCCTATGCCTGGGCGATAGGCGTGGGCACGCGCATCGCCGACAAGGTGCTGGCGGGCGAGCCGGTGGACGACTTGCTCAAGTTCAAGTTCACGCTGGCGCGCTGGATCGCGCTGGACAACGTGCGTAAGCTGATCGGCATCCACCGCGCGCGCTTTCTGGTCACCGGCGCGGCGCCGATCTCGCCGGGGCTGGTGAAGTGGTACCTGTCGCTGGGCGTGCCGATGCTCGAAGTCTGGGGCATGACCGAATCCGGCGGTGCGTCCACCGGCGTGCCGCCCGGCAAGATCAAGCCGGGATCGATCGGCCCGGCGGCTGCCTACAACGAGGTCAGGCTCGACCCGGCCACCGGCGAGATCCTGGTGCGCGGCCGCAACGTCTTCATGGGCTATCTGAACCAGCCGGAGAAGACGGCGGAAACGATCGACGCGGAGGGCTGGCTGCATACCGGCGACGTGGGGCTGGTCGACGAGGACGGCTTCTTCCACATCACCGACCGGATGAAGGACATCATCATCACGGCCGGCGGCAAGAACATCACGCCCAGCGAGCTGGAAAACGAGCTGAAGTTCTCGCCCTACATCACCGACGCGGTGGTGATCGGCGACCGCAAGCCCTACCTCACGGTGATCGTCATGATCGACCAGGAGAACGTCGAGAAATTCGCGCAGGACCACGACGTGCCTTTCAGCAACTACGCCAGCCTGACCAAGGCACCGCAAGTGCAGGAGCTCATCCAGGGCGAGATCGACCGCGTCAATGCGAAGTTCGCGCGCGTGGAGCAGATCAAGAAATTCTTCCTGCTCGACACGCAGCTGTCGGCCGAGGACGAAGAGCTCACGCCCACGATGAAGCTAAAGCGTAAATTGGTCCAGCAGAAGTACTCGCCGCAGATCGAGGCGATGTACGGGTGAAGCCGTATGGCTAAGTAGATACGCCAGCTTGACACCCTGCGGCCCGGGGCAAGAATGCAGCGCTGACCACCCCTTCAACCGAGGAGAAGCACCATGAAGCTGAAAACCGCCGCGGCCCTGGCCGCGCTGGCATTGGGAGCCGGCCTGGCCGGCGCCCAGAACGCCAACCAGGGCGTGAGCAAGAACGAGATCACGCTGGGGTCGATCCAGGACCTGTCGGGGCCGATCGCCGGCTTCGGCAAGCAGGTGCGCCTGGGCATGCTGCTGCGGGTGGACGAGATCAACGAGCAGGGCGGCATCAACGGCCGCAAGATCAAGCTCATTGTCGAGGACTCGGCCTACGACCCGAAGAAAGCCGTGCTGGCGGCGCAGAAGCTGGTGAACCAGGACAAGATCTTCGCGATGGTCGGCCACATCGGCACGGCGCAGAACATGGCGGCGATGCCGGTGCAGTTCGAGAAGAACGTCATCAATTTCTTCCCGGTCACCGCGGCGCGCGAAATGTACGAGCCGTTCAACCGGCTGAAGTACTCGTTCGCCGCCACCTACTACGACCAGATGCGCACCGTCGTGCCCAAGATCGTCAAGGACAAGGGCGCCAAGAAAGTCTGCACCATGTACCAGGACGACGAATTCGGGCTGGAGGTGATGCGCGGCGCCGAAGCGGGCCTGAAGTCGATCAACATGGAGCTGGCCGAGAAGACCAGCTACAAGCGCGGCGCGACCGACTTCTCGTCGCAGGTCGCCAAGCTCAAGTCATCCGGCTGCGACGTGGTCGTGCTGGGCACCATCATTCGCGAAACCATCGGTGCAATCGGCGAGGCGCGCAAGACCGGCTACAACCCCACCTTCATCGGCTCGAGCGCGGCCTACACCGACCTGATCCACAAATTGGGCGGCAAGGCGATGGACGGGCTGTACGCCACCCACACGGCCCAGCACCCCTACCTGGACGAGGCCTCGCAGCCGATCCGCTTCTGGGCCAACAAGTACAAGACCAAGTTCAACGAGGACCCGACGGTGTTCTCGGTCTATGGCTACCAGCTGATCGACTCGTTCGCCGCCGGCGCGCGCAAGGCCGGCCCGACTCTCACGACCGAGAGCTTCATCAAGGCGATGGACAACATCACATTCCCGGCCGACATCTTCGGCAGCCCGGAGGCGACGTTCGGCCCGAAGAAGCGCCTGGGCAACGACCTGTCGCGCCTGTCGCAGATCCAGGACGGCCGCTGGAAAGTGGTGTCGGACTACGTCAAGCCCTGAACGCGCTTGGGCGCGAGCCATATCACCAGCCGCCCGAGGGCGGCTTTTTTCTGGTGCCTGCGGTGATACGCTAGCCGTAGCCATGACCCCGCCCGACCCCGTGAGCTCGCCCCTGCTGCAGAGCAAGGCACTGCTCTGGCTGCTGTTGATCGTGACGGCGCTGTTCGCGCTGGTGCTGTGGCCGCTGAGCGGCGCGATTTCCTGGGCGATCTTCATCGCGATCGTGTTCTCGCCGCTGCAGGATCGCTCGGTTCACGTCTGCCGCGGGCGCATGGGCTGGGCGGCTTTCGGCACGCTGGTGGTGATCGTGGTGAGCGTGCTGTTGCCGGCGGCGCTGCTCATCGCCTCGATCACGCAGGAGGCAGCCGCGTTCTACCATCAGTTCAAGGCGGGGGATATCCAGCTCAGCGAGTATTTCCAGCGCGGCGTGGACGCGCTGCCTTCGTGGGGCCGTGCGGGCCTGGAACGACTGGGACTGGCCGACCTGGCGCGGGTCCAGCAAAAGCTGGTTGAAGCACTGGGCCGCAGCTCGCAGGCGCTGACGTCGAGCGCTTTCACGATCGGGCAGAACACGCTCGAATTCGTGCTCAATCTGTTCGTCATGCTGTATCTGCTGTTTTTCCTGCTGCGCGACGGCAAGAGCTTGTCGGCGCAAGCCGCGCGGGCCCTGCCGCTGAAGGAGAGCCAGACCACCAGGCTGCTGGCCGAGTTCGCTACCGTGGTGCGCGCCACGGTCAAAGGCAACGTCGTGGTGGCGCTGGTTCAAGGCACGTTGGGCGGTCTGGCCTTCTCGGTGCTCGGCATCAAGGGCGCGCTCCTGTGGGGCGCCGTGATGGCGCTGTTGTCGCTGCTGCCGGCAGTCGGCGCGGCGCTGGTGTGGGGGCCGGTCGCGGTGTATCTGCTGTCCACCGGCTCGATCTGGCCGGCGATCGGCCTCGCCGCATGGGGCGTGCTGGTGATCGGCCTGGTCGATAACGTGCTGCGCCCGATCATGGTGGGCAAGGAGACGCGCCTGCCCGACTACCTGGTGCTGATCGCCACCCTGGGCGGGCTGGCAGTGTTTGGTGTCAACGGTTTCGTCATCGGGCCGGTGATCGCCTCGCTCTTCCTCGCGACCTGGGAGATTTTCGGCGAGGTGCGGGACGCCAGGGAACGGCCGCCCCGCTGAGGCGCTGGCGCTTATGCGCAGATGTAACTCCGGGTGCGAATCTCTTGCAGTAGCCGCGCCCGATGCCATCTTGGTGCGATAACGGGACTGCCCCGACTGCGAAGGACTTTGCCATGTGGAAACGCCTGACCTTGCTGTGGTCCGTGCTGCGCGGCGATGCGCGGCAATTGTGGTTCGCGCTGCGCCACCCGGACGCGCCGGGCTGGCTGAAGCTGGGCACGGCGCTGATCGTGCTGTACGTGCTGTCTCCGATCGACCTCATTCCCGACGCGCTGCCGGTGATCGGCCTGGTCGACGATGTGGTGCTGGTTCCGCTGGCGATCCGCTGGCTGCTCAAGCGCCTGCCGCCCCACATTGCCCAGGCGGCGGCGCGTCGCCGCACCGGCTGAGGCGAACACCTCAGCAGGTCCGCCGATTAATTGTTGAGCAGAAGCTGCAGGATGATGCCGGTGCCGATCGCGACCAGCACATAATCGCCGCCGGTCTGGACCCAGTGGTAACCACGCGGCGGGGCGCTCAGGCGATGGCCACGCCAGTCGTTGACCACGTAACTGCGGCCGCGGTACTCCATCGGTAACCGGTCGCCCCGGTAAAAACGGTGATCCGGGCCGGCGCCACGCTCGCCGTGATGTCGATCGCCTCGTTCGGCGCCACGTTGGCCGTGTTGCTCGTTACCGCGCTGGCCGTGTCGATCGTTGCCGCGCCATTGTTGATCTCGATCGCCTTGGGCGAAGGCAGGTCCCGCCACCACCAGGGACATTGCCATCAGGGCAGAGACGATTGCATTGCGTTTCATGATTGCGCTCCATTGCTCGGCAGGCGTCCGGTCACCTCACGCACTCTGTTGTTCGCGTCACGTCGACCCGGCATCCGCCAACAGGCAATGTAGGCGCGCGACGAGGCACCGTCTGTACGGCAGCGAACTTACAGGTTACCGCCAGCGATGCCCTAGCTGTGCACCGCGCGAAGGCAAGCGCAGACACTTGGCTTTTCGGGTACAACGTTAGGCACCGCACAGACGAGCCTCAGCTAGCAGTGCATCGTTCCGAACCAAGTCAAGGAGAAATCATGAAACACGTCCGAGCGTTCGCATTTGCCGTACTGGCTGGCGCCACCCTGGTTACCACCGGCTGTGCCGTCATCCGCGACCAGGAAACCGTGGGCGCCTACGTGGACGACGCCGCCATCACCACTTCGATCAAGGCCAAATTCGTCGACGACAAGACGGTAGACGCCGGCGCCATCAAGGTGGAAACGCTCAATGGCGCCGTCGCTCTGTCGGGCTTCGCCAAATCCAACGCCGAAAAGACCCAGGCCGAATACATCGCACGCAACACCAAGGGCGTGCGCCAGGTGCTCAACAACCTCGTCGTGCGGCCCTGAGCTCAGCGGCCTTCCAAGGCTGACGGAGCCGGCGCCGTCAGTTGTTCAGCAATATCTGCAGGATGACGCCGGTGGCGATCGCAACCAGCAAATAGTCGCCGCCCGACTGGACCCATTGGTAGCCACGCGGCGGGGCGCTCAGATGATGGCCGCGCCAGTCCTCGATCACGTAGTTGCGGTGGCGGTATTCGGGCGGAAGCCGGTCGCCCCGGTAGAAACGATGGTCCGGACCGGCCCCGCGCACGCCATCGCGCCGGTCGCCTCGGTAGCCACGCCCGTACCCGCCATCCGGGTAGTTGCGAGGGTCTATGACTCGCCCATCGCTGTCGGTGAAAGGTTTCATGTCACCCCGCCGCTCCCGCTGCGGGCGTTGGCCTCCATACCCGCCATCCGGATAGTTGGCAGGGTCGATGACCCTCCCATCGCTGTCTTTGAAGGGCCTTCCATCAGCCGGGGTGCCGAAGGCAGGCCCTGCCGCGGTCAGGGAAATTGCCACCAGGGCAGAGATGACTGCGTTGAATTTCATGATGCGCTCCCATGGGTGGCAGCGTGCCGGCCGCCTCACGCACTCTTGTGACGACGGCCCGGCACCTGTCCAGCATCGACTATAGGCGCGTCAAGCGAAAAATGTGTGCGGCAATGCCGGCACCGGATGCCGGACGGTGCCTGCGACCTCGTGCGGCTCGACCGGCTAGCAAGCAAACGATCGTTTGGTATACTCGCCCGCGATGGCGACGCTCAGGAATTCCCATGCCGACAGCCGACAGCCCCAGGTGCTCGATGCCGCTGCACGCCTGTTTCGCACGCGCGGCTTCGACGGAACGTCCATGCGCGACATCGCGCAGGCCGTCGGCATGCTGCCCGGCTCGTTGTACTGCCACTTCGAAACCAAGGAAGCCCTGCTGGTCGCGGTTTACATCAAAGGTGTGCGGCAGATTTCCGATGCGGTGCAGTCGGCGGTCGATCGGCACCAGGACCCCTGGGACCGGCTGGAAGCGGCTTGCGTGGCCCACCTCGAAGCCATCCTGCACGACGATGACTACGCGCAGGTGGTGGTGCGGGTACGGCCGGCCGACGTGCCGATGGCCAACGGCAGCCTGATCGGGCTGCGCGACCGGTACGAGGCGTTGTTCGCCGGCCTGATCGGCGACCTGCCCCTGTCGCGCAGTACCGACCGGCGCGTGCTGCGGCTGATGCTGATCGGCGCCTTGAACTGGTCGCAAGGCTGGTATCGCCCCGGTGGACGGCTCAACCCGCGCGCCATCGCGCGCAAGTTCATCGCCCTGCTGAGGCAGGGGCAGGAGGTGGCAGTGTGAGAGCGAAGCTTCAAGAGGTCACGGTATGAGTGCGGTCACGATGATTCCCAAGGTGCTGGTCACCAAGATCGGCTTCGACGGCCATGACCGCGGCAGCCGGGTCGTTGCCGCTGCGTTGCGCGACGCCGGCATGGAGGTGATCTACACGCCGCCCTGGCAGCAAATTGCCGCTGTGATCAAGCTCGCGCTCGAAGAAGACGTGGATGTGATCGGTATCTCCTCGCTGTCGACCGACCACCTGATCGTGCCCCATCTGATGGCGGCGCTGCGCGACGCCGGCCTCGGCGACGTCGGCGTGATCGTCGGCGGCATCGTGCCGGACGA
Organism: Ramlibacter sp.; assembly: GCA_035571795.1. Taxonomy (GTDB): domain Bacteria; phylum Pseudomonadota; class Gammaproteobacteria; order Burkholderiales; family Burkholderiaceae_C; genus Ramlibacter. Next base: position 9,152 of record DATNBX010000236.1, read on the forward strand.
GGAAATTGAAGCGTTGCTGGAAGCCGGTGTGGCGCGGGTATTCCATCCGGGCAGCGCGATGGCCGACATTACTTCCTTCGTTCGCGAGCTCGCGGCGCAGGTGCGCGAACGGAGGGTGGCCGCATGAAGCCAAGGGCGAGGGGCCCCGCTTGCGGGGATCGACCAGCGCAATACGGCCCGCCTCCGGCGTACATGCGCCGGCGGGCAATGACTTTGATGCCGGAGGCAGATGAACAAACCTGACGAGGACAAGTTGCTGGCGCAGCCCGACCCGCATGCAGCCTGGCGGCAGGACTACGCGCGCTCGATCGGCGCCGACAAGCAGGCGATCAACCGGTCCGGCATCGCGATCCAGCCGCTGTACACCGAGCGCGACTGGAATGCCGCGGACCGGATCGGCAGCCTCGGGCTGCCCGGGCAGCCGCCTTATACCCGCGGCATTTACCCCACCATGCATCGCGGCCGCACCTGGACCCAGCGGCAACTGATCGGCATGGGCACGCCGGCCGAGTACAACGTACGGCTGCGTGAAATCCTGGCGCAAGGTGCGACGGCCCTGTCGCTGATCCCGTGCAACTCGGTGTTCCGCGGCTACGACATGGACGAGTCGCCGATCGAGCTGCTCGGTACCTGCGGCACCGTCGTCAACACCTGGGAGCACATGGACCGCGCTTTGGAGGGCGTCGACCTGGGCCGCACCTCGTGCGCCCAGAACGACCCCAGTCCGTTCAGCCTGCTGGCCTTCATGCTGGTGGCGGCGCGCCGGCGCGGCACCGACTGGCGCCTGCTCAGCGGCACATCCAACCAGAGCGACTACCTGAGCCATTACGTCGCCAACCACATGTTCTTCCGCATCGCCCTGCCCGGCGCCCGGCGGATCCTGGGCGATCACATCGATTTCTGCAATCGCTTCCTGCCGCGCTGGAACCCGATGTCGGTGGTGGGGCAGCACATGCAGCAGGCCGGCGCCAACCCGGCCGAAGCCGTCGCCTTCACGCTCAGCACGGCGATCCAGAATGCGCAGGATTGCATCGCGCGCGGCATGGACCCGGACGAGTTCCTGCCGCGCTTCACCTTCTTCTTCGACATCTCGATCAGCTTCTTCGAGGAAATCGCCAAGTTCCGCGCAGCCCGCCGGATCTGGGCGCGCGTCAGCCGCGACCGCCTGGGCGCCAAGGACCCGCGCTCGTGGCGTTTCAAGTTCCACGCGCAGACCTCGGGCGTCGACTTGACGCGCCAGCAGCCGCTGAACAACATCGCACGCGTCACCATCCAGGCCATTTCCGGCATCCTGGGCGGGCTGCAGTCGATGCACACCGACGCGTACGACGAGGCCTTGTCGGTGCCCAGCGGCGACGGCGCCCGGATCGCGATCGCCACGCAGAACATCCTGCGCGAGGAGGCCCACCTCACCGACGTGATCGATCCGCTCGGCGGCAGCTTCTACGTCGAGAAGCTCACCGACCAGATGGAAGCGCAGATCGAGCGCGTGATGCAGATCGTGCAGGACGCCGGCGGCATGTACCGCGCCGTGGAAAGCGGCCTGGTGCAGCGGATGATCGGCGAGTCGGCCCGCAAGTTCCAGCAGCAGATCGACTCCGGCGCGCAGACGGTGGTCGGCGTCAACGCCTACCAGGTGGAAGAGGACGGCAGCGCGCGCCGCATCAACCCGCGGCCGGACCGCGCGGCCATGCAGGCGCACCTGGACGCGTTCAAGGCCTTCAAGGCGCAGCGTTCGCAATCTGCCGTGCAAGGCGCGCTCGATGCGCTGGCGCACGCGGCCGGCGACCGCCGGGATAACGTGTTCGCCCGTGTGGTGGAGGCGGCTGAAGCCGGCTGCACCCATGGCGAAATCTGCGGCACGCTGCGGCGCGAGCTGGGCTTCGGCCACGTGCAGGCCATCGTGTGAAGCGCGAACCTGTGTCGCAAGGCTGGATCGAGCCGTTATTGGCGGGCGAACGGGGCGCCATCGCGCGCGCCATCAGCCAGGTCGAGCGCGGTGTGCGCGACGCCGCCACCGTGGCGCAGGCACTGGCCGGTCATCTGGGCCGTGCTCATGTGCTCGGCATCACCGGTGCCCCTGGCGCAGGCAAGTCCACGCTGGTCCATGCACTGCTCGGTGAACTGCTGGCGCGCGGTCACCGCATCGCCGTGGTGGCGGTCGATCCGTCCAGCCCGATCAGTGGCGGCGCCGTATTGGGCGACCGCGTGCGCATGGGCGAGCACGGTGCGCACCCGAACGTGTTCATCCGCTCGGTCGCTTCGCGCGGCCACCTGGGCGGCCTGTCGAGCACCACCGAAGCTATGATCGACGTGCTGGATGCAGCCGGTTTCGACACCGTCATCGTCGAGACTGTGGGGGCCGGCCAGTCCGAAGTGGAGATCATGCGGGTCGCGGATACGCGCTTGGTCGCCTGTCCGCCGGGCCTGGGCGACAACGTGCAGGCGCTCAAGGCCGGCATTCTCGAAATTGCCGACGTGCTCGTCGTGACCAAATCCGATCTGCCCGGGGCCGACGGCACGACCCGAGATTTGAAGGACATGTTGCACCTGCGCCCGGCGCCGCCGCCGGAAAGCTGGGTGGTGCCCGTGATCAACGTGTCCGCCACCCAGGGCTCGGGCGTGGCGCAGGTGGTGGATGCGGTCGTGGCGCATGCCACGGCCACCGGACCGGGGCGGCGCCTCCAGTTGCGGGCGAAACCGCTGGCAATCGACGGCGAAACGGTGTCCGCACGCGTGAAGGCTTTGGCGGCGGCCGACCCGTTCGTCCGCCTGCTGGGCATATCGTGCACCGACGCGGGCCCAGGGCATGCGACGGTGGCGATGACCCTGGCGCCGCAGCACCTGAATTTCAATGGCAGTTGCCACGGTGGCGCGGTGTTCGCGCTGGCCGACACCGCATTCGGGCTGGCCTCGAACTCGCATGGCGTGGTCGCGGCCGGCATCGATGCGCACATCACATACCAGCAGGCCGCCTTCGAGGGCGACACGCTGGTCGCCAAGGCGGTGGAAGCTTCCCGGTCGCGCAAGCTGGCGGTCTATCGGGTCGACGTGACGCTGGGCAACGGCGCGCTGGTATCGAGCTTCACCGGAACGGTGTACATGACGACGCAGCGGCACGGCGCCGTCAACCCGAAGGGTCACCGCAAGCGGGCCTGAGGCCTCACGAGACGATATAGGCGGCCGCGGCGGTCGACAGGATTTCTCCGGCCGGATTGCGAAATTCCATCCGCGTCGACGCGACGCGCGAGCCCAGGCGCATGACGCTGGCGCTCAGGTCGAAGTGATCGCCGATGCCGGGACGGAGGTAGTCCACCCGCAAGTCGATGGTGCCCAGCCGGCCGAACCGGTGCAGCCTTTGCTCGGGCGACTCGTCCATGTGGCGCGCGCCGATGGCGGCCATCACCGCCAGCCCGCCCATCGCGTCGAGGCCGGCGCTGATCACGCCGCCGTGCAGCCGCTGATAAAGGAAGTGGCCAACCAGGTCCTTCTTCATCTCGATCCGGCCGGTCACGCGCTCGGGTTTCAGGCTGGTGATCTTCAGTCCCAGCACCTGGTTGAAGAGAACCCTCTCCTCGAATATCTCCTTCAGGCCGGCGACGAATTCGGGCTCGAATTCGACCACCGCACTGGTGGCTGAAGTTTTTGTCATAGGCCCAATTGTCGTGCAGCGAGGTCCTTCATGATTTCCTCGGCGCCGCCGCCGATCATCATGACCTTGACTTCGCGGTAGATGCGCTCGCTGCGGGTGCCGCGCATGAAGCCCATGCCGCCCAGGATCTGCACCGCCTGGTCGGCGCAGAACTGCATCGTCTGCGTCGCATGGTTCTTCAGCATGCAGATCTGCGCCACACAATTGGGGTCAGATTCCAATTTCCCGTCGGCGCTCGCCGCGACGGCATCGAGCCAGGCGCTGGTGGACTCGATGCGCATGCGCATATCGACCAGCTTGTGGCGGATCACCTGCTTTTCCACCAGCGCGCTGCCGAAGGTCTTGCGCTGGCGGGCCCAGTCCAGCGCCTCGTCGAAGCAGGCCTGCGCGAAGCCCAGCGCCATCGCCGACATGCCCAGGCGCTCGCCATTGAAGTTGGTCATGATGATGCGAAAGCCCGCGCC
>DATNBX010000237.1:0-4817 GCA_035571795.1 Ramlibacter sp.
GGATCAATGTGATGACACGGCTCATGGGCCTGATCCTGGCGGCGCTGGCGGTGGAAGTGATGGCGCTGGGACTGCTCAAACTTTTTCCCGGGCTCGGGCACTAGATGATCAACTTGCGGGACAGATCTTTAGCTCTGTCCCCAACCAGATTTAGTGACTTGCGGGACAGATCTTCAGCTCTGTCCCCAACTGACTGGGTAGTTAGGGGCGCGCTAGCGCCCCGACGCTCGTTGTATCTGGAGCGCCTTCACCAATTGGCTGCTGGTGTTGCGCAGCCGCTGGGCCAGCAACTGTGTGAGCTTGACCAGCAGCTTGGCGCCCACGGCGGGGTGAACCGAAATCAGGTGGCCCACCGCGGGCCGGCTGAGCACGGCGGCCTCGACCTCGCACAGCGCCCAGCAGCTGGCGTAACGCGGCTCGCCGTCGAGCATGGACATTTCGCCCAGGACGGCCCCTTCCTTGAGCACGGCCAGCCGCGTGATGTCGCCCGGCTCCTGCTTGTCCGCAGCCGCGCCGATCTTGCGCTTGCCCACGTCCACGGTGCCGCGCAGCAGCAACATCATCCAGTCGCTCGCCTCGCCTTCGGCGATCAGCAACTGGCCCGGCTGCGCCCGCAGCAGCAGCATGTTCTCGCCCAGCAGATCGGTTTCAGCCGGCGTGAAGTCCCGCAACAACGGCGAAAGCTCCAGCAATTCCAAGCGCTGCGACAGCCGCTCGCACGGCCCGGTTACTTGCAGGCCGCGTGCTCGCAGTTGCTCTTCAAGCGCGGTATTGGGCATTTGACTCGCAAGGCATCTTGCAAAAGCGGTATGAACAGGTCCCTAACGCAACTTCGCCAGCCACTCGCCGATCTGCTCGGCAGCGGCGTCGGTGGCTGCGCTCAGGGCGCGCACCCCGCCCGCCGCGTCCGGCGTAGGCGCGGGCTGGCGAACGACGAAACTGCGCTGGGCCAGCAGTTTTTCGCCGGCTGGCGTGTTGTCCATCACGGTGGCGCGCAGCCGCAAGAGGCCCCAGCTTTGCGCCTGCGATTCGAACACTTGCGAGAACTCCTCCAGGTCCAGGCGCAGGACACGCGGTGCCGCGCCGGCTTCGCGCGCCAGGGCCGCGCTGTCGCCGGGGTCGAGCACGGCGCGCTCGCGCGCCAGCTGCTGGCGCAGGCGCTGGCGGATCAGCTGGGGCGGAGGCGCGCTCCAGCGGGCACGAGCATAGGGCCGCAATTCGTTCGGGTTGGCGTAGCCGAGCCGGTAGAGCACGGCCGAACCATCCAGCGCGCCCGATGCCTCGATGTCGGCCAACACGAGCGATGGCAGGGCGGGCTGCTCGCGGGCGGGCAGCGCCGTCGTCACGCCCGGCCCAAAGTCATAGAGCGTCGCGCGCGCCGGTTTGTCGGGCGCCAGGCCGGCACAGCCGGCCAGCGCCGCCACGAGCAGCATCGAACCCACGGCGGCAGCCAGGTCGCGCGTCATTTGGCGGCTCCCGGGTCGGCGAAACCGGGCTCGCCCGGCCCGGGTACAGCGGGCCCGGCGCCGAAAATCAGCGACTGCGGGTTCTCGTTGATGGCGGTCACGGCGCGACTGAGCTGGCGCACCGCGCGCGAGGTTTCCTCGGTCACGCGATTCACGCGTGGCAAGGTCGCCGCATTGAACGAGTCGGCGGCATGCGACAGTGCCTGCGAGCCTTCGGCCAGCCGGTCCATCGGGCCATCCTTGTCGTTGAGCCGGCGCGCCGTCTGCCCGAAATCGGCGGCGGTCTTCTCGACCTCGTCGGCGCTCTTGCGCACCGAGCGCAGCGCGGTCGACGCGTCCGCCAGTGCCGGATCGACTCGCTTGGCGATCGTGGCATTCATGCGCTGCGCCAGCCGGCCGGCGTCGGCCGCCGCAGTCCCAAGATTGTCCAGCGCGCTCGAAAAGCGCCGCTGGTTGTCATCGCCCAGCAACTGGTTGACCCGCGTCGTGACCTGGTCCACCCGTTCCAGGATCGCTTCGCCCTTGGCGGCCAACTTGGCCAGCAGGCCGGGCCTGAGCGGGATGCGCGGCGGATGGCCGTCGTCACGCACCAGGCGCGGCGCGGGCCGGCCGTTGTCGTCCAGTTGGATGAAAGCCAGGCCGGTGATGCCCTGATAGCTCAGCGTCGCGAAGGTATCGGCCGTCACGGGCGCTTCCTGATCGATCTCCAGACGCAGCAGCACGTTGCCCGGTACCTGGGGGTCGAAGCCGATCGACGCGACCTTGCCCACGTCTACGCCGCGATAACGTACCGCCGCCTGCGCCTGCAGCCCGGTCAAGGTCTCACGGGTGGAAATCTCGTAGGTATCGCGCTTGCCGGTGTCGCGGGTGAGCCAGGCGGCCAGGCCGATCAGCAGCGCCGTGACCACCACGACGAAGATGCCGGCAGCCATCGCATGTGCTTTGTTTTCCATGGAACCCCTTTCTACACGGCAAACGGATACTCGCGCAACAACTCCATTGCGCGCTGGCCCCGCTCGCCCAGGAAAAAATCGTGGATGAACGGGTGCTGGAAGGCGATCACGTCCTTGGGCGGAGCTGCAACGATCACCCGCTTGTCGGCCAACACCGCGATGCGCGTCGACAGTTCGAACAGCGTATCCAGGTCGTGCGTCACCATGATCACCGTCAACTCCAGGTCACGGTGCAGCGAACGCAGCAGGGTGACGAAACCATCGGAACTTTCCGGGTCCAGGCCCGAAGTAGGCTCGTCGAGCAGCAGCAGCGGCGGGTCCATGATGAGGGCGCGGGCCAGCGCCGCGCGCTTGATCATGCCGCCCGACAGGTCGGCCGGCATCTTGTCCGCATCCTCGGGTTTCAGGCCCACCATCAGCAGCTTGACCATCGCCGCCTCGCGGATCAGCGCGCCTGGCAGCGTCTTCAGTTCCCAAAGGGGAAAGGCGATGTTTTGCAGCACGCTGAAGGCGGAGAACAACGCGCCGTGCTGGAACAGCATGCCGATGCGGCTGGCCGCTCCCCTCTCCCCCAGCTGCCCGACCGGCTGGCCCAGGACCTGCACCTCGCCCTGTTGCGGCGTTTCGAGGCCCAGGATCTGGCGCAGCAGCACGGTCTTGCCGGTGCCCGAGCCGCCCACCAGCGACAGCACTTCGCCCCGTTGCACGGTCAGGTCCAGGTCCTGGTGGACCACGGCGCGTCCCTGGGGCGTGGTGAATACCGTGCACAGCTTGCGGATCTCCACCATCGGCGCTCCGCCGCTGGGCAGGGAGAGTTCGGCCGCTTCCACCGGCTTCAGGCCCCCACGTCCTTGAACAGCACCGCGAACAGTGCATCCACCAGGATCACGCTGGTGATCGAGGTCACGACCGAGGCCGTCGTGCCGACGCCCAGGCTCTGGGTGTTGGGCTGGACCCGCAGGCCGAAGTGGCAGCCGACCAGCGCAATCAGGATGCCGAACACCACCGACTTGCTGCTGGCCAGGATCAGCGTGTTCAGGTGCACGGCCCCGGGCAGCGCGTTGATGAAGAACGTCGGCGTGATGCCCAGCGATACGTCCGAGGCCAGCATGCCGCCGGCCAGGGCGCACAAGGTGGTCCACACGCTGATCAGCGGCATGGCTACTGCCAGCGCCATGGCCCGAGGCATCACCAGCCGGAAGCTGTGCGAGATGCCCATCACCCGCATGGCATCGAGTTCGTCGGTGACCCGCATCACGCCGATCTGCGCCGTGATCGCCGAACCCGAGCGGCCGGCGATCAGGATGGCGGCCAGCATCGGCCCGAGCTCGCGGATCAGCCCGATTCCCAGGATATTGACGATGTAGACGTCGGCACCGAACTGCTTGAGCTGCTGGGCGGTCAGATACGCCAGTACCACGCCGATCAGAAATCCCACCAGCGCCGTGATCGGCAAGGCCGTGGCGCCGATGCGGAACAAGTGCCCGGAAAAATCGCGCCACGGCCCGCGGTGCGGAGCGCGCGCCAGCTGCAGCAGGTTCAGCGCGAGCTGGCCGATCAGGCGGACAAATGATTTCACGTGGTCGCCGGCGCGCAGCACGGACTCGCCCAGGGTGAGCCAAGCGCCCAGCCAGCCGGCCTTCTTGCGCGGCGGCCGTGCCACCGTATGCCTTGCGACGCGTTCCAGCACCGCACGCTGCGCCGGCAACAGTTCGAGCTGCTGCGGCCACTCGCGGCCCCAGCGGTCCCACAGCAGCTGCGCGCCCACGTGATCGAGCTGCGCCTGGCTCAAATCCCAGGCTTGCTGCGCCGTGGCTCCGGCCAGGCCGGCCTGCAGCGACTTCAGCTGCCGGGGCTGCGCGAATTGCGCCGCGGTCCATTGGCCCAGCACTCGCAGGCGCGCACCTTCGGGCGCGGGCTGCTGCTCGATGCGAGGCGTGGTGTCCGGCATGAATTGAAGGGTCCGGCGTTGAGGCTGTCATCCTAACTGCTGAGGGGTCGTCCCAGGGAAACGGCCCGGCGCCCCGTTGGCGCGCCAGCGACAAAGGCAGAGGGCATGCGGCGGGTATAAAGTGCCACGGACAAGGAGATGCGCATGAGCGACAGCGCCAGTACCCCCGAACTGCTGGTGGACCGGCGCGGCCTCGTGCTGTGGCTGACCATCCAGCGCGAAGAGCGCCGCAACGCGATCAACCACGCCGTCCTGTCGCAGATGAGCCAGGCCATCGACGCGGCCCAGGCCGACCGGGCGCTGCGGGCGATCGTCGTGACCGGCGCCGGCACCAAGGCTTTTTGCGCCGGTGCCGACTTGCAGTCGGCGCAGGCTTTCATCACCGACTATTCCGAGCCCTATGCCTCTTTCGCGCTGCTGCTGCGCCGGGCCAATGCCAGCAACGTG
>DATNBX010000238.1:0-2109 GCA_035571795.1 Ramlibacter sp.
CGGCCCGCTGTTGGCGCGCAAGGCCGCCGAATCGGGCGTGATCTATTCGCTGGCGTTCGGCGACCAGCCGGCGCTGATCTGCGACCTGGTCGACTGGGCCCGCACCTGCGGCTTCCCGGTCGTCGCGGCCGGGCGCGGCCACAAATGGCTGCCGCATTTCTGCGAGTCCACTCCCGATACCGTGTGGGGCTACTACGGCCTCACACCCGAACAGGCGGTGCGTGGCGGCCTCAACCCCAAGATGTTCAACAGCTTCCTGGACGGCTCCAAACCCTCGATCGAATGCACGGCCGTGGCCAACGCCACCGGCCTGGGCGTGCCTTCCAACGGCTTGCTTTACCCGCCGGCCAGCGTGGAAGACATTCCGTGCGTGACGCGGCCCATCGGTGAAGGCGGCGTGCTCGAGCGCAAGGGCATGGTCGAGGTGATCTCCTCGCTCGAGGCAAACGGGCGGCCGATCTCCTACGACATCCGCATGGGCGTCTGGGTGACGGTGGAGGGTGAGACCGAGTACATCAGGAACTGCTTCGAGGAATACAACGCCCACACCGACCCGAGCGGCCGCTATTTCACGCTGTACAAGCGCTGGCACCTGATCGGGCTGGAGGTGGGCGTGTCGGTCGCCAGCGTCGCGTTGCGCGGCGAGCCGACGGGCGTCGCGACCTGCTGGAACGCGGATGTGGTGGCCACGGCCAAGCGCGACCTGGCGCCGGGCGAGCTGCTCGACGGCGAAGGCGGCTACACGGTCTGGGGCAAGTTGCTGCCGGCCGACAAGTCGATGCGCACCGGCGGCCTGCCGCTCGGCCTGGCGCACGGCGTGAAGGTGCTGCGGCCGGTGAAAAAAGGCCAGAGCCTGTGCTGGACCGACGTGGCCATGGATACGGCTACCCCCGCTTACAGGATTCGCAAACAGATGGAGGCGATGTTCGCGGGCCCCGAGTTGAAAGCCGCCTGACAGCAAATCGGGCCGATCTGGTTCCATCATCCAGAACCACCATCCGAGGAGCATTGATGAAGATCGCCGTGCTCGGCATCGGCTTCATGGGATTGCCCATGGCGCGCCGGCTGTGCCAGGCGGGCTACGACGTGCAGGTCTGGAACCGTTCGCGCGAAGAAGCCGCGCGCGTTGCCGAGTTCGGCGCCAGCGTGCACGACACGCCCGCATCGGCAGTCCACGATGTGCAGGTCGTGATCAGCATTCTGGAGAACGGCGCAGCCACCGATGAGGTGCTCTTCAGCCGCGGCACGGCGCAGGCCCTCCAGCGCGGCGCCCTGGTCATCGACATGGCCTCGATCAAGCCGCGCGAAGCACGCGATCACGCCGCGCGGCTGGCCGACTTTGGCGCGAGCCATCTCGACGCGCCCGTGTCGGGCGGGCCCAGCGGCGCCGAGGCCGGCACGCTCGCCATCATGGTGGGCGGCAAGGCGGCGGACTTCCAGAGCGCCCGGCCGATCTTCGACGTGCTCGGCCACGCCACCCATGTCGGGCCGCACGGGACGGGCCAGCTGGCCAAACTGGCCAACCAGATGATCGTCGGCATGACGATAGGCGCCGTGGCCGAGGCGCTGCTGCTGTGCCAGAAAGGCGGCGCCGACATGGCCAAGGTCAAGGAAGCCATCACCGGCGGCGCCGCCGACAGCACCGTGCTGCAGGTGCATGGCCAGCGCATGGTGGAGCGCGACTTCGCGCCGCGCGCGCACATGTCGGTCCAGCTCAAGGACATGCGCAACGCGCTCGCCACAGCGGAAGAAATCGGCTTCGACGCGCCGGCCACCGCACTGTTCGAGCAGTTCTACGCCGATGGCGTAGACCATGGGCTGGCGGATCTCGACGTCGCGGGCCTGTTCGTCGAGTTGGCCAGCCGCAACGGGATGCAGTAGCGCTGGCACCGGAGCGGGAAGCCACCGATCATTCCGGCATAATTGAGGGCTCCTCTGAATGCGGCCCGTTGTTTTGCTAAAATACCGGCTGCTGTGGGGGGGTAGCTCAGCTGGGAGAGCGTCGCGTTCGCAATGCGAAGGTCGGGAGTTCGATCCTCCTCCTCTCCACCACAGCCTCTTTTTCGTTCAGTGGGTTCTTAGCTCAGTTGGTAGAGCAGCGGACTCTTA
>DATNBX010000239.1:0-63648 GCA_035571795.1 Ramlibacter sp.
TGTCGGATGTGCGCGGCCCCGCGCCGGTCGCCCAGCGCCTGTACGAGGAAACGGCCGAAAGCGTGAAGGCCCGCGAACAGGCGGCCGAGCAGCGCCGCTATGCACCCGAGCCGGCGCTGTCAATTGAACAGGGCCGGCCAACCAAGCGCGGACGCCGCGAACTCGACGACGCGCAGCGCGGCTGGGGGGATCGCTGGAGCGCGTCGGTCGACGACGACGGAAAGTCCTGAGCGCGCGGCTAGGCCGCGCCCAGGCGCTGCTTGAGCGCGATCACGGCGCTGTCCACCGTAGTCAGCACCGGCATGCCGGTTGCCGCAGCCACTTGCGATCGAGACCTCGCCATACTGAACTGCGCGAGCGCGATCACGCCGCAACCCCGGCCGGCGAGTTCCAGTGCAGCCTGGCTGACCAAGGCATCGTGGCGTTGTGTGTCGCCGGCGTTCAGCGCGGCCAGCGCGCCCTCGGCCAGCGCACATTCGAGCTCCATATCCGCCGGGAATTCCGGCCGCATCGAGTCGAGCGTGGGAGGGAACGTGGCCACCAACCCGACGCGCAGCCCCATCGCGGCCGCGTCCGCAATCATCGCCTCGTTGGGCTTCAGCACGGGCAGCGGTGCATGTTTGCGGGCCACGGCCTCGATGCACGGGCCGAACGCGGAACAGGTGAACAGGATGGCGTGGCTGCCGCAATCGACTGCGTACTGCGCCAGCCGCTGGAAGCGCTGATGCATGGCCATGTTCAGTCCGCCGCCCGCCGCGAGGTCGGCCGACAGGCTGTCATCCATCAGGTTCATGCGCGAAGCCTGCGGCCAATCTCGGCCCAAGGCTTCGTTGATCGGGGCGATCGAATGCGGCAGCGCATGAATCAGCGCAATGCGAGGAACGTTCGAAGTCATCTGACAGACACCCTCGAAGATTTGAGGTGTGCGCAGTCTAAGCCGGATCCTTGGCGAATGCCTCGGCTGGCGGTCATTGCCTCGCAAAGGCAGGCCAGCGGGATAAAGCTGTGGATAACGGGTGCGTTTGCGGTGCGGTTGCGGTGGACAACAAGCGTGGGCCCGCGCAGCGGGGCACGCGAGGCCGGGAACGCCGTCGCCCGACTTCAGTGCAGCGCGCTGGGCCGCACTGCCGGGAACGCCACTTCGCGGCCGACCACGGCCCGGACGTACAGGTAGTTGTTGCGCGCCCGGTCGCTCAGCTGGTTCAGGTCGACCAGTCCCATGAGGTCGCATGGAAACGAATAAATCCGGCTGCTGTCGCGCAAGGACTGGAAGCGCAGCTCGAATTGCATCAGCGTCAGATCGTTCATTTCAGGGCTCCGAATGCGTTCAGGTGAATGCCTGTGGCGTGCTTCTACTATGGCCACAGCCCTCGCTCTTAGACATCGGTGCCCGCTGAATCGAACCCTCGGCGCCGTCCCATTTGCCCGGTTCACTGCCGCCGAGTAGACCTAAGAATCGTCCTAGCCGTGAGGCGGACGCTAAGATCAGGGCTTCAACTTCGCGGGTGGCAAATTCCGCGGCCCCCGCTTATTGCGCGCAAGGAGACACGGTGGATCAATTGATCGAGTCGCTGAAAACGCTGATCAAGCAATCGACCGAGGCTCTAGGTCCGGAAGCTCCATCAACGCTCATGCTCAAGCAGCAGCTGGCTGCGGCGCTGGCCAAACAGGAGTCATCGCGCAAGGTGTTCTGGATGCAGCCAGCCCAGTCCGGCCCGGGGACGGACGAAAAGAAAGTGTGAGCGAATTCGCACGCTGCACACAATCGCTGCGTAGAGCTGCCAAGGCCAACCGGAACGCGAACTCGAACACTACAATTGGCGCCCAGCGCCGCGGCGGGACAGCGCGGCATCGTGCTTCGGGCAACAGGAGTTTTTCAAGTGATGCTCTCGCGGCGTGACATTCTCAAGACGACGGGCGCGACCCTCTCGATGATCGCCCTGCCCCCAGTGCTGGCGCAATCCGCACCGGACCAAGGCGCAATCAAGCTGCGCGCCAGTGCTTTCTCGCAGTCGATCCGGACCGGCGTGCGCAGCGATGTCTGGGGCTTCAACGGCTCGGTACCCGGACCGGTCTTGCGCTTCCGCAGAGGCGAGCAGGCGCGCATCGTCGTCACCAACGACCTTCCGGGGAACAACACCACGACCGTTCACTGGCATGGCATTCGGGTGCCCAATGCAATGGACGGGGTTCCCCAAGTCACACAGTCCCCTATTCCTGTGGGCGAGACTTTCACGTACGAGTTCCCGGTGACTGATTCGGGCACTTACTGGTATCACCCGCACCAGATGAGTTTCGAACAGGTCGCTCGCGGAATGTACGGCGCCATCATCGTCCAGGAGGACAAGCCGCTTGAAGTGGACCGCGAGCTGCTCTGGATCCTGAGCGACTTCAAGCTTGAACCCGGCGGGCGCCAGGTCCAGGACTTCGGCCGCATGCAGGACCTCGGGGGCGGCGGGCGTCTGGGCAACGTATTTGCGCTGAACGGCCGGCAGGCGGGACGCGATAACCGGCTCGCGGTGCGAAGCGGCGAACGCATCAGGCTGCGCCTGGTGAACACGGCGACCGCAAGGATCTTCCTGCTCGATTTCCGCGGGCAGAAACCAATCGTCGTGTCCTATGACGGGCAAGGTGTCGAGCCTCACCCGCTGCCACAGGGCCTACTGCTGCTGGCACCGGGGATGCGCACTGACCTGATCCTCGACTGCGACGGCTCGCCCGGCCAGTCCTTCCCCGTGATCGACCGTCGCGACAAGGGCTACCAGATCGCCACCATCGCGTACGACAGGAAGCCCGCCGTGCGCAGCCGCCCGTTGGGTAGCTCGCTGCAGATCGAGTCAAACCAGCTGATCGAGCCCGACCCGGCGAAGCTGGTCGAGCATTTCATCCTGTTCGAGGGCGGCCTGCTCGGCAAGCCAGCCATCGGGCTGGTGGACGGCAAGCCGCTGAAGGTCCCTGAAATCATGCAGGAGCATGGCCTGCACTGGACGATGAACTATGTCGCCGAGCATGAGCATGCCATGCTGCATACGCCGATGTTCACTTTCAAGAAGGGCGAGCATGTCGCGCTCAAGATGGTCAATGAGACGGAGTTCGAGCACCCGATGCACTTGCACGGGCATTTCTTCCGAGTGCTTCGCGTCAACGATCGGCCGACCCGGTTCAAGGAGTGGCGCGACACGGTGATGGTCGGCCCGCGCGGTTCGGTCGATGTCGCCTTCGTCGCCAACAATCCCGGCGAGTGGATGTTCCACTGCCACATCCTGGAACACGCGGCCGGCGGCATGATGGGAACCGTCGCGGTCGAGTAGAGGCAGGGGGGAGGAGGCAGAAAAAATGGGCCTGAGACGGCCCATTGGCGGAAACGGAGGGATTCGAACCCTCGATGAGGCTCAACACCCCATACTCCCTTAGCAGGGGAGCACCTTCGGCCACTCGGTCACGTTTCCTGGAGCGAAGATTATGCCCCAACCGCAGCTCTTCAGGCGGGCGGCTGGTCCAGGTCGAAGGCCCGGTGCAGGGCCCGGACGGCCAGTTCCATGTACTTCTCGTCGAGCACGACGGAGGTCTTGATTTCGCTGGTCGAAATCATCTGGATGTTGATGCCCTCTTCGCTCAGCGCCCGGAACATTTTGCTGGCGACGCCGACGTGGCTGCGCATGCCGATGCCCACGATGCTGACCTTGCAGATGCGCGTGTCGCCCACCAGCTGGTCGGTGCCCAGCGCGGGCATGACTTTGGTCTTGAGCAGGTCGATCGTGCGCGCGTAGTCGTTGCGATGCACCGTGAAACTGAAGTCGGTCTTGCCATCCTTGGAGATGTTCTGGATGATGACATCGACTTCGATATTGGCCTCGGCGACGGCGCCCAGGATGTTGTAAGCGATGCCGGGCTTGTCGGGCACGCTCAGGATGGAGATCTTGGCCTCATCGCGATTGAACGCGATGCCGGATACGACGGCTCGTTCCATTTTTTCGTCTTCCTCAAAAGTGATCAAGGTGCCCGACCGGGCTTCCTCTTGGATGTCGATGTCCCAGGGGGTGAAACTGGAAAGCACGCGCAGCGGAACCTCGTACTTGCCCGCGAATTCCACCGAGCGGATCTGCAGCACCTTGGAGCCCAGCGATGCCATCTCGAGCATCTCCTCGAAGCTCACCGTCTCCATGCGGCGCGCTTCGGGCACGACGCGCGGGTCGGTCGTGTAGACGCCATCGACATCGGTGTAGATCAGGCATTCGTCGGCCTTCATCGCCGCCGCCACGGCAACCGCCGACGTGTCGCTGCCGCCGCGGCCCAGCGTCGTGATATGGCCGTCGTCGTCGACCCCCTGAAAGCCGGTCACGATCACGACCTTGCCGGCGGCCAGGTCCGTGCGGATCTTGCGGTCGTCGATCGACTCGATGCGGGCCTTGGTGTAGGCGTTGTTGGTGATGATCGGAACCTGCCAGCCGGCGTAACTGACCGACTCCACGCCTTCGGCCTGCAACGCGATCGCCAGCAGGGCCGATGACGCCTGTTCGCCGGTCGCTGCCAGCATGTCGAGTTCGCGGGACACCGCGTCGGTTTGCTTCTCCGGCTGCAGCTCCTTGGCCAGGGCGAGCAGGCGGTTGGTTTCCCCGCTCATGGCGCTGGGCACCACAACCATCTGGTGGCCGGCGTGAGCCCATTTGGCCACGCGCTTGGCGACGTTGCGGATGCGCTCCGTGGAGCCCATCGACGTGCCGCCGTATTTGTGAACGATCAATGCCATTGGAAGGAAGAAAAAGGCGGCGATTGCTGGGACTGCTCGACGCGGGCCGCACCGCGCCAAAGCAGCGAATTATAAATAGTTCGGTGTATCCGGATGAAAGCCGGCCGGCACCAGGGCTAAGGCCCGGGCGAATATTTGAGGATGCCCTGATGAAGCTCAATTCGCCCGTTGGCCACCTTGATGCGGATGTCGTGGCCACGGGTGGCGCAAGCCTCGAGCTGGTCCAGCAATTCTTCCATCTGCGCCGCGCTGGCTGCGGCTTCGTGCGTGGTGCGCAGCCAGTGGCGCAACAAGTTGGCCTGGCGCGCGCGGGAAAGCTTGCGCAATTCGCGCACCGCGGGCGGATTGCCGGCCGCCGCCAGGTCATCGGCCGCCAGCGCAGCCAGCAGTTCCTGGGCCTGCGCCGCATGACGGGCCGAGCGGGCAAACGTTTCGCGCAATTGCGGGAAAGCTTTTTCCAGCGCCGGCAGCACGTCGCGCCGGATGCGGTTGCGAGTGAACGCCGCGTCCGCATTGGTCGGGTCTTCGATGAACTCGACGCCCTGCCCGGCCAGCCATGCGCGCAGCGCCGCCGCGCCGATGCCCAGCAGGGGCCGCTGGAACCGCACGCCATGGCGCTCGAAAGTGGCCGGCATCGCGGCCAGGCCCGGCAGCCCGGCGCCGCGGCTCAACGCGAGCAACAGAGTTTCGACCTGATCGTCCGCGTGTTGCGCCAGCAAAACCGTCTTCAGTCCCAGCGACGCGGCGCCTTGCGCGAGTGCGAGGTACCGAGCCCGGCGCGCAGCGTCCTCTGGACTTTCGCCGGACTGATGGCGCGCATCGACCCGAATCACATGCAACGGAACAACCAGTGTTTCGCATACTTTCTGGCAATGGCGCGCGAAATCGTCGGCCGCGGCCTGCAGTCCATGGTGGACATGGATCGCATGAACCTGCCCCGGCCAGATCCGCGCGGCTGCGTGAAGCAGAGCGGTCGAATCGGCGCCGCCGCTGAATGCGACGGCCAGCGGCAACGGCGCTGTCGTCGCCCGCAAAGCTGCAAGGGCGGGGTTGTCGGCCGCGTCAGCGGGCCTCGGCCTTGGTGTCGGTGAAGCGGCCATAGCTTTGCAGCCGCTCGTAGCGCCGCTCCAGCAACTCGCGCACCTTCAGGTCGCTCAGTTGGCGCCAGGCGTCGTTCAAGGCGCGCTTGAGAAATGCTGCCATCTGCCGGTGGTCGCGGTGGGCGCCGCCCACCGGCTCGTTGACGATCTTGTCGATCAGGCCCAGCGCCTTGAGCCGGTGCGCGGTGATGCCCATGGCGTCGGCGGCATCCTGCGCTTTTTCGGAGGTCTTCCAGAGAATGGAGGCACAGCCTTCGGGGCTGATCACCGAATAGATCGAATACTGCAGCATCAGCACCTGATCGGCCACCGAGATCGCCAGCGCGCCGCCCGAGCCGCCCTCGCCGATCACCGTCGTGATGATCGGCACCTCGAGCTGGCACATTTCGAAGATGTTGCGGCCAATCGCTTCGGACTGGCCGCGTTCTTCGGCGTCGATGCCGGGATAGGCGCCAGGCGTGTCGACAAACGTGAACACCGGCAGCTTGAATTTCTCGGCCGTCTTCATCAGCCGCAGCGCCTTGCGGTAGCCCTCGGGCCGGCTCATGCCAAAGTTGCGCAGGGCCCGTTCCTTGGTGTCGCGGCCTTTCTGCTGGCCGATCACCATGCAGGCGTTGCCATTGAAGCGGGCCAGCCCGCCTACGATCGACAGGTCGTCCGCGAAATGGCGGTCGCCGTGCAGTTCGATGAAATTCGTGAAGATCTCGCCCACGTAATCCAGCGTGTAGGGCCGCTCGGGATGACGGGCGATCTTGGTGATCTGCCAGGGAGTGAGGACGCTGTAGATGTCCTTGGTGAGCTGCTGGCTCTTTTTGCTGAGCTGGTCGATCTCTTCCGAAATGTCGACCGCCGATTCCGTCTGTACGTAGCGCAGCTCTTCGATCTTCGTTTCGAGCTCAGCGATCGGCTGCTCGAAATCGAGGAAGGTCTTCTTGGCCAAGGTTCGCTCCTTCGCTCTCTAATATGCCACCGGCAGGGGGTCGAGCGAGCGCCAAATATACCAAGTCGCGACGCTGCAATAGGGGTCCCAAGCCGCGGCCACCTCGCGCGCATCGCTACGGCTGACCGGATCGCCCGAGAAATAATTCCGGCTGATGCCGGTGAGAAGCCCGATGTCGTCCAGCGGCAAGACGTTGGGCCGCATCAGGTGGAAGATCAGGAACATCTCCGCCGTCCAACGGCCGATGCCGCGGATGCCGACCAGTTCGGCGATGATTTCCTCGTCCGACATCGATTTCCAGGCATCGGCGTGGATCGCGCCCGAGTCGAAATGCAAGGCGAGGTCGACCAGGTATTCGATCTTGCGCGCCGACAGGCCGGCGGCCTGCATGTCGTCGACCTTGAGCTTGAGCACGTTGGCGGCACTCATGCGCCGCGGCAGCTTGGCGAACCGGTCCCAAACCGTTTGCGCGGCCTTTACGGAAATCTGCTGGCCCACGATGCTGCGCGCCAATGTAGTGAACGCATCGCCGCGGGACTGCAGGCAGGCATCGCCGAACTGCGGGATCAGCCGCTTCATCACGCGGTCCTTGCGGGCCAGGTGACGGCGTGCTTCATCCCAGTAGCCGGGCGTGGTGAGCAGGATTTGGGGCGGAACGGAGCTCAAGATGCGGCCTCCCAGGTCGTGCCCGACGGTGAATCCTTGAGCACCACTCCTTGCGCCAGCAGTTCGCTGCGGATCCGATCGGCCTCGGCAAAATTCTTCGCCTTCTTCGCGGCGGCCCGCTGCTGGATCAAGCCTTCGATCGTTGCCTCGTCCAGCGCTGTTCCGGCGCGCAAGAACAGCCTGGGATCGCCTTGCAGGATGCCCAGGCATCCTCCCAGCGCCTTCAGCAGGCCGGCCAGTTGCGGCGACTTGCCGCGATTGACTTCGGCCGCCAGCTCGAACAGCACCGCCACCGCTTCGGGCGTTGCGAAGTCGTTGTCCATCGCGGCCTTGAACTTCGCGGCAGGCGGCTGCGACCAATCGACCTGCACGTCGGCCGGCGCCACCAGGTCCAGCGCGGTATACAGTCGCTTGAGCGCGCCGCGCGCGTCTTCCAGGTGGACGTCGCTGTAGTTGAGCGGACTGCGGTAATGCGCGCGCACGATGAAGAAGCGCAGGGTTTCGGCATCGAACTTCTGCAGCACATCGCGGATGGTGAAGAAGTTGCCCAGCGACTTGGACATCTTCTCGTTGTCGATGTTGACGAAGCCGTTGTGCATCCAGAAGCGCGCCAGCGGCTGGCCGTTGGCGCCCTCGCTTTGCGCGATCTCGTTCTCGTGATGGGGGAACTGCAGGTCCGCGCCGCCGCCGTGGATGTCGAAGGTCTTGCCCAGCAGCGCGCTGGACATGGCGGAGCATTCGATGTGCCAGCCGGGACGGCCCTTGCCGTAGGCGCTATCCCACTGGGCATCGGCGGGCTCGGTCGGCTTGGCCGCCTTCCACAGCACGAAGTCCAGCGGGTCATCCTTGCCTTCGAGCACCGCGACCCGCTCGCCCGCGTGCAGCTCGTCGAGCGACTTGCCAGACAGCTTGCCGTATCCGGGAAATCGCCGCACTGCGTAGTTCACATCGCCGCCTTCCGCGCGGTACGCCAGTTGCTTGTCTTCGAGTTGCTTCACCAGCTGCAGCATCTGCGGCACGTAGTCGGTGGCGCGCGGATCGTGCGTCGGCCGTTCGATTCCGAGCGCGTCGAAATCGCGATACATCTCGGCGATCATGCGGTCGGTGAGCGAGCGCACAGTCTCGCCGTTTTCCACCGCGCGCCGGATGATCTTGTCATCGATGTCGGTGATGTTGCGCACGAAGGTCAGCTGGTAGCCGCTCGCCTTCAACCAGCGCTGCACCACGTCGAATACCACGTTGGCGCGGGCATGGCCTACGTGGCACAGGTCGTAAACTGTCATGCCGCAAACGTACATGCGCACATGGCCAGGCTGAAGCGGGGAAAAATCTTCCAGGGCACGCGTCAGCGTGTTGTGGATGCGCAGGCTCATGGGCGATGTGGGTGCGCCGCTTCGTGGCAAGGCGGCGCTGGTTCGGATCGTCTGAAGGGTTCGGGGGTACTTGCCTGAGGCTGCGCACGCAATGCCGCGGCTACAATGCAGCGCAGTATATAGCCCTGAGCGCGGGCTTGTCAGTCCAAAATTCATCGAGCCCCTATGACGCATGGCGGCAGTGCCCTTCGCCGAAGCTTGCACCTGCTGGCGCTGGCCACCGCGCTATGCGTTCCGCTGGCCGGCTTCGCCGACGCCTACGGCGATGTGACACAGCTGATGCGCTCGGGCAAGTTCGCCGAAGGCCTTGCGAAAGCGGATCAGTACCTTGCGGCACGGCCGCGTGATCCACAGATGCGCTTCCTCAAAGGCGTGCTCCAGACCGAAGCCGGCCGCAAGGCCGATGCGATCGAGACTTTCACCGGCCTGATCCAGGAATATCCCGAGCTGCCCGAGCCGTACAACAACCTTGCGGTGCTCTATGCCGGCCAGGGCGATTTCGACAAGGCCCGCGTGGCGCTCGAGTCGGCGATTCGTACCAATCCCACCTATGCGACCGCCTACGAGAACCTGGGCGACATCTATGCGCAACTGGCGAGCCAGGCCTATGCCCGCGCGCAGCAACTCGATGCGGCCAACACGGCCGTCCGCCCCAAGCTGGCGCTGATCCGCCAACTGCTAACGCCCCCAGCCAAGGACACCGCCAAGCCGGCAGCGGCAGCCCCGAACTCGTCGGGAGCCGGCGGCTGAGCAGCGACGCCGCCGGCCGCCCGCCCCGGTAGTATTAGGGGCCTTACGCCAAGGCGGCAGGCGCGAGCCGCCAGTCGTTGGACAAACGCTTCATGTCTTCAAGGAGAACCCAGTTGATGATTGCCATGACCCGCCGCTTCGCCGCCCTCGCGCTTTCGGTGATAACGGCGGCCGGCGCTGCAGTCGCTGCCGCCGAAGAGGTGCCGCGCGTGAAATTCGCCACGACGGCCGGCGACATCGTGGTGGAGCTTTATCCCGACAAAGCGCCCAAGACGGTGGAAAATTTCCTGCAGTACGTCAAGGACAAGCACTACGACGGCACGATCTTCCATCGCGTGATCGACAACTTCATGATCCAGGGAGGCGGGTTCGACGCCAGTTATATGCAAAAGCCCACGCGGCCTCCCGTGCAGCACGAAGGCCAGGAAGCGCTCGCCAAGGGCGGACCCAGGAACGTCGTCGGCACGATCGCCATGGCGCGGACCAGCGACCCGAATTCGGCCACCTCGCAGTTCTTCATCAACGTCAAGGACAACGAGTCGCTCGACCCGGTCGTTATTCCACCCGGGGACCCGGTGCCGCGCTTCGAATACAAGGGTCGGGTCTACGAGAATGTGCCGCGCGGACAACTGCTGGCTTCGCCCCAGCTTTACGGCTACACCGTGTTCGGCAAGGTCGTGAGCGGCATGGATGTGGTCACCAAGATCAAGCGCATACCCACCGGGGCCGCCGGCCCGTTCGCGAGCGACGTGCCCAAGACGCCGGTCACCATCACATCGGCCGCATTGGTCAACAAGTAAATTGCCGGGCGGCCCTGCTCCGTCCTCATTCGAAACGAAAGGATCTTCGATGAGCAATCCCAAGATCGAACTTCACATCGCCGGCTACGGCGTGATCACCCTCGAGCTGGATCAGGACAAGGCGCCCAAGTCGGTGGCCAATTTCCTGGCCTACGTCAAGAAGGGCCATTACGACAACACCATCTTCCACCGGGTGATCCCCGGCTTCATGGTCCAAGGCGGCGGCTTCGAGCCCGGCATGAAGCAGAAACCCACCGACGCACCGGTCGAGAACGAGGCGAACAACGGGCTGAAGAACAAGAACTACACGGTGGCGATGGCACGCACCCAGGCGCCGCACTCGGCGACCGCGCAGTTCTTCATCAACGTAGCCGACAACGAGTTCCTCAACCACACGGCGCCCAGCGCGCAGGGCTGGGGTTACGCCGTGTTTGGCAAGGTCGTGGGCGGCGCCGACGTGGTCGACCGCATCAAGGCCGTCAAGACCGGGCGCAAGGGCTTTCACGATGACGTGCCGAACGAGGACGTGGTGATCGAAAAGGCCGTCGCGGCCTGAAGCCGGCGTGAGCGCCGCCCCGGCCGTGCCCGCGATCGCGGAGCTGCAAGCTCCTGCGTCCTGGCGCGCGGCCGATGTCATCTCCGACCTGCACCTGCAGGCCGGCGATCCCGACACGTTCGAGGCTTGGCGCCGCTACATGCGCCAGACGCCGGCCGATGCCCTCTTCATCCTGGGCGACCTGTTCGACGTCTGGGTGGGCGATGACGTTGCCGGCGAACCCGGCTTCGCTGCCGATTGCGCTGCAGTGCTGCAAGCTGCCGCCGCACGCCTCGCCGTCTTCTTCATGCACGGCAATCGCGACTTCCTGGTGGGCGACGGTTTCCTGGGGGCTTGCCGCACGACGCTGCTGCCCGATCCCACGGTGCTGGGTTTCGCCGGGCGCCGCTGGCTGTTCACACATGGCGATGCGCTGTGCCTGGCGGATACCGATTACCTGCACTTTCGCGCCCAGGTACGCTCGCCGTCGTGGCAACGGGAGTTTCTCGCCAAGCCGCTGCAGGAACGCCAAGCCATTGCCAGGGACCTGCGCCGGCAGAGCGAGGAGCGCAAACGCCTGGGCGTGCAGTACCCCGACGTCGACGGCGCCGCTGCGGTTGCGTGGCTCGATGCGGCCGACGCGCAGGTGCTGATTCACGGCCACACGCACCGGCCCGCCGACCACGCCTTGGGCGAGAGGCAACGGTCCGTGCTCAGTGACTGGGACGCCGCAAGCACGCCGCAGCGCCTGCAGGCGCTGCGGCTGAGCGCGGCCGGCGTCCAGCGGGTCGCACTTTCCTGATGTTGCGCTGGCTGCGAAAACGCCGCCACGCGGGCGCGATTCCGGAGGGCCTGTGGCGCGACATGCTGTCCCGCTACCCGTTCCTGGCAGCGCGGCCAGCCGCCGAACTGTCGCGGCTCAAGGAGCTGTCCGCGCAATTTCTCGGTACCAAGGAATTCCATGGCGCCAACGGCCTCGTGATCACGGATGGCGTGGCGCTGGCCATCGCTGCGCAGGCGGTGCTGCCGGTTCTGCACCTGGGCCTGGCCTGGTACGACGACTTCGTGGGCATCGTGGTGCACCCAGGGGAAGTGATCGCGCGGCGTACCGTGACGGATGAAACCGGGGTGGTCCATCACTACGACGAGGTGCTCGCCGGCGAAGCGATGGAGCGCGGTCCCGTGATGCTGAGCTGGGCCGATGTGGATAGCGCCGGCCGGACCGCCGAGCAAGGGTACAACGTCGTGATCCACGAGTTCATCCACAAGATCGACATGCGAGACGGCGCGCCGGACGGCTGCCCGCCGCTGCCTTCGCAGCCAGCCCGGCAGGCCTGGATGGCTGTCATGCAGGGCGAATACAAGGCGTTCCGCGAGAAGGTCATCATCGCCGAGCGGTTCGGCGGCGAGGCGCCCTGGCTGGACTCCTACGGGGCGACTTCCATCGACGAATTCTTCGCAGTCGCTTGCGAAGCGTATTTCGTCAACCGGCGCCGGTTCGACGTCGAGTTCCCGGCCCTGTCGCCGCTGCTGGACAGCTTTTTTTGCCCTGGGAGCCTGGGCGGCAGAGAAACGGGCCTGCGTTGAGCCTGCAAGGGGGCTTAGGCTAGGCGCGGGCGCGGGTCAAGCCTGGACGGCTTGACCCGTGGCCGTAACAACGCATCAGCCCCCTTGCAGGCCCAACCCGAAGGGCCGGTGCTTGGGAGACCGCCATGCGTTGTTGCAACCTCCTTGTGTGGACAGGCCACACGGCCTCGGCTGCGCCTAGCCTGGCGGTCTCCCAAGCACCGGCGCAGGCCCGTTTATCTGCCGCCCAGGCTCCTACCGGCGCAACAGGGTCTTGAGCACGCCCTGCAGGCGGCGCGCAATGCTCGCTTCGAAGGCGCTCGACAGCACGCGCGCAGTATCTTGACCCCAGGTTTGCGCCGGCGACGGGTCGTTGCGGCGTGTCAGCAACTGCAATTGCAGCGCCCGCCGCGCATTCAGGTGCTCGGCCGGCGTAGGCGCTTCGGCCGCAATTTCCAACCGCAGCAATGCTTCCGAGGGATCACCAGAAGGTGCGGTACCGAGCGCCTGCGCCCAACCGCTGCGCACCGCCGCCGTGACGGCCTTACCCAGCTCCTGCAAGCTTGGCACCTGGTCGGCCGATCGCTGCTCCCACGCCGCCATGAGCTGCGCCAGCGCTTCGCCATGCGCCTGCGCCGCGAGCTTCTTGAGGGTCAGTTGCGCATGCTCGAGGGCTTCGCGCTGCGCGCGGAAGGCCACGTCGCCCAGCCGCGGCCCCCGGTCCTCGAACGCCGGCCGGTCGCCGAATCGTCCCGGGCCCGCGCCGCCGCTGCGGTCCTCGCGCCGCTCACCGAGCTTGCCGCCCTTGCGATCACCGACCTTGCGGTCGCCGAACTTGGCGCCGCGCCCAGGGGCCATCGGCTCGGCCTTTTTCATACCGGGCCGATCGTCGCCACGCATCGCGATAACCGGCTTGGGCGCCGGTTTGGCTGGCGCCGCGGGTGCAGGCGTTGCTTCACCCTCGCCGTTTGCCGGGTCCGCAGCGGCTTCGCTCGCGACTCCGGGATCGGGCGCAGCTGCTTCGACAGCGGAGGCTTCGCCGGCTGGCGCCACCAGCGCCGGGCCCGCCGCCGCGACGGCCGCAGCGGCCTGCGCTTGCCCGTGCAGCGCGGCTTCGAGCGCGGCCATTGCGGCCTTGATCTTCTGCGCGTCACCGCTCGCGTTGGCCGCCTCGAGCGCCTTGGAAGACTCGAGCACGATGCGATCGCGTTCGCTCAGCGCAGCCGCGGCTTTCTCGCGTTCTTCGGTCTTGCGGTTGAACGCCTCATCGATGGGCTTGCGGAAAGCATCCCAGAGCTTTTGCTCGTGCTTGCGCTCCAGCGGCACGGCCTGCGCCTCCGCCTGCCAGTGCTGCTGCAGCGACTTCACCGCGTCCACCCTTAGCTGCGGGGCAGCGCCAAGCATCTTGGCTTCGTCGATCATGGCGTGGCGCCGGTCCAGGCTTTCTTTCTGGATGGCCTCCAGCGGCGCAGCGGCGGCCTGGATGGTTTCCTTCCAAAGCGGCTGCAACTCGGCAAAGGCCTTCTCGCTCAAGTGGCCCGATTCGCGCCACCGGCTCTCGAACTGATGCAGGATGCGGTTGAAGCCCTTCCAGTCGCCATCCTTTGCCGTCTGGTTCTCGGCCGCCCACGCCTTGACCTCCTCGATCAGTGCCAGGCGCTGCGCCCGATGTTCGGCCGCCTCCGCCTTGACCTTGTCGAGCCACGCTTCCACCACTTTGTGGGCCTCGTTGCAGGCGTCATCGAAACGTTTCCACAAGGCGTGGTTGGGCGCCCCGCCCTGGTCGGTCTGCTTCCATTGCTCGCGCAACGCGCGAAGCTGCTCCTGCATCTTGCGGCCACCATAGCGGGGCTTGCGCACCGCGCTTTCCAATCCTTCCGGGTTGGGAACTTGAGGTTGCTCCTGAGCCTCGGCGGGAGCTGGCTGCTCGAACAGGGCCTCGGCCTTGGCAACCAGCTCCTGGCGCAGCTGGTCGGCGCGCCAGCGTTGCCAGCCTTCCAGTTCCCCGGCCGCAGCCAATGCAGCGTGCGCCTGGTTTTCAAGCTTGTCGTCGATCAGCTTGCCGTGTTCCTTGAGCGCGTTGCGCAGCGCCGCGGCTGCGCCGGCGCTCGCCTTGCCGTGTCCCTGGGCAATTTCCTGCTCCAGTCTGGCAAGGACGTCGCGCACGGCCTGCGTGGCCTGGGCACGAACCTCCGGATCGACCTTGGGTTTGGCCGGCCTGACGGCTGCTTCCGCCGCGACGCCGCGGGCCGCCCGCAGCTCGTCGGCCCAAACTGGCACGGGCGGCAGCGGCGCGGACGGGTCCTGGCCCGCGGCCACCGCTTGGGCCAAGGCGCTCTGGAACGCCTCCCAGACTGCTTGCAGCTGGGTGCGCGAAGCCTCGAGCAAGGGCGGGAACTTCTTGTCTACGCTCTGCCAGTTGGGATCCGCAAGCAGTGCCTGGGCTTGCGCCTGCCAGTCCGGGACGTCGCTAGCCAGTGCCTCGGCTGCCACCTGGGCGTCACGCCAGGACTTGGTGGAGAGCACTTCAATACGCTGGGCCAGCAGCACGGCAGCTTCGCGTTGCACCTGGACCCGGTGTTGCAGGTCCTCAATTCCTTTCACCCGATCGGCCAGCTGGCCCTTGAGCGACGCCAGCGGCTCGCGGCTGAGCGGCGCACCGGCCTTGGCGGCATCGCGTTGCCAGGCCATGGCGTCGGCAATATTCACTTTCTCTTCCGCCAGCAGGGTGCGAGCCTTCTCCGCCCACTCCGCGGCAATCACCTCCTGGCCCTTGCTGCGCTTGATCTCATCCAGTTTCTCGCGCAGCAGTTTCGCGGCACCTTTGTCGCGCCCGCTGAGCTCGCGGAATACCTCCTGCATCTGCTCCGCGCTGGGGTTGGACGTCAGCCACTCGCGCACGCGCGCAGCGCGCTCGCCGGAAGTGGGAGCGGAGAAGGCACCGCCGGTAAGGGCGTCGAGCGAACGGGTGTCGTTGGGTTTCAGGGTTGCTTGGATCACTGCGGTTTCTTGGGATCGTTGGACGAACGCCCTCACGTGGAGGGCAAACCGCTATTCTCGCCGCGAAACGCGCCCGCGCATCTTGCCCGGTAACGACGGTTTCCGATAACGGAAATCAGGAAATGGGTTTGCGACGGCGGCACGCACCAAAGAGAAAGCCCGGACAGACAGCGAAACCGCCTGCCGGGCTCGACGGCTGACTTAAAGTCTTGCGCCGCCTGGGTCCGCAAACAAGGAGTATCGGTCCCCGTTTGCGCCGGAGGCAACGGATTGCCTCCAAGAGGGGCCGGGGCTACCACCGAAATGGCCCTACCGGCTGATCGCCCGATCACTCGGACACTTTGAAGGTAGGTCAGTGTCCAGCTCTTTTCAAGACTGAGTTTTCAATGGCGGCAGGCGCCGCGATTGCGGATATTGCCTTGACAAGGCATCCGGATTTGGTCCACACGGCCAACCTGAAGGGCTTGGGGAGCCGCGTCGATTTTGTTACGACGGCGTTTTCCGATAAGCGGCTTCTTTGGGGCCTTTCCCCGACACAGGCCCCACTCCCGGAACCGAGCGGGCGGTGCGCTGGTTTGGCACGGTTGACACTGAATTTCTCGGAGGTCCTTGCCTGTTCTTCCGATTGCGCTATCGTTTTTGTAGCTTTATTCTGATATGGCACATGTATTGCTTGGCTACCTCGAGCTCGTCCGAAGCCGCAATTGAGCGGTTGGCCTACATGGAAAAATGCCAGAGGCGGCGTAAATTTCGTTGTAAATTGGTTAATTTGGAATAATAAAGCAACTTGATATTCTTGACCTCGTATTAGGAGCGCACCTAGAATTTGCCCGTCCCTCGCAAAAGTACTCGGGACAATTCGAATCCGCTGCCGAACCCGGCTAAGTCAGATCGCTGCGACGAGCCCCCGCCAGGGCTCCCGGTAATTTGATGGCGTACCAATCCAAACGAGGAGCCTGATGGTCGATGCTGCCCAAAGCAGCACCACGAAGCAGGCCCGCGCGTAGAAAGGAAGTGCTATGACAGCGCTAGGAAGAATAGGCAAAGGCCTGCGAACCTTCGCCTCGGACATCGCCGAAGGCTTTTTTGAGATCACCCATAACGGTTTTGCCCTGGTCGGCTTGGCCGTGGTCTTCTGCGTCGTCAGCCTCGCGGCCCGCCCCGACTGGCGTGAGACCGGTGAGGTCCAGCTGAGGAGCTGGCTGCAAGAGCGCCACATCGCCGCCCTGGGCATGCAGGTGGAACTGGACGCGATCGACCGGGCTACGGCGGCAGATCCCCAGGAATTGCCCAAACAGCAGGCCGCCGTGGCCTACTGGCTCAGCAAGAAATACCGGGTCGCGCCCGAGCCTTTGAGCGCTCTCGTGGCCGAGGCCTACGAAATCGGGGAGCACGCCAAGCTCGATCCCACCCTGATCCTGGCCGTGATGGCGGTCGAATCCGGCTTCAACCCGTTTGCCCAAAGCTCTGTCGGGGCCCAGGGATTGATGCAGGTCATGACTGGCGTGCACAGCGACAAATACGAGAACTTCGGCGGCAAACTGGCAGCGTTCGATCCGGTCACCAACCTGCGGGTTGGCGTCAAGGTCTTGCAGGAGTGCATCCAGCGCGCCGGGTCGCTGCAAGCCGGCTTGAAATTCTACGTAGGCGCAGCCAAGCGGGACGATGATGGCGGCTACGCGGACAAGGTCATGGCCGAGCATGCCCGCCTCAAACAGGTCGCCGCCGGCCGGCAGGTACCGCTGCCGCAGCCGCCAGTCATCCGAACTGTGGCACCGCTAAGCCCCGCGCCACCCGCCGGCGAGGACAAGGTTGCCGTCATGACCCTATCCTGAGTCGGCGCCGCGCCGCTCCGCTACACTAACGCCGTACGCGACTGGCGATAGGCGCGGCGCCCCTGGGGGCGATCCGGGCTGACGTGGACACCACCGCAGGGGCTTTCCTCGCATCAGCAGAGGATGCCCCTCGCGAAACCACTGGGAAGCGTGCCGCCGGGTCATTCCGGCGTTCAGCCGTTCGCCTGGGCAGCACCACTTCTCATAGGACTGCCATGTACCACCGCAACTTTCTCATCGAGCAAACCGATCCGCAATTGTGGGCTGCGATCCAGGCCGAAAACAAACGCCAGGAAGAGCACATCGAGCTGATCGCCAGCGAAAACTATGCATCCCCCGCCGTGATGGCGGCTCAGGGCACCCAGCTGACCAACAAGTACGCCGAAGGTTATCCGGGCAAGCGCTACTACGGCGGCTGCGAAAACGTCGACGTCGCCGAACAGCTGGCAATCGAGCGCGTCAAACGGCTCTTCGACGCCCCGGCCGCCAACGTTCAGGCCCACTCCGGCGCCCAGGCCAACGAAGCAGTTTTCCTGGCCTTCCTGAAGCCCGGCGACACGATCATGGGTATGAGCTTGGCCGAAGGCGGCCACCTGACCCACGGCATGGCTCTCAATATGAGCGGGAAATGGTTCAACGTCGTTTCCTATGGCCTCGATGAGAAGGAAGAGATCGACTACGACGCGATGGAGCGCAAGGCCCATGAGTCAAGGCCCAAGCTGATCATCGCCGGCGCTTCTGCCTATGCGCTGCGGATCGATTTCGAGCGCTTCGCCAAGGTGGCAAAGGACGTCGGCGCGATCTTCATGGTCGACATGGCGCATTACGCCGGCCTGATCGCCGCCGGCGTCTATCCCAACCCGGTGCCGCACGCCGATGTGGTGACGTCCACCACCCACAAGAGCCTGCGCGGCCCGCGCGGTGGCTTCATCCTGGCCAAGGCCGAGCATGAGAAGGCGATCAATAGCGCCATGTTCCCCGGGCTCCAGGGCGGCCCCCTGATGCATGTGATCGCCGCCAAGGCCGTGGCGTTCAAGGAAGCGCTGGCGCCCGAGTTCAAGACTTACCAGCAGCAGGTGGCCAAAAACGCCCAGATCGTGGCCCAGACGCTGGTGCAGCGCGGCCTGCGCATCGTCAGCGGCCGCACCGAAAGCCACCTGATGCTGGTGGACCTGCGCGCCAAGGGCATTACCGGCAAGGAGGCCGAAGCCGTGCTGGGCGAAGCCCACATGACGATCAACAAGAACGCGATTCCCAACGATCCGGAAAAGCCGATGGTGACCAGCGGCGTGCGCATCGGCACGCCGGCCATGACGACCCGCGGTTTCAAGGACGAAGAGGCGCGCATCACCGCCAACCTGATCGCCGACGTGCTGGACAAGCCGCGCGACGCCGCCACCATCGCGGCAGTCCGTGAAAAGGTCAATGCACTGACACGCCGCTTCCCGGTCTACGCCTGACGCCGCCACCAAGATGAAATGCCCCTTTTGCGGC
The DNA here is from genome assembly GCA_035571795.1 of Ramlibacter sp. Taxonomy (GTDB): domain Bacteria; phylum Pseudomonadota; class Gammaproteobacteria; order Burkholderiales; family Burkholderiaceae_C; genus Ramlibacter. The sequence continues at coordinate 18,810 of DATNBX010000239.1, forward strand.
AACACCGAGACCCAGGTAGTCGAAACGCGGCTCGCGGAGGACGGCGACTTCGTGCGCAGGCGCCGCCAGTGTGCCGCCTGCGAGAAGCGCTTCACGACCTACGAGCGTCCTGACGTCAACTTCCCGGCCGTCGTCAAGAAGGATGGGCGGCGCATCGAATATGAGCGAGCCAAGTTGCAGGGTTCGATGAACCTGGCCCTGCGCAAGCGCCCGGTCAGCACCGAGCAGGTCGACAATGCTGTGGAACGCATCGAGGAGAAGTTGCTGAACCTGGGGGTGCGCGAGATCCCGTCGTCGCGCATCGGCGAGCTGGTGATGCGCGAGCTGAAGAAACTGGACAAGGTGGCCTATGTGCGCTTTGCCAGCGTCTACCGCAGCTTCGAGGACATCGACGAGTTCAAGACGCTGGTGGACGAGGTCCGGCGCTAGGCGCGCACCTCAGGCGCAGGCGTTCAAGAGGACCTTCTGGACGCGCGGGCGGCCGACCGCGTTGAGGACGATCTGGCGTCCCTCGCCCGCCGAAACCGACTCCTGGCACAACGTGAGCGTGCCGGCCTGAAAACCTCCGCCGATCAGTTTGGTCGCACCGGTTGGCGCAAACGACACGTAGCGTGAAACATTGAGATTGCCCACCAGTTTCAGCGTCGAAGGCAATGCTTCGGCCCGAACGATGACGGCCTCCCCTGCATCCAGCGTGCCGTTGTTATTGGCGTCGTGAAAGACGATCAGCCCTTGTTCCCAGCCGCCGGAAGCGCTGCATTCGCGGCCGTCGGCCGACTTGCACAGCACGACCCGGCTGTTGCGCTTGATCGCTTCGCTGCGTGCCAGATGAAGGTAAGAAACGAAGGCGCTCGACGCCGTGCTCAGCTTGATGGATTTGATGATGGCAGCCATGGAAGGAATCGCGATCGTCACGAGCACTGCGGCGATCAGCATGACCACCAGCATTTCAAGGAAGGTGAAGCCGCGTTCACGACGTGGGCCGGAGAACTTTGGCGAGATTGAAAACGGGGGAGTAGAGGTGTTGTTCATGGGCTAAGAATTTAGCCCGAACGACCTCTTTTCTCTGGTAAGAGAGACGATTAGTCCCTGTGATAAATGCCCAATCGTTTCAGGAGCAAACGCCAGTCGTTTGCTTCGTGACCGACGTGCGCCCCATGGCGCTCACCGTGACGGTGCGTTCCTCGCTCCCGGCCGAAGGTGTCGCGCGGCACAAGGTCAATGTCGCGTTCGTGGCTCCGGCACCGATGGGTTGGAACACCAGGCTATAGGTATCGCCGGTGAAGTGATAGTCGGTGGAGATCGCCTGCTGGACCTGTATCACCGTTTCGTTCGCGTCGACCACGCCATCGTTGTTGAGATCGTTGAATACGATCCAGCCTTGCTGCCAGGTTCCGCTCGTGGCGCAACTGGTGCCATTGGACGAACTGCAGATGCGCACGGTGCCATTTCGCTTGATCGCCTCGCTGCGCGCCAGTTGGGCACTCGCGACGAAGTTGTTGGCATATCCAGTCAGCTTGTTGCTGAGGATGGCCGAGTTGAACGATGGCGCAGCCAACATGGCCAGTATGGCCACGATCGCAATCACCACCAGCAGTTCAATCAGGGTAAAGCCGTTGCGCGGCGCGCGACCGACGCGGCGCCGGCTTTCCTGATTCGAGCTGTCCATTCGGCCCGCCCTATTTCTGGATGTACCAGAAAAGCCGGCCCTTGGGCTGAGTGACTGACCCTAGTTCCTTCGGCGGTGAGCCCTCGAGTGGCGAATCCTTGCTGCAACCGATGCAGAACGGCACTGTCTGGCCACTGTCCAGGATGACCCGTCCGGCCACTGGCGATGGGGGCAGTCCGTCTCCCGAAACGTCTTCGAAGCGATGATCGGTCCCGTTGGCCGAGGCCGCGTTGGTATAGCCGATGTTATAGACGAGTGTCGTCCCCAGATTGGAACTGCACGACGCGGCGGTGGTGAGCGCCGGCTGGTGCGTGCTGAAGGTGGTGACGCCAAAGACCGTCACCGCCGAAGTCACCACCTGTTCCGTGGACGCCAGCGCCAAGTACCATCCTTTTTTTGCCGCCAGAGCCGCATCCGAAGGTGTCGAATCGCTTGTGATGGCGAGAAGTGAACTCTTGCAGATCAGGTTGGCGCTGCATGTCACGTTTTCGTCGGTCAACCAGTTTGCAACTGCCGGCTTGTCCTTGATCATGAAGAAGTAGTTGGTTACCGCCTTGGACGCTGCGTAATACTCGACGGGCTTTTCCCGGTCGCCGGATCCCAACAGAATGTTGTAGGTGACGCCGTTGTCCGCCGTGGTCACACTGGGCGCGAACATGAATTTCCGGTTTGCGGTGCACGTGGATGCGGTGTCGCAGCCAAGCGACGCGATCTTGGTGATCGACCAGGTGGCAGTCGTATTGCCGGCGAGCGAGATGCGGTACACGTTCCCGCCCATGTCGGCCGTATAGGCAAGCGTCGCCTTGCCGTTGCTGTCCCGCACGATCGTGGAATCGGCGACCACGCTGCGTGTCGTCGTGAACGACGCGACGATGGAGCCGGTGACGGCATCCAGCAAATAGACGCCATTACCCTTCGGAGTCGCGGTGCAGTTGTTGTTGGCTCCGCCCGCGGCCCGTGCATCGAAATCTTCACACGGGTCGTAGCCCCCGCCCGTGATCAGCATTGGCGAATTGCCGGAACCATAACCCATCGCCACCAGCGACTTCAGCGACGACCAGGTCTGGCCAATTCCAGTAAACCCGGAACTGCAGTTCGTGTCATCCCCCAGGTTGGGGCAGCCCTTCTTCCAGAGCAGTGACGGGCTGCCCGGAGTTGAGACGTTGAAGCCGTACATGGCCCTCCCACCTCGACGCATGGTGGCGTACACATACGTGCTGCCCCCCGACTGAAGGCCGGTGATCGGGCCATCCATGCCATAGTTCTTGGCTCTGGCGCCGGCCACGGTCGAACCAGGGAAGCTGATCGCTGGCGAATCGTCATAGATGCGCTTGATGGAGCCGTAGAACTCCGGCGGGATGAACGACCACATTTCTGACCCGGCGGCGAACGCGGTCCCGCCCGAGTTGATATCGGCCGTCCGATTGCCATTGACGGCGCGCAAGGCGCCATCGTTCCCACCGTAGTAGACAACGATGGATGGTGCGGCGTCAGTCCCGTGGTTGATGGCGACCGGCCTCGAGTGCACGACATCGCCGTGGGCAGAGGGACGGATCGTCGTCGTTACCGTCTTGTCCAGTTCGCCGGTGGTATTCACCCCACGCGCCCAGTTGATCAGGGTGTCGCGATCGGATCCCCCTGAGTTCAGCATGTCCTGGGTGATGCCGGAATTGGATGTCGAAAAGTCCGTCAAACTCGTGCAGCTGGCGAAGGTGGCCGAGCAGGTCTTGACAGTGCGCGCAGTCGGCGGGCTGACGTGACGCAGCATGTAGCTTTGTCCGCCCTTTTCCACGATGTTGCCATCGGGATAATCGGACGCCTTCGAGTTTGCCACCGCCGTACAGCCCCCGCTTTGCTGCTGCGCCCAGTACGTATCGACCGTGCCCGGTGTCCAGTAACTTCGCGCGCATTCAGTGATGAAGCCCGTGAGGTTGTTGATGGCGGCTTTTCCGTCCCCATCCAGCAACCTCAGCGTGCCACTGGTCGCTCCGTTCGGATATCCGAGCTTGTATTGCTTCAGGTTGCCATTCCACCGAGGCATGAAACTGTCCTGGGGCCTGAACATACCGACATACACCTGGTTCAGGTAGGAGCCCTGGGTATTGACGCTCACCGGCAGGCTCACGGCTGCGAACACGCTGTTGACGGCCAATATCTTGCTGATGGCTTCGTTCATCGCGGCGACGAGCGAATCGTAGTTATTCGTTCCGAAAAAACCGCCGCTGCCCAGCTCGCCCATCTTCATCAGATGCGCCGCGTATTCGGCATTGCAGGTGGGGCCCAGCACGGCGACAGCGAACGACGTGATGTCGTGCTCGGCCTTCATGTATTGGGCCCAGTTCAGCGCGTAGACCCCCTTGGTTTCGTTGGTTTCCAGTGTCACGCTGCCCCCGCATGCAGGGGGAACAGCGATGACGTCCCGCACCACGGCAATTTCCGCCGCCGTGGCCGCGGGGTTGGCCCGCTTGGCTGCCACACTGCTCAGGCCGCTCAGCGGCTCGAGGCCACCATCACTGCCGGTCTGGTCGCCGGGCGTGGCATTGTTGCGGTAGTCGTTGCCGATGAAGATGACGTTGTTCCTGCCGCAGCCTGTAGGCGGTGTGATCCCCGAATAGTCCCGACCGGAAACGCCTGTCTTGCCCTTGAAGTAGGCCCAGGCTTCCTGCATGACGGCGGCACTCGCGGTCCGGTTGCCCTTGATCACATAGTTGGAGTTGCCGTTGATGTCCCACTGCCTGATCCATTCCAGCATGTTGGCCCGGACAGTCGGCGTGAACTCGACGATGGGCATGACCAGGCAGCCTCCGGTGCCGCTACAGGGGGCAGAAAAGGTGTTGGTGACAGCGTTGAATTGGTGCAGATCGCTGCTGTTGCTGCCGGCAAACATCATCACGCCGATGTTGAGCGTGCCGGTGGCGGTGCTCAACGACTTGACCACGCTATACAGAGCGCATTGCTCGACCGCGCCTGCCGTCTTGTCCAACTGCGTCGGAGCGGTTCCGCTGCCAGTCACGTCGACGACGCCGCCCGCGGTGATGCTGCACCGCTGTTCCGTCACGCTGGCCGAGAAATTGGCGGCGTTGTCCATGACCAGCAGTACGTTGGCTGCGCTGACGCTCGTGGTGTTGGCCCAGGCGAACAGATCGATGTCGGCGGCACCGGCGGTCTTGCCCGCGAGCAATGCGCCGGCCAGCAGGAAAATCTTGAAGAAACCGTATTTCATACCGAGCTCCCGTTTGGCCTCAAGGGCAGGCCGTATCTTTCTGGCTCTGCGACAGACGCACCCGCACGCCCTCCCGCACGACGACTGAGGCGCCACTGGTCGAATCGGTCACGGTGGCACGGATGTCCCAGTCGGTATTCCAAGAGGCGCCGGACGACATCCCGATCAATTCCACGTCGCTGGCGGAGCCGGCGGATGCTTGCACAGCCGCTATGCAAACTGCAGGATTGACGACGACGGTGTAGTCGTTCGTGCCATCCTTGTTGATGTCGACAGTAAAAGTCTGGGTGCCGATGGCATTCGTGAACGGCGAACTGATCATCGACTCGATCGCCTGATTGGCAGCAGCCAGGGCTTCGTCGCGCGCTTGCATGTTGCCTACCGACTTCAGGTTCGAGGAACTGAGCGTGAAGGCATTCACGACGATGAGCGTGATCAGCACGATCATGATCAAACCGATGATCAGGGTCGCGCCTCTTTGCAGGCGGGCGCGGCCCGGCCCCGGCCTCGGGATCGGCGGCTTCACGGCGTTTCCCTCCTCATCGATACGTTTGTCAGCCGTACGGTCTGCGTGAACAGGTGACGCTTGTAGCTATCGTTGAAAGGGCCCAGAGTGGTGCTTCCCAAGTTGTAGGTCTTGGTGTCGGTATAACCGGCCGCCCTGCTTTCGGTTCGCGCCAGCACGTAGATCTTGACGGCTACTGCGTTCATGAGCTGGAACGGAGTGCAAGGCGCGGCGGTCGTGCAGCGCACGTACGCCCCGTCCGGCAGCCCGTCGCCGCGATTGGTGGGCGAGTTCAGGTTCGTCGGGTCGGCCCATGCGATCGCTGCCGCCACGCCCGTCGTCGTGTTGAAAGTTGCCGTGGTGAGGGCCGCGCCCGAATCGCTGACGCTGTCGATGCCGACCTCGACCCTGAATCCTTCAATTCCTTCGATCATCGCCTCAGCGGTTTGGTGGGCGCCGCCGGTGAATTGCGATCGCATCAGGGTGGGAATTCCGTCCCCCGCGGTTACAGCATAGTTGCGGACGTAATACAGGTTCGAGACGAGCTTGAACGGGTCCGCGAGTGTCAGGCAATTGCGCTTGTATAGCGGCGTCGCCACGGTCATGGCGGGAGTGCCCATCGTGTAGGGGGGAACCGGGCTGGCGGAGCAACGCTGCATCTGAAAATAGACATCCGCCGCACTGACAGCTGGGCAACCCGGATCCACGCCGGCCGCGCAATTGTCGACATGGCGGACCACCAGAACGTCCGTTTTCGCTTGCGGACTGGTGACCTTTGTGGCGCAAACCGACAGTGTCGGCGAGGGAACAATCGCCGGAATCTCGTACACCTGGACCGGAATCCCGATCAGGTTGGTGCCGTAAGGGGCGTCCCAGCTTGCCAGTGCAAGGCACGGGTCAGGCACCGCTGTGGGAACATCGTTGGCCGCGGCGGCATTGGTGAGGTCGTCGAACCCCGGCACGAAGCCGCCCCAGAATCCCGCATGGGACACGTCTGCCGCGAGCAACTGCAGTGCGAACCGGCCGTTTTCGATGACCCGATTGGTCCTGGTCAATTCGCTGTTATTGCGATTGACGTTGATCAACAAAGTGATCAGCGCCAGTACGATGAACAGGCCGATGACCAGCGAAACCATCACCTCCACCATCGTGAAGCCGGCCTGCCTCGAGGAAGATGCCCGGCCCCGCAAGCGTGGTTGCCAGATACGAAGACGGCGATTCATAACGTGGCCATCCGCACGATGGTCGTGACTGCGCGGCGACACAGGTCATTGATGCAGGACCCGGAGGCGGCGTTGTAGCTGTTCGCCCCGCAGCCCACCGAGGAGGGTGGCGCGGAAATCGGGGTCAGGCCCTGCCATGCGACGGTCACCATGAAGTCGCCCCCCGGATCTTGTTCGACACATCCGCGCCCGCCGATCATGGCGCCGACTTTGGCGCTGCCGCTGGTTTCGGCTGCGCCCTGGATGGCATTGCACCACTCGTTGAGATCGCGCTGAGCGGTGGTGCCGGTGGTCGTCGGGCATGCCATGCCGGCGCCGAGCGCACTGGCGGGCGCCACCAGGTAAGCGGCCGCGTTGTTCCGGTTCACCGCAATGCGGTTCGCCATGTCGTTGAGCAGCAGCAAGGCCTGGCTGCGCTGGTAAGACTCCAATTCGGATGTCTGCATGCGCATCTGCAGCCCCGCCATACCCAGCAGGCCGAAGGCAATGATCACCATCGTGACCAGCACTTCGATCATCGAGGTGCCGCGCACCGCATGGGGCGCGTGCGAAGCGTCCTTGCTCACCATTTGTCCGCCGGCGTCTTGACGCCCTCGCTGTTGAAGGTCAGGTCGCCATCGCTCGCCTGGCTGCCGGTCGCAGCGAACGTAATGACAAACGAGGGAACCGCGCCGGTCCCGACGGCGATCGCCGGCGTGTATTTGCCGACGAGCTCCGCCGGCAAGGCGTAGCCGCTGCTCGTCAGGCTGGTGTACGGCGCATAAGCACGATTGGCCAGCAGAAATTGCTGCTCGCGGCTGGCGATGTCCATCATCTGCGCTTGTGCCGCCCGCCGGACGCCTTTCCTGACGTGGCTGGTGTAGGAGGGATAAGCGATCGCCGAAAGGATGCCGACGATAGCCACCGTGACCATCAGTTCGATCAGCGTGAACCCACGCTGCTTGATTCTCGTCATGCCCTCTCCTGTTGCGCGATCTCGTCCAAGCTGAACAATAGCTGACCGCAATCGCGCCGCCGGTGCCGTCCCGACGACTGGTCGCGTTCGAGGACCGAATGGTTGGCCGCAGCGTGGAATGCCGCAGAATAGCCACAGATGGAAGCGCACGACCTTTTCATGCATCAAGCCCTGGCCCTGGCGCGTCAGGCGGTCGGATTGTCCGAGCCGAATCCGCGCGTGGGTTGCGTGATCGTCGCGCCCGACGGGCGCGAGGTGCTGGGGCAGGGCCACACCCAGCGCGCTGGCGAGGCGCATGCGGAAGTCATGGCACTGCGCGACGCCGCCACTAATGGCCATTCGGTGGCCGGCGCCACGGCCTACGTAACGCTGGAGCCCTGCTCCCACTATGGCCGCACCGGCCCTTGCTGCGACGCCCTGGCCGCGGCGGGCCTCGGCAAGGTCGTCGCCGCGCTGGCCGACCCCAATCCGCTGGTCGCCGGCCAGGGGTTTGCGCGGCTTCGCGCGGCGGGCGTGGAGGTGGCCACTGGACCCGGCGCGGGCGAATCGCGGGAATTGAATATCGGATTTTTCAGCCGCATGGTGCGGCGCACGCCCTGGGTGCGGATGAAGATCGCCGCATCGCTGGATGGCAAGACCGCGCTGGACAACGGCGCCAGCCAGTGGATCACCTCGGAAGCAGCGCGCGCCGACGGCCACGCCTGGCGGGCCCGCGCCGGCGCTGTGCTCACCGGGATCGGCACCTTGCTGGAAGACAACCCCAGGCTTGACGTGCGACTCGCCGAGGTCGCGCGCCAGCCCGATGCAGTGGTGGTGGACAGCCGGCTCGAAACGCCTGCGGATGCGAAGATCTTCGTGGCCGGCCGGCGGGTGCTCGTCTACGCCGCCACCAACGAGCCTCAGCGGCAGGCGGCCCTGGAGGCGCGCGGCGCGACCGTGGTGTGCCTGCCCGGCCCGGGCGGGAAGGTGGATCTCGCGGCCATGCTGGCCGATCTGGCGCAACGCGAAGTCAACGAGTTGCATGTCGAAGCCGGCCACAAGCTCAATGGATCGCTGATCCGCGAAGGGCTGGTCGACGAATTGCTCGTCTATCTGGCTCCCAAACTGGTGGGCCAAGGGCGTCAGATGGCGCACTTCGGCCCGCTGGCCGACCTGGCGCAGGTCGTGGGGTTCGAATTCCTTTGCTGCGACAAAGTCGGTCCCGACCTGAGGCTGGTCGCACGCATTCCCGGCCGCGACCAGTTCTAGCCGGAACGGACGGTCTTTCCATTCCTGCGAAAATACCGCCATGTTCACCGGAATCATCACCGGCGTGGGGCGCATCGCCGCCGTCCACGACCTGGGAAGCTCTTTGCAGCACGGCAAGCGTCTCACCATCGAAACGCCCGCCGGCTACCTCGACGACGTCGTCCTCGGCGACAGCATCGCGCTCAATGGCGCCTGCATGACGGTGATCGACCTGGACGGCTCGAAGCGCTCGTTCACCGTCGAGATTTCCGCCGAGTCGCTGGACAAGACGGCCGGCCTCGGGCAGACCGGACCAATCAACCTCGAAAAGGCGATTCGCGCCAACGACCGGCTGGGCGGACATATCGTGGCCGGCCATGTGGATGGCGTGGGAACGGTCACGCGTTTCGAGCAGGTCGGCGAGAGCTGGGACCTGCGCCTGGCGGCGCCCCGCGCGCTGGGCAAGTACCTGGCGTACAAGGGCTCGATCACGGTCAATGGCGTGAGCCTGACGGTCAACTCGGTCGCCGATTTCCCGGATCGCACCGAAACCAGCATCAACCTCATCCCGCATACGGTGCAAAACACGGCGCTGGGCCAGCTCAAGGCCGGCAGCCGCGTCAACCTGGAGATCGACCTGATCGCCCGCTACGTCGAACGCATGCTCACCACCGAGAAAGCTAGCGCATGAACGCCGCCCTGCAGGACATCACGCCCGTTTCCATTTCGCCGGTGGAGGACATCATCGCCGACGTGCGAGCCGGCAGGATGGTCATCCTGGTCGACGAGGAGGACCGCGAGAACGAAGGCGACCTGGTGCTCGGCGCCGACCATGTCACGCCCGAAGGGATCAATTTCATGGCGCGGTTCGGCCGCGGCCTGATCTGCCTGACACTGACCCGCAAGCGCTGCGAGCGACTGCGCCTGCCGCCGATGACCGCACGCAACGGCGACAAGAAGGGCACCGCGTTCACCGTCTCGATCGAGGCGGCGGAGGGCGTCACGACCGGTATCTCGGCAGCCGATCGCGCCCGCACCATCCAGGCGGCGGTCGCCAAGAACGCCAAGGCCGAGGACCTGGTGCAGCCCGGCCACATTTTTCCCTTGCAGGCGGTGGAAGGCGGCGTGCTGATGCGCGCCGGCCATACCGAGGCCGGTTGCGACCTCGCGTTGATGGCCGGACTGACGCCCGCCGCCGTGATCTGCGAGATCATGAAGGACGACGGCACCATGGCGCGGCTGCCCGACCTGCAGCTGTTCGCCGCCCAGCACGGCCTGAAGATCGGCACCATCGCCGACCTGATCGAGCACCGCAGCCGCACCGAGTCGCTGGTCGAAAAGATCGGCAGCCGGCCGCTGAAGACCGCGCACGGCGAATTCATCGCCCATGCCTGGCGCGACAAGCCCAGCCACGGACTGCACCTGGCGCTGATCAAGGGCGAGTGGTTGCCCGGCGAGGCGATCGCGGTGCGCGTGCACGAGCCCATGTCGATGCTCGACGCGCTGGAGATCAACCGTTCGATGCACTCCTGGAACCTGGATGCGAGCCTGCAACGCATCGCGCGCGAGGGCAAGGGGGTGGCGGTGCTGCTCAACTGCGGCGAGGACGCACAGCAGCTGCTGGCTCAGTTCCAGGGCAAGGCCCGGGCGTCGCATGCCCCCGAGCGCGGGCGGCTGGACCTGCGCACCTACGGCGTGGGCGCCCAGATCCTGCGCGAATGCGGCGTGCATCGCATGAACCTCCTGGGCAATCCGCGCCGCATGCCCAGCATGGCGGGGTATGGCCTGGAGATTGCCGGTTACATCGCGCCCGACAAATAGACACCCGGAAAGCACAAGAGCAATGTTTGGCGCAGAAAAGGGCAAGGCCGCAAACCTGGACGGCAAAGGCCTGTACATCGGCATCGTGCAGGCGCGCTTCAACCAGAGCATCACCGATGCGCTGGCGCAGGCCTGCCGGGCCGAACTGGCTGCGCTGGGCGTAGCGGACGACCACATCGATCACGTCTGCGTGCCCGGCGCGCTCGAGGTGCCGATCGCGCTCCAGGGCATGGCCGAAAAAGGCGGCTACGACGCGCTGATCGCCCTGGGCTGCGTCATCCGCGGCGAAACCTACCACTTCGAACTGGTCGCCAATGAATCGGCTGCCGGTTTGACGCGCGTGTCGCTGGACTACCAGCTGCCGATTGCCAACGTCATCCTGACCACAGAGAACGTGGAGCAGGCGGTGGCCAGGCAGGTCGACAAGGGCCGTGACGGCGCGCGCGTCGCGGTGGAAATGTGCAATCTGCTGGACCAGTTGGGATGAGCGGCGGCGGCAAAGCGGTTCCGGAACGCGCCCCGCGTCCGCCCCGCGCGGGCCTGACCGCCACGGGCGCGCGCAAGGCATCGGCCAAATCGGCGCGCAGCAGGGCCCGCGAATTTGCATTGCAGGGGCTTTACCAATTCCTGGTCGGACGTAACGCGGCGCAGGAAATCGACCTGTTCACGCGCGACCTGGCCGGTTTCCACAAGGCCGACGCGGTGCACTACGACGCGCTCTTGCACGGCTGCATCAAGGAAGCAGCGCAACTCGACGCCTTGATCGTGCCGCTGCTGGACCGCAAACTGGAGGAAATCTCCCCGATCGAGCGCGCAGTCATGTGGATCGGCGCCTACGAATTCCTGCACTGCCTGGACGTGCCGTGGCGCGTGGTACTCAACGAATGCATCGAGCTGGCCAAGGAGTTCGGGGGCACCGACGGACACAAGTACGTCAACGCGGTGCTCAACGGCCTGGCAGCAACGCTGCGTGCATCTGAAGTCGGGGCGGACAAGGCCAGCGGAAAGGCCAGGGGATGAAGATCTCCGCGCGCGCCGGGCGGATCGAGCCGTTCTATGTGATGGAAGTGGCCAAGGCGGCTTCGCAGCTGGCCCGCGAGGTCGCTCACAGCGGGCGGCCGATGATCTTCCTGAATATCGGCGAGCCGGATTTCACCGCTCCGCCGCTGGTCCAGGAAGCCGCCACCAAGGCGATACGCGACGGACTGACCCAGTACACCCATGCAACCGGCCTGGACAGCTTGCGCGAGCGCATCGGCGACTGGTACGTCCGGCGCTTCGGCGTCGCGGTGCCGCCGCGACGCATCGTCGTGACGGCCGGCGCATCGGCGGCACTGCAACTGGCCTGCCTCGCGCTGATCGAAGCCGGCGACGAGATCCTCATGCCGGACCCGAGCTATCCCTGCAATCGCCATTTCGTGAGGGCGGCCGAGGGCCGGGCCATCCTGGTGCCCACGACGGCGGCCGAGCGCTATCAGCTCAGTGCCGCCAAGGTCGAGGCCCACTGGAATGACGGGAGCCGCGGCGACGGTGGGAAAACGCGGGGCGTCTTGCTCGCGTCGCCGTCCAACCCGACCGGCACTTCCATCCATCCGGACGAATTGCGCCGCATCCACGGCTTTGTCAGCGGCAAGGGCGGCATCACGCTGCTCGACGAGATCTATCTGGGCCTGAGTTACGACGAGACGTACGGCCACACCGGCCTGGCCCTGGATGACCAGATCATCAGCATCAACAGTTTCTCCAAGTACTTCAACATGACCGGCTGGCGCCTGGGCTGGATGGTGGTGCCGGACGCCCTCGTTCCCGTGATCGAGCGGCTGGCGCAAAACCTGTTCATCTGCCCGAGCGCGGTGTCGCAGCATGCGGCGCTGGCCTGCTTCGAGGCGGACAGCCTGGCCGAATACGAGCGGCGCCGCTCGCAGTTCAAGGCGCGGCGCGACTGGTTCATCCCGCGGCTCGACGCGATGGGGCTGACGGTGCCGGTCGCACCGGACGGCGCCTTCTACGCCTGGGCCGACTGCTCGCGCGCCTGCGAGCGCCTGGGTGTCAAGGACAGCTGGGATTTCGGCTTCGAGGTCATGCGGCGCGCCCATGTCGCCGTCACGCCGGGCCGCGACTTCGGCAGCGACGAAACCCACAAGTTCGTTCGATTTTCCACCGCCAACTCGATGGCTCAATTGCACGAAGCCGCGGCGCGCCTGGCGGCGCTGCTGGCATGACGCCGCCCGTCGGTCCCGGCCCTGCCTTCGCATTTCCGATCCGCGTCTACTGGGAAGACACCGACGCCGGCGGGATCGTCTATTACGCCAACTACCTGAAGTTCTTCGAACGCGCCCGCACCGAGTGGCTGCGTTCGCTCGGGCTGGAACAGCACCGGCTCAGGCAAGAAACGGGTGGCATCTTCGTAGTGGGTGAAACCTCGGTGCGGTTTCACCGGGCCGCGCGTCTGGACGATGAACTTCTTGTTACGGCCCGCGTCAAAGAGATGGGCCGAGCGTCTTTGATCATTGTCCAGCAGGCCTTTTTGCGCGACGGCAAGGACCTGCCCGGCGCCGCCGGCCCGATTCAGCGCGCGGGTGCTCCCTCGGAGGAAAACGCGGCGGCAACGGCTGCAAGCTCGGGTGCCTTACTATGCGAAGGGACCATCCGGATCGGCTGGGTCGAAGCCGCCTTGCTGAAGCCTGCGAGAATCCCGCCCACCATCCTGGAAGCCTTGAAACGATGAAACCAGACCTGTCGATCCTCCAACTGGTGCTCAATGCCAGCTGGGTGGTGCAACTCGTCATGCTGCTGCTGGTGGCCGTCTCGGTCGCCAGCTGGGCCGCGATTTTCCGCAAGGTGTTCGCGCTGAAGCGCGTGAACGCGCTCAACGACGATTTCGAACGCGACTTCTGGTCGGGCATCAGCCTGAACGACCTGTTCGCCGCCGCCGCGCAGAACGCCAAGCTGGCCGGGCCGATGGAGCGCATCTTCGCCAGCGGCATGCGCGAGTACCAGAAACTGCGCGAGCGCCGCGTCACCGACACGAGTGCGCTGCTGGACGGCGCCCGACGCGCCATGCGGGCCAGCTTCCAGCGTGAGCTGGACGCCGTCGAAACGAACCTGTCGTTCCTGGCTTCGGTCGGTTCGGTTTCGCCCTACGTCGGCCTGTTCGGCACCGTCTGGGGCATCATGCACGCCTTCACCGGCCTGGCGAGCCTGCAAACGGTGACCCTGGCCACCGTGGCGCCCGGCATTGCCGAAGCGCTGGTCGCCACGGCCATCGGCCTGTTCGCAGCGATTCCCGCCGTGGTTGCCTACAACCGGTTCGCCCGCGACATCGACCGGGTCGCCATCAAGCTGGAGACCTTCATCGAGGAGTTCTCCAATATCCTGCACCGCAACCTGGGCGCCCAATCGGCGTCGGGGCATTGAAGCCGTGATGGAGAACCGGTAATGCCAGCCGTCATCACCAGGGGACGCGGCCGCCGCACCATCAGTGAGATCAACATGGTGCCGTTCATCGACGTGATGCTGGTGCTGCTCATCATCTTCATGGTGACCGCGCCGCTGATCGCACCCAGCATGATCGACCTGCCCAGCGTTGCCAAGGCCGCCCGCGCGCCCGATCAGGTGATCCAGGTGATCATCGGCAAGGACGAGTCGCTGCAGCTCAGGATCGACAAGAACACCTCGTCTTTGCCGCTCGCCACCCTGGTGGCGGCGGTGACACAGGCCCAGGCGGGCCAGCCGGCTGGTGCCAGCGCGGTGGTGATCAGCGCCGACCGCAGCGTCAGGTACGAAAGTGTCGTCAACGTGATGGACAAATTGCAGCAGGCCGGCGTGAAGCGCGTCGGGCTCGCGGTGCAGTCGACCCGGTAACCGGAGCCAACCCCTCGATCAACCCAGCCTATGAGCGCCGTCATCGACCGCCTCGAATTCGCGCCGCCGCCGCAGCCGGGCCGCTGGCGCGCGTTCGCGCTCGCGATCCTGGCACACCTGCTGCTGATGCTGGCGCTGACCTGGGGCATCAACTGGAACCGCGAATCCGAGAACACCGCGGCCGAAGCCGAGCTCTGGGCCAGCGTGCCCCAGCAGGCGGCGCCGCGGGAGATCCAGCCGCCACCAGCGCCACCGGCCCCGCAACCGCCGGCGGCGCCCCAGGTGGCACCCACGCCGCCGCCTCCTCCCGCGCCGCGGGAGGCCGACATTGCCCTGGAACGCGAGAAGCTAAAGCAGCAACAGGCGCTGCAAAGGCAGCAGGAGCTCGAGCGCCAGAAGGCCCTCGAGGCCCGCAGAAAGCGCGAAGAGCTGGAGCGCGAGAAAAAGCTGGAAGCTCGCAAGAAGCAGGAGGACCTGAAGCGGCAGCAACTCGCCGACAAGAAGGCCGTCGAGGACAAGAAGAAAAAGGACGAGCAGGTCAAGATCGCCAAGACCAAACAGCAGCAGCTCCAGGAAGACAAGAGGCTGGCGGCTCTGCACGACGAGCAGATGCGGCGCATTCAGGGTCTGGCCGGCGCCACCGGCGGTCCGGCCGCGACGGGCGCGGCCCCGCGCGCCGCCGGACCGTCTGACAGCTACGCGGGCCGCATCCGTGCACGGGTCAGGCCGAACATCGTTTTCGTGGACGACATCGCCGGCAACCCGACCGCCGAGGTCGAGGTGCATATGGCGCCGGACGGCACCATCACGAGCCGGCGGCTGGTGAAATCCAGTGGCGTCAAGTCCTGGGACGAAGCGGTACTGCGCGCCGTGGACAAGACCGAGGTGCTGCCGCGCGACGTCGACGGCCGCGTGCATTCGCCGCTGCTCATCGAGTTCAGGCCGAAGAGCTGAGGCGCTGGCCGGTCCAGACCCGGCATGACAAGCATCTATTCGTAGACGATCTGCGCGGCGCCCGGGTCGGCCTGCGCCATCCAGCTGGCCAGGGCGGCGTCGCTCGGAAAGAACTTCGCCTCCTCGCCCAGCTGCAGCTCGGCGATCGCGCCATCGCGCTTGAGCGCAAGCCGCACGTTCAGGCCGCGGACCAGTTCACCCTGCTCCGACATTTCCCGCCTGGGCGGAAACTCCCGCACCAGCCGGCCAATGTCGGGCGCCTTGCCGTTCACCACGACGTGCAGGAACTTCCCGAAGCGGCAGCGCGCCGTCGCCAGGTCCCAGACCTGGTTCACGTTCAGGCGAAAGCCGCCCAGGAAGCGGTCCGGCTGCAGCCGCGCCATCACGATGACCAGTTCATCGTCCTTGAGCAGGTTGCGATGGGCGGCGATCACGGCCTCGTCCGCCGTCGCTTCGATCGTGCCCGACTTGTCGTCCAGCTTGAACAGCGCCAGCTTGCCGCGCTGGCCGTTGATCACGCGAAAGTCGCTGACGACTCCGGCCAACAGCTGTGGTTCGCGCGTATCGATAAGTTCGTCGATGCGGCGCCTGGCGAACCGCCGCACCTCCAGCGCCACCTCGTCGAACAGGTGCCCCGACAGGTAGAAGCCGATCGCCGTCTTCTCGTAGGTCAGGCGCTCCTTGACGCCCCATGGGGTTGCGTCGACCAGCGGCGGCTCCTGCGTGCTGGCGGCATGGGAGTCGCCCATGTCGAACAGGCCGCCCTGGTTCGCGTTGGCTTCGGCGGCGATGGCGAAATCGAAGGCGCGATCGAGCGAGGCAATCAGCGCGGCCCGATTGAGCTGCAGCGAGTCGAACGCGCCGGCCTTGATCAAGGCCTCGACGGTCCGCTTGTTCAGCTTGGTGCGGTCCACCCGCACGCAGAAGTCGTAAAGGCTCTTGAAAGCACCGCCCTCTTGCCTGGCCCGCACGATCGCGTCGATAGCCTGCTGCCCCGTGCCCTTGACCGCGCCCAGGCCGTACCGGATCACCTTGTCGGAAACCGGCTCGAACCGGTAGCAGCCGCGATTGACGTCGGGCGGTTCGAATGCAAGCTCGAAGTTCTTCTGCGCGTCCTCGAACAACACCTTGAGCTTGTCGGTGTCGTCCATTTCCACGGTCATGTTCGCGCAGAAGAATTCGGCGGTGTAGTGCACCTTGAGCCAGCCGGTCTGATAGGCCAGCAGCGAGTAGGCGGCGGCATGCGACTTGTTGAAGCCGTAACCGGCGAACTTCTCCATCAAGTCGAAAATTTCGTCGGCCTTGTCCTGGCCGATACCGTTCTTTGCCGCGCCGCTGCGGAAGACTTGCCGATGCTCGGCCATCTCCTCGGCCTTCTTCTTGCCCATGGCGCGCCGCAGCAGGTCGGCGCCGCCGAGCGAGTAACCGCCCAGGATCTGCGCCGCCTGCATCACCTGTTCCTGGTAGACCATGATGCCGTAGGTTTCGGACAGCACGGGTTCGAGCAACGGATGCGGGTACACCACGTCCTCGCGGCCGTTCTTGCGCGCGCAGAAGCTCGGGATGTTCTCCATCGGTCCCGGGCGGAACATGGCGTTCAGCGCGATCAGGTCTTCCAGCCGCGACGGCTTGGCATCGCGCAGCATGCCCTGCATGCCGCGGCTTTCGAACTGGAACACCGACTCGGTCTTGCCGTCGGTGAATAGCTTGTAGGTTTCCGGATCGTCCAGGGCAATGGTCTCGAACGCGAAGTTCTGCTGTCCCGGGTGACGCTCGCGGATGAAGTCCTTGGCGATTTCCAGGATCGTCAGCGTTGCCAAGCCCAGGAAGTCGAACTTCACCAGGCCGGCGGCCTCCACGTCGTCCTTGTCGTACTGGCTCACCGCCGAGTCGCTGCCGGGCTGCTGGTACAGCGGCGTGAACTCCGTGAGCTTGCCCGGTGCGATCAGGACTCCGCCCGCATGCATGCCGACGTTGCGCGTCAGGCCTTCCAGCTTTTGCGCCAGCCCCAGCAGGGTCTTGACTTCATCTTCCCTGGCCAGCCTTTCGGCGAGCAAAGGCTCGACCTTCAGCGCACCTTCGATCGTGATGTGCTGGCCCGGCTTGTTGGGGATGAGCTTGCTGATGCCATCGCAGAAGGTGTAGCTCATGTCCAGCACCCGGCCGACGTCGCGGATCGCGGCGCGGGCCGCCATCGTGCCGAACGTCGCGATCTGGCTGACGGCGTCCTTGCCGTACTTGTGCTTCACGTAATCGATGACCCGGTCACGATTGCTCTGGCAAAAGTCGATGTCGAAGTCGGGCATCGATACCCGCTCGGGATTGAGGAACCGTTCGAACAGCAGCTTGTATTCGAGCGGGTCGAGATCGGTGATGTTGAGCGAATAGGCCACCAGCGAGCCGGCGCCCGAGCCACGCCCCGGCCCGACCGGGCAGCCATGGCTCTTGGCCCAGTTGATGAAGTCGCCCACGATCAGGAAATAACCGGGGAACCCCATCTTCACGATGGTGTCGATCTCGAACTCGAGGCGTTCGACGTAGCGCGGCGTTTCCTGTTCGCGCCGCGACGGGTCCGGGTAGAGTTGCGCCAGCCGCTGCATGAGCCCTTGATGCGAGGCGAAGCGGAAGTACTCCTCGATCGGCATGGGCCGGCCGTCTTTTTCCGGCGTGGGGTAGTCCGGCAGGTGCGGCTTGCCCAGCTCGAGCACGAGATTGCAGCGCTTGGCGATTTCGAGCGTGTTGGCCACCGCCGAGGGCAGGTCGGCAAACAGCTGCTCCATCGCCGCCTGCGGCTTGAAGTACTGATCGTGCGTGAACTTGCGCGCGCGCCGCTGGTTGCCCAGGATTTCGCCCTCGGCGATGCACACGCGCGCTTCATGCGCTTCGAAGTCGTCCGCTTGCGTGAACTGCACCGGATGGGTCGCCACCACCGGCAGCTTCAGGCGCGCTGCCAGTTGCACCGCCTGCGCCACGTGCGCCTCATCGTCGGGGCGGCCGGCGCGCTGCACTTCCACGTAGAAGCGGTGTGGAAAAGCCGACGCCAGCTCCAGCGCAATCTCCCCCGCGCGCTGCGCGTCGCCTTGCACCAGCGCGTGCCCGACCGGACCGGCCTGTGCGCCGGACAGCACGATCAGCCCTTCACCGAATTGGCGCAGCCATTCGAGCTTGCACACGCCCTGGGCCTTCACCACGTTCTGGGTCCAGGCGCGTGTAAGCAATTCGCACAGATTGAGGTAGCCGCGCCGGTCCTGCACGAGCACGATCATGCGAGAAAGCACGCCCGGGTCCTTGGTGAACCCCTGCAGCACGATTTCCGCACCAATGATCGGCTTGACGCCGGCGCCGCGCGCTTCCTTGTAGAACTTGATGGCGCCGAAGAGGTTGTTCAGGTCGGTTATCGCCAGCGCGGGCTGGTGATCGGCAGCGGCCGCCCTGATCGTTTGGTCGATGCGGTTGGTGCCGTCGACGACGGAAAACTCGGTGTGCAGGCGCAGGTGAACGAACATGGTTGCGATTGTAGAAAAGACCGGACGCTTGACAGCTTCCTAAAATGCGTTCGTGAATCCGGTGCTGAATATTTCCGCTTACCGCTTCGTGACGCTCGACGATACGCAGGCGCTACGCGAGCGGCTGCTGCGGCAAGCCGGCGAGCTCGGGCTGCTGGGCACGATCCTGCTGGCGGCGGAAGGAATCAATCTGTTCCTGGCTGGCGCGCCGCTGGCGATCCGGTCATTTCTGGACGCCTTGCGCGCGGACGCGCGTTTCGCCGGCCTGCACGCAAAGGAAAGCTGGTCGGGCAAGCAGCCCTTTCGCAAGCTGCGAGTCAAGGTCAAGCGCGAGATCATCCGCATGAATCGTCCGGCGGTCCAGCCGGCCCAAGGCCGGGCGCCGGCGATCGATGCGCTCACGTTGAAGCATTGGCTGGATCAGGGCCATGACGACCAGGGCCGTCCGGTGGTGACGCTGGACACCCGCAACGCTTTCGAGGTCGACCTCGGCACGTTCGAAGGTGCGATCGACTGGCGCCTGGCGAAGTTCAGCGATTTTCCCCACGCGCTGGACGCACACCGGGGCGAACTCGAAGGCAAGACCGTGGTGAGCTTTTGCACCGGTGGCATCCGCTGCGAGAAAGCGGCAATCTGTATGCGCAGTGCGGGGCTGGAATTCGTGTGGCAGCTCGAGGGCGGCATCCTGCAATATTTCGAGGCCGCGGGCGGCAACCACTTTCGCGGCGACTGCTTCGTCTTCGATGAACGCGAGGCGCTGGAACCGAGCCTGAAGCCGCGTGGTGTCCCCGCGGCTGTCATTGCGGGCTCGACCCGCAATCCATGACTCCCGAATTCATGGATCCCGGATCAAGTCCGGGATGACCAGTTCTTCTCTCAAGACAACGGCTCCGGCGGAACGAAACGGGCCGGCGGCAACGGAATGAACTCGTGCTCGCCCGGGACTTGCCCCATGCGCTGGGCTTCCCAGTCGGCGCTGGCCCGCAGGATCCGTTCCCTGTCGCTGGACACGAAGTTCCACCACATGTGGCGCGGGCGGTCGAGGGGATCGCCGCCGATCACGACGAAGCGCGCGTCCTGCCCTGCCGCGATCACGGCTGGCGCGCCAGCGTCCAGTACGGCCATCGACTGCGGCGCCACGGCCTCGCCGTCGACCGACAGTTCGCCCGCCACGGCGAACACGGCCAGCTCGGGCGCCAGTACAGGCAGTTCCAGCCGCCCGCCCGCCGGCAGCATGAGGTCGAGATAGAGGGTGCGCGAGTACGTGGCCACCGGCGAAGCTGCGCCGAAAGCCTGTCCGACCAGCACCCGCACGCGGGCGTCGCCCACCTGCAGTTGCGGCAGCGCCGAAGCCGGCGTGTGAGAAAACGAAGGGTCGTCTTCTTCGTGCTCGAGCGGCAGCGCCGTCCACAACTGCAGGCCATGGTTCACATGAACCCGGTCGCGCAGGTGCTCGGGCCGCCGCTCCGAATGGACAATGCCGCGGCCGGCCGTCATCCAGTTGATCGCTCCCGGCTCGATCAGCTGCTGATTGCCCAGGCTGTCGCGATGCATCATCGCGCCTTCGAAAAGGTAGGTGACGGTCGCCAACCCGATGTGCGGGTGCGGCCGTACATCGTAGTTCGCGCTCGCGGGCACCGTGACCGGGCCGAAGTGGTCGAAGAAGATGAAGGGACCGACGCTGCGCTGGCGAGCGGCCGGCAGCAGGCGCCTGACCGTGAAGCCGCCGCCCAGGTCCTTGTCAAGGCCCGCCAGCCGCAATTGAATCGCCATAACCTTCCCTTCCGGCGCAGTGACAGGCCTCAGTGTTCCAGCGCGTGATCGCGCCCATCCACGCTCCAGCCGCCGGCACCCCAGGCCATGATCGTGAGCAAGCCGCCGACGAGCCCCAGGTTCTTGAAGAAATTGATCCTCTGCATCATGGCTTCGGCAGCCGGAACCGCCCAGAACGGATGGAAGATGAACGTGACCACCAGGGTATAGATCGCGATGCCCAGCGCCACCCATCGCGTCTGGAAGCCCGCCAGCAAGAGCAAGCCAAGGCCCACCTCGACCACGATACTGGCCGCGGCCGCTACTTCGGGCAGTGGCACCCCGGCCGCGACGATGTAGTTCACGGTCTGGCCGAATCCGGTGATTTTCTGGACGCCTTCGGGAACGAATACCAAAGCGATCAGGGCCCGGCCCATCAGGGACCACGTGTCTTGCATCGAAGTGGACGGCGTCATCATGAGCTCCTTGTTGTCAAGGGACAAAGACTGCCAGGCCTGACGTCGACCGGCGCCTGCCGCAGCCTTCGCTACGACAGGATAGTGGAAATCACGCTTCGCCGCGCTTGCCGTCCAGGCTCCAGCCGCCGGGGCCGAACGCGAACAGCACCAGCAAGCCGCCGAGCACCGCGACGTTCTTGAAGAACGCCTGCTGCTGCATCATCTGCTGGGCCGCGGGCGCCGCCCAGAAGTTGTGGAAGATGGGCGTGATGACGCCCACGAAGACGGCCAGCCCCAGCGCCGCCCAGCGCGCCTTCAACCCGAACAGCAGCAGCAAGCCAAGGCCGAGCTCGGCCGCAATCGCAATGGCCGCGCAGACTTCCGGGAACGGCACGCCCTTCGACGCGATGTAGCCGGCAACGCCGGAAAAACCGGCGATCTTGGCCCAGCCGGCCGGAATGAACAGCAATGCGAGCAGCGCGCGGCCGATCAGGGGTATCGAGGTCTGGACGGAAGAAGAGGTTGTCATGAAAAGCTCCTTTGTTGATGAAAAAAATGGTTCAGGCCTCGAGGTCGAACACCAGCACTTCGGCCTGCTTGCCGGCGGACAGAGTGAGTTGGGTTTCGCGCTCGAGCTTGGCGGCGTCGCCGGCGGACAATCGTTTGCCGTTGACTTCGAGCTCGCCCCGGATGACGTGCACATAGGCCTTGCGAGTGGCAGCTAGCGGCAGGCTGAAGCTCTCGGCACCATCGAAAAGCCCGGCGTACATGCGAGCGTTCGCATGAATGAGTACTGATCCGGCTGCGCCGTCGGGCGACGCGACCAGCTGCAGCCGCCCGCGCTTGCTGCTCTCGGAGAAGGTCTTTTGCTCGTAGCCAGGCGCAATGCCGGTCTCGTTGGGCTGGATCCAGATCTGCAGAAAATGCGTCGTCTGGTCCTGGGCATGGTTGAACTCGCTGTGCTGCACGCCCGTGCCGGCGCTCATCCGCTGCACGTCCCCCGGTGGGATGCCCTTGATGTTGCCCAGCGTGTCCTGGTGCGCGAGTTCGCCCGACAGCACGTAGCTGATGATTTCCATGTCGCGATGACCGTGCTTGCCGAAGCCGGTGCCGGGAGCGATGCGGTCCTCATTGATCACGCGCAGGTTCCCGAAGCCCATGTGCTGGGGATCGAAATAATTCGCGAACGAAAAGCTGTGGAACGATTTCAGCCAGCCGTGGTCGGCATAGCCGCGTTCCTGGGATTTGCGCAAGGTGAGCATGGGGACGGCATTCAAAATAATTTGTTCGACACCGCCAATGTAGGATCGCAATCACCATCGGCCGACCAGCCATTTTTGATGGCATCATTCAAAAAGATTGAACGCCGATTGACTCAACCATGCAGACGCCCCGCGAAGCCTTGACGCCCGATGCCTTGGCCCTTTTGCAGGGGGTTGCGCGCTCGGGCAGTTTTGCCGCCGCGGCACGCGAACTGGGCCTCGTGCCCAGTGCCGTCACCTATCGCATCCGCCAGATCGAAGATGCCCTGGACGTGTTGCTGTTCGATCGCACTTCGCGCCGGGCGCAGCTGACCGAGGCGGGGGCCGAGCTATTGCGCGAGGGCGACCGGCTGCTGCTGGAAATCGACGCGGTGGCCAATCGGGTCAAGCGAGTCGCTACCGGCTGGGAATCGCAGCTGACCATCGCGGTGGACACCGTGGTTTCCTGGCCCACGATGATGGAACTGGCCGAAGCTTTTTTCGCCTTGGCTCCGGCCACGCGTCTGCGACTGCGCGATGAGTCGCTGTCGGGGACGCTCGAGGCCCTGACTTCCGGACAGGCGGACCTGGCGCTGGGAGTTGCTCTGGATCCGGGCACCTCCGCCGGGATCCAGAGCAACGTGCTCGGCGAAGTGGCTTTCGTCTATGCGGTCGCGCCCCATCATCCGCTGGCCGCGATGACGGGCGTGCTCAAGGACGACCTGCTGCAAAAGCACCGCGCCATCGCGGTGGCGGATTCGGTCCAGCGCGGCACCGCGCTCACGCGCGGATTGCTCGCCGGCCAGGACGTGCTCACGGTCCCGACGATGCGCGCCAAGCTCGATGCCCAGCTGCGGGGCCTGGGCGGGGGCTTCGTGCCCGAACCGATGGCGCGTCCCTATGTCGAGAGCGGCCGCCTTGTCGTGAAAGAGGTCTTGCGCAGCGCCCGGCTGGTGCGATTGACCTATGCCTGGCGCAGCAGCGACAGCGCCGGGCGCGCCCTGCAGTGGTGGCTCGGCCAACTGGAAAGCGCCGCGACGCGCCGCGCGCTGCTGGAACAGCACTTCAGGGCCTGATGCGACAATGAACCGCAAGATGGCCACACAACCAAGAAAGATCGCCGTGATCGGCGCGGGTATCGCGGGATTGTCGTGTGCCCGGACACTGGCGCAGGCCGGTCACCGGGTGACGCTGCTGGAAAAGGGCAACACCGTGGGCGGCCGCATGGCCAGTTGCGAAACGGCGTTCGGCAGTTTCGACCACGGCTCGCAATACTTCACCGTCCGGGATGATCGCTTCGAACAGGCCCTCGCGGTTTCCCCCGGCCTGCGCAAGCCCTGGAGCGCCACGGCGGTGCGGGTGCTCGACCCGCTTGGCCGGGTCGCTGAGGCGACGATGCCAACGCCTGAAGCCCATTGGGTGGCGGTGCCGACCATGGATGCCCTCGCACAGCACTGGGCGCAGCCGCTGGTTGCCGCCGGCTGCGTCGAAATGCGCACGCGCGTGACCCGCATCGAGCGCGATTCCCTCGAGCCCGCTCGCTGGCAGCTGCAAACCAGCGGGCCCCAGGACTCGGTGCACGTGTTCTCCGGCTTCGATGCGGTCCTGCTGGCCATGCCGAGCGCCCAGGCGGCCGGTTTGCTGGAGCGCTCGCAGCAGGGGCAGCGCCTGGCGCAGCAGATGCACAGGGTCCAGGTCGCTCCGTGCTGGACACTCATGCTCGCGTTCCCGCAAGCGGTGCAGCCGACGCTCGCGCACCTGGGTCCGCAGTGGAACGCCGCGCTGAGCACCCATCACCGCGTCGCGTGGCTGGCACGCGAATCGTCCAAGCCGGGCCGTGGCAGTGTGGAGCGCTGGACGGTGCAGGCCAGCGCCGCCTGGTCGCAGGAACATCTCGAAGACGACGACGTCCGGGTGCAGGCCAAGTTGCTCAAGGCGTTCGGCGAGGTTACCGGCATCCACGCCGAGCCGAGCTATGCGCAGGTCCACCGCTGGCGCTGGGCCCGGACCGAGGCGCCGCTGGGGCGGCCGCACTTGTGGGACAGTCAGGCCGCGCTCGGAGTCTGTGGCGACTGGTGCCTGGGGCGCCGGGTGGAAGACGCTTTCATCTCGGGCCTGGAACTCGCACTGGCGGTGCACGCCGAGTAAGGCCTGTTCACCAGACGCCATGGCCTCGGGCTACGTCGGCCGGTTCGCTCCTTCTCCTACCGGGCCCTTGCATCCGGGATCGCTGGTCGCGGCGCTCGGCAGCTGGCTCGACGCGCGCGCCCACGGCGGCCGCTGGCTGGTGCGCATCGAAGATGTCGACACGCCGCGCTGCATTCCCGGCGCGGCCGAAACGATCCTGCAGCAACTGGCCGACTGCAGCCTGCTGCCGGACGAACAGCCGGTGTGGCAATCCAAGCGCGCCTCGCTCTACCAGGCAGCGCTCGACCAGTTGATGCACGAGGGCTGCGCCTATCCCTGCGCCTGCTCGCGCAAGGACATCGAGCGCGCCCTGGCGGCCCAGGGCGGCTCGCACCAGCGCCACGCGGAACTGGTCTATCCAGGCACCTGCCGCAACGGGCTTGGCGGCCGTGCGCCGCGGGCCTGGCGCTTCAGGGTCGAGGACGGGCTGGTGCAGTGGCAGGACCGCCGGCTCGGGCCCCAGCACCAGGACGTGCAGCGCGAGGTCGGCGACTTCATCCTCAAGCGGGCCGACGGATTGTGGGCGTATCAGCTGGCCGTGGTGGTCGACGACGCCCAGCAGGGCATCACGCAGATCGTGCGCGGAGAGGACCTGGCCGACAACACGCCCCGGCAAATCCTGCTGCAGCGTGCCTTGCGCTTGCCCACGCCCGGCTACCTGCATACGGCGCTGGTGCTCGGACTCAACGGCGAAAAGCTTTCCAAGCAGAACGGCGCGCACGCGCTGCCCACGTACGATCCGCTGCGCGTACTCAACCGCGCCGCTCGCGTATTGGGACTGACCGAGCAAGAAGGCACGGTGGCGCAGGCGTTGAGCGCGTGGCAAGCCCAATGGCGCGACTCCTACAATCTGCCGCGTGACTGAAGCCGGCAAGACCCCCTCCGCTGCGCCAGAGGGCGTGGCTCATCCCCGAGCGATCCGCAGTTTCGTGCGCCGCGCCGGCCGCACCACCACTGGGCAGGCCAAGGCTTACGCCGAACTCGGCCCGCGCTTTCTCATTGCCTATCAGCCGCAGCCCCTCGACTTCAAGTCGGCGTTCGGCCGGGATGCGCCGGTGGTGCTGGAAATCGGCTTCGGCATGGGCGAGGCCACGGCGTACATCGCGGCGCTGATGCCCGAGACGAATTTTCTTTGCTGCGAAGTGCACGAAGCGGGCGTCGGCGCGCTGCTCAAACGCATCGGCGAGCAGGGCCTGGCCAACATCCGGATCGTGCCGCACGACGCGGTCGAGGTCATCGATCACATGCTGGCTGAACGCAGCCTGGCCGGCGTGCACATCTTCTTCCCCGATCCCTGGCACAAGCTGCGCCACCACAAGCGCCGGCTGCTGCAGCCCGCCCTCGTGGCGCGGCTGGCCTCGCGCCTGCGATCGGGCGGCTACATCCACTGCGCGACCGACTGGCAGCCGTATGCGCAGCAGATGCTGGAGGTCCTGGGCGCCGAACCACGGCTCGCCAATACGGCCGAAGCTTATGCGCCGCGGCCGCAGTACCGGCCGCTCACGAAGTTCGAGAATCGCGGCCTGAAACTGGGCCACGGTGTCTGGGATCTGGTGTTCGTGAAACGCTAAGGGCCCGTAAGCGGCTGGCCGGCGCGATGCGGCAAGCTACGGCAAGGCCTGCTGCAGCAATTCGAGCACGCGTGCATTCGCCTGCTGCGCCGCGACCGGATTGCGCCCGACGTGAACGCCCTGGCCCGGATTGAGGCCGTTGGGCACGTCGGTGCGCAGGCGCACCTGCCCGAACGGATTGTCGAAGCCGTGATAACTGTCGGGGTAGACGATCACCTCCGCGCCGGCGCGCTGGCCCAGCTCGACGCAGGGTCCCGGGGGCGTCCAGTCGTCCTTCTCGGCAACGAGCATCACCAGCCGCGTGCTGGACCGGTAACCCGACTTGAGCGCGGTGCGACAGCCAGGATAGAAAGCGATCGCCACCACCGGGCGTACCACCTGCGTCGGGGCATCGCCGCGGCTCGTGTCCGTGGCCGAGAGCACCGCACTGCCGCCTGAAGACCAACCCAGCAACGCGATGCGCTCGGGCTGCGCCCAGGGCTGCGATGCGACCCAGAACAACGCCGCAAGTGCATCCGCGCGCCGCTTGGCCTGGTCGATCGAACGCGCGCCGATGCCTTGGGTGCAGATTTCATCCTCCCCGCGCGTCGTCAAGCTATCAGGAAAAAGGACGGCATAGCCTTGTGCGGTCAGCATGTCCGCCGCTGCCTGGTGCCGGGCGTTCAATTGCCCTTTGCGGTGCCGCGCATACAGCCCGCCGCAGCCATGCAATGCCACCACGGCACCGCGCGGCGGCTGCTTCGCCGGATGGAACAGTTGCGCCTTGATCCGAGTGCCATCGAGGCTTTTGAAACTCACCTCTTCCGCGCAGGCCGATCCTGCAAGCGCTACTACCGCCACAAGCCCCACCGACCACAGAACGCCAGGCACGAGCTTCATCGCATCAGGCGCGTTCAGACACCCAGCCCTGCACCGACTGCAGTGCGCCTGAGAGCTTGCTCGGGTCTGTTCCACCGGCCATCGCCATATCGGGCTTGCCCCCGCCTTTGCCGCCTACCTGCTGCGCGACGAAGTTCACCAGTTCGCCGGCCTTGACCTTGCCCATGCGATCGGCCGTGACGCCGGCGGCGATCTGCACCCGCCCGCCATCCACGGCGGCCAGCACGATCGCGGCGCTCTTGAGCTTGTCCTTGAGCTTGTCCATGGTGTCGCGCAAGGTCTTCGCGTCGGCTCCATCCAGCCGCGCCGCCAGCACCTTGATGCCCTTGACGTCCACGGCCTGCGCCACGAGTTCATCGCCCTGTGACGAAGCGAGCTTGCCCTTGAGCTGCGCCACTTCCTTCTCGAGCGAGCGGACCTGGTCCAGCACCTGGGTCACGCGGCCCTGCAGCTCCGTGGGCGCCGCCTTCAGCGTGCCGGCGACCCGATTGACCGTCGATTCGAGCTGCTGCAGATAGGCCAGCGCATTGGCGCCGGTGACCGCTTCGATCCGGCGGATACCGGCCGCCACTCCGCCTTCGCTCACGACCTTGAACAGGCCGATGTCGCCGGTGCGCTGCACGTGGGTGCCGCCGCACAGCTCGCGGCTGGAGCCGATGTCCAGCACCCGCACCCGGTCGCCATACTTCTCGCCGAACAGCATGACGGCGCCGGTCTTCTGGGCCGCCTCGATGTCCATCACGCGGGCCAGCGTCTCCTGGTTGGCCAGGATCTCGGCGTTGACGCGCCGCTCGATCTCGCGGATCTGTTCGTCGGTGACAGGCTGGTTCTGCGTGAAGTCGAAGCGGGTCTTGTCCGGGTCGACCAGCGAGCCTTTCTGTTGCACGTGGTCGCCCAGCACTTCGCGCAGCGCCTTGTGCATCAGGTGCGTCACGCTGTGATTGCGCATCGTCGCGTGGCGCTTTGGCATATCGACTTTGGCCGTGACGGAGTCGCCAACCTTCAGCATGCCGGATGACAACATGCCGTGATGACCGAACACATCGGCCTTGATCTTCTGGGTGTCGTCGACGGTGAATGTCACACCCCTGCCTTCGATTACCCCCTCATCGCCGACCTGCCCCCCCGACTCGGCATAGAACGGCGTGGTATCCAGCACCACGACGCCCGATTGCCCGGCCCTCAGCTCGTTGGTCGCCACGCCCTCGGCGTACAAGGCCACGACCTTCGCCGCCTCTTCCAGCCGCTCGTAGCCGGTGAAAACGTTGCCCGCGCCGCTGTATTCCAGAGCACGGTCCATCTTGAACTTGCCGGCCGCACGGCCCTGGGCCTTCTGCTTGTCCATGGCGGCATTGAAGCCGGCCTCATCGACCGTCACGCCGCGCTCGCGGCAGACGTCGTTGGTGAGGTCCAGCGGAAAACCGTAGGTGTCGTGCAGTTTGAAAGCTACGTCGCCGGACAGGACTTTCTGGTCTCCCGCCAAGGCGGCGTCGAGGATCTCCATTCCGTTTTCCAGCGTCTCGAAGAAGCGCTCCTCTTCGGCCTTGAGCACATCGACGATGCGCTTCTCGTCGGCGCGCAGCTTGGGATAGGCCGCGCCCATGAGGCGTGCCAGATCGGGCACCAGCTTGTGGAAGAACGGCGTCTTGCAGCCCAGCTTGTAGCCGTGGCGTATGGCACGCCGCACGATGCGGCGCTGCACGTAGCCGCGGCCTTCGTTCGAAGGAATGACGCCGTCGCTCACCAGGAAAGAAGTGGCGCGGATATGGTCGGCGATCACGCGCAGCGAGTTGTTTTTCAGGTCCTTTTCGCCGGTCTCGCGCGACGCGGCCTTGATCAGCTGCTCGAACAGGTCGATCTCGTAGTTGCTGTGCACGTGCTGCATGATCGCCGCCAGGCGCTCCAGCCCCATGCCGGTGTCGACACATGGCGCCGGCAGGTTCCTCACGCTGCCGTCGGGCTGCATGTCGAACTGCATGAACACGTGGTTCCAGATCTCGATGTAGCGGTCGCCGTCGGCGTCCGGGCTGCCGGGCGGGCCGCCGGGAATCTCCGGGCCGTGGTCGTAGAAGATTTCCGAGCACGGACCGCACGGGCCGGTGTCAGCCATCATCCAGAAATTGTCGGAGGCGTATTTCGCGCCCTTGTTGTCGCCGATGCGCACCACGCGTTCGGGCGGCAGGCCGATCTCCTTGGTCCAGATGTCGTAGGCTTCGTCGTCATCGATGTACACCGTCGCCCACAGCTTGTCGGCCGGCAGCTTGTAGACCTGAGTGAGCAGCTCCCAGCCCCACTTGAGTGAATCGCGCTTGAAGTAGTCGCCGAAACTCCAGTTGCCCAGCATCTCGAAAAAGGTGTGATGGCGCGCGGTGTAACCCACGTTCTCCAGGTCGTTGTGCTTGCCGCCCGCGCGCAGGCAGGCCTGCACCGAAGCCGCCCGCACGTAGGGCCGCCTGTCGGTGCCGAGGAACACGTCCTTGAACTGCACCATGCCGGAGTTGGTGAACATCAGCGTCGGGTCGTTTCCCGGTACGAGCGGACTTGAGGGCACGACTGTGTGCCCCTTGGACGCGAAAAAGTCCAGGAAAGTCTTGCGGATGTCGGCGACAGTGAAGTCGGGTGTCATTCTGTGGTTCCTTGGCGCGAGCCGTTACCCGCGGCTGGCGAGGCAAACCGGTGATTTTACCGGGGGAGCATCAACCGCGCGGACCTCGCGGCAAAGTCGGAGCCGGGCAGGCCGCGGCGCATCCGCAAGGCTGGTCGGCGCTGCGCACCGACTTCCCTCGAGTTTTCCCGCTCTCGTGGCCCCGTCGCGAAACTCGCTGCGTTCGCCTGGAGCTCTCTCCGCTCAAACAATCGCGACGAGTCAGTTCACGAGCGCGCTCTCGCGCGCGGCCATGAGAATCGGGCAAACCCGAGGCAGCCTCGCGTGATCGATGCGCCGCGGCCTGCCCGGCCCCGCCTTTGCAGAGACGTTGTTGGTAATCGTCGCGCACACCAACACGTTGGCTCGCGGCAGGCGGTGCCCGCGGGGGCGATCTCTGGGGCGCAACAGCGTGAGCCCTCGCGGGGTACTGCCTGCTGCGACGCAGAGGCGGCAGACCTAGCGCACCAGGATCGCCTCGTTCTCGAGGAACGAAAACACCGCGCCGTCGGTGCAATAGGCCACGTTGAAGCGCAGCCAGGGCCCGGGCGCGAGGTCGATCGAAAACAGGTGGCCTGGGCCCAGCATGATGTCGTGCTCCGCCGCCTTATACGACAGCTCGGCTGCGCTCGCGATCGCCGGATGCTTGGCCCACAGGAACATGCCAGCCTTGGGCTCGCAAAACAGCTCGAACCCCAGTTCCAGCAGCCTGACCGCGGCGACCTGGTGGGCCTGCGCCAATCGCTCGCGCACGCCTTTCAGGTGCTTGCGCCAGCGGCCGTCGAGCAGCGCGCCATACGCCAGCCGCTCGGTGAACTCGGAGGAAGTCAGGCCCGACAGCATCTTCATCTGTGCCAAGTCCTCCAGCACGTCGGCCTGCGCCGCAAGGTACCCGACCCGGATGTTCGGCGAGATCGTCTTGGAAAAGCTGCTGATGTAAATCACGCGCTGCAGCTGGTCCAGGCTTGCCAGCGAAGGCCTGGGCTCCGGGTCCAGGTCGACGTAGATATCGTTTTCCACCACCAGGAAGTCGTACTTTTCCGCCAGCTGGAGCACCCGGTGCAGGTGCGACAACTGGGCCGTGGAGGCCGTGGGGCTTTGCAGCCGCGGGTGCGTGAAGAACACCTTGGGGCGGTGCTCCTTGATGCGCGCCTCCAGGAGATCGAGGTCCCAGCCCTGCGGCGTGCGCGGTGCGCCGATCAGGCGCGCGCGCAGGAAACGCAGTGAAGACAGCAGATTGGCGTAACCGGGTTCGT
Source organism: Ramlibacter sp. (assembly GCA_035571795.1). Classification (GTDB taxonomy): domain Bacteria; phylum Pseudomonadota; class Gammaproteobacteria; order Burkholderiales; family Burkholderiaceae_C; genus Ramlibacter. The sequence goes on from DATNBX010000239.1 coordinate 49,745, forward strand.
CCACCAGCACCGCGTCGCCGGGGCCCACCAGCCTGCGCGCGGCGAGGTCCAGCGCCTGGCTGGACCCGTGCGTGAGCAGCACCTGCTCCGAGGTGGTCACGACCTCGTGTTCGGCCAGCGAATCGCGCACCAGCTGACGCAGCGGAGGGTAGCCCTTGGGCTCGCCATAGCCGCCCAGATCGATGCTTTCGTCCGCCGTCACGCTGCGCAGGCTGCGCTTGAGGCCGTCGACGAATAGCCAGTCGTTGGGCAGCCACCCGCAGCCGGGTTTGCTGCGCAAGGCCCGGTTTTCGAAGATACGGCGCATGTACCACATCGAGTCGAACGTGTAGTTGCCCCGGATGCTCGTCTGCGCCAGCGCACCCGTGGCGCGGCTGCGCACGAAAAAGCCCGAATGGGCGCGCGAAGCGAAAAATCCGAGCGCCACCAGCCGGTCATAAGCATCGACGACCGTATAGACGCTGACCTGGTGCGTGTGGGCGAATTGCCGGATCGAAGGCAGCTTGGTCCCGGCTCGCAGCTGGCCGTCCTCCACCAGCCGGCGGAAGCCGTCCACGATCTGGGTCACCAGCGGCGTCGGTAATTTGCTGTCGAGCGTGAACATCGGTAGCGCAACGTAACGCGCGGTCCTAGGGTTTGTATGTACAGGCCACGCCGCCTGCACAGTGCATCGGTTGCGGATGGCAATCTGTATATGTTAGCTCTCACCTTGCAACCCTAAAGTCGCAGCCACTCCGGACAGGAAATGCTTGTCCCCGCAAGACTGAAGGAAGACCATGCAACGAGAGCTCCACCTCACCAATGCCGCCCTGATGGCCCGCCGCGAAGCCGCCGTACCGCGAGGCGTCGGCCATGCCCATGCGATTTTCGCGGCCCGGGCCGAGAACGCCGAAGTATTCGACGTGGAGGGACGCCGCTACATCGATTTCGCCGGCGGGATCGCCGTGCTCAATACCGGGCATCGCCATCCGGCGGTGATCGAAGCGGTGAAAGCCCAGCTGGACCACTACACCCACACCTGCTTCCAGGTGCTGCTGTATGAGCCGTATGTGGCGCTGGCCGAGCGCCTCAACGCCCTGGCACCGGGCAATTTCGCCAAGAAGACGATGTTTCTCACCACCGGTGCGGAAGCCATCGAAAACGCGATCAAGATCGCCCGCGCCGCCACCGGCCGCCCGGGGGTGATTGCGTTCGGCGGCGGCTATCACGGCCGGACACTGCTGACCTTGGGCCTGACGGGCAAGGTCGCACCGTACAAGACCGGTTTCGGCCCATTCCCGGCCGACGTCTTTCATGCCGCCTTCCCGGATGCGGCACGCGGCGTCAGCATTTCCGATTCGATAGCCTCCATCGAGGCGATCTTCCGCAACGACATCGAAGCGGCACGGGTGGCGGCGATCATCATTGAACCGGTACAAGGTGAAGGCGGGTTCAACATCGCGCCGCCGGAGCTGTTCCGCCGCCTGCGCGAACTCTGCGATTCCAAAGGCATCCTGTTGATTGCCGACGAGATCCAGACCGGCGCCGGCCGCACCGGCACCTGGTTCGCCGTGGAGCAGATGGGCGTCGCGCCGGACCTGATCACGATGGCGAAATCCATGGCCGGCGGCTTCCCGATCTCAGCCGTGATCGGCCGTGCGGAAGTGATGGATGCACCGGCGGCCGGCGGCCTGGGCGGCACTTACGCCGGCAGCCCGCTCGGTTGCGCCGCCGGATTGGCCGTGCTGGAGGTGTTCCAGCGCGAGAACCTGCTGCAACGCGCCCGGCAAGTGGGCGAGCGGCTGAGCTCGGGCTTGCACACACTGGCCCAAAGGCATCCGGCCATCTGCGCGGTGCGCGGCCTGGGTGCGATGGTGGCGTTCGAGCTGTGCAGGAACGGCGACCCGCACCAGCCCGATGCCGAACTTGCCAAGCAGATAGTCGCCGAGGCCGCGCGGCGCGGCCTCATCCTGCTCACCTGCGGTACCTGGGGCAACGTGGTGCGCATCATGGTCCCGCTGACGGCGAGCGATGCCCTGCTGGACGAAGGGTTGGGCCTGCTGGCAGACTCCCTGAACCAATGCGCCGCCTGATTGAACGCCATGTCGAACGTCACCGTCCTTGCCACTGACACCCGCGTTCGTGAACACGCAGCAAAGGGCGCGCCTGTGACGCTGCTGCAACCCGCGCTGGTCAGCTTCAGCGCGGTGAACAAGACCTACGATGGGGCCAACTTGGTCGTGAGCAACCTCGACCTGGAAATCCGGCGCGGCGAGTTCCTCACCTTGCTCGGGCCTTCCGGCTCGGGCAAGACGACGACCTTGATGATGCTGGCCGGCTTCGAATCGCCGACGACCGGGGAAATCAGCCTCGCCGGAGTCCCGATCACGCGCACGCCGCCGCACAAGCGCAACTTCGGCATGGTGTTCCAGAATTACGCGCTGTTCCCGCACATGACCGTGGGACAGAACGTCGCCTACCCGCTCAGCGTGCGCGGCATCAAGGGCGCGCAGAGCGACCAGAAGGTGGCGCGGGCGCTCGACATGGTGCAGATGGGCAAACTGGGCTCGCGCTATCCCGCCCAGCTCTCGGGTGGGCAGCAGCAGCGCGTGGCGCTGGCGCGCGCCCTGGTGTTCGAGCCGCAACTGGTCCTGATGGACGAACCGCTCGGCGCCTTGGACAAGCAGTTGCGCGAGCACATGCAGATCGAACTGAAGGAACTGCACCGCCGCCTGGGCGTCACCTTCGTGTACGTGACGCACGACCAGTCCGAAGCGCTCACGATGTCGGACCGTGTCGCCGTATTCAACGACGGCAGCGTGCAACAGGTCGACCGCGTGGACCGGCTCTACGAGGCGCCGGCGAACCGGTTCGTCGCCGGTTTCGTCGGCGACAACACCGTGCTGGACGGCGGCGTGACGGCCAGCTCCGGCGCCACCTGCACCGTCGCCCTGGCGAACGGTTGCCGCGTGACGGGCCTCAATGTCAACGGCGCGAAAGCGGGCGACAAGGTGCAATGCTGCATCCGTCCGGAGCGGCTGGATTTGACCGGCGTGCTCAACCAGGCCAACACATTCGAGGCCACCGTGGCCGATGTGCTCTATTTCGGCGACCACCTGCGGCTGCGCTGCAGCGTGCCGCAGCAGGAGGACGCCATGGTGAAGCTGCCGCTGGGCCGGCACGAAATCCCGGCCATCGGCGAAAACATCTTCCTCTACGCCGCCGAGGAACACTTGCGCGTCTACACCTGATGCACCCCAGGAAATCGCAAGCGATTTCCTGGCGACCCGCTGACCCTTTTCAACCCACCAGGAGATAACGACCCATGAAACTCAGAGCTATCGCATTTGCCGCCGCCGCCGCGCTCGCGCTGCCGGCACTGGCCCAGACGCAAATCACGGTGGTCAACTTCGGCGGCGCCAACGCGAACGCGCAGAAGAAGGCCTTCTACGAGCCGATCGAGAAGAACGGCGTGAAAGTGGTGCCCGTCGAATACAACGGCGAGCAGGCCAAGATCAAGGCCATGGTCGAAACCAAGAAGGTCACGTGGGACATCGTGGAAGTCGAGTCGCCCGACGTGCAGCGCGGCTGCGACGAGGGCCTGTTCGAGAAGCTCGACTACGCGAAGATCGCGCCCAAGGGCGACTTCGTTCCAGCCGCGGTCACCGAATGCGGCATCGGCATCTTCGTGTGGTCCACCGTGATGGCCTACAACGGCGACAAGCTCAAGACGCCGCCGACGACCTGGGCGGATTTCTGGGATGTGAAGAAGTTCCCGGGCAAGCGCGGCATGCGCAAGGGCGCACGCTACAACATTGAGTTCGCGCTGATGGCCGACGGCGTCAAGCCGGGCGACGTCTACAAGGTGCTGGCCACTAAGGAAGGCGCCGATCGCGCGTTCAAGAAACTCACCGAGCTCAAGCCGAACATCCAGTGGTGGGAAGCCGGCGCGCAGCCGCCGCAGTTCCTTGTAGCCGGCGACGTCGTCATGAGCACCGCCTACAACGGTCGCATCGATGCCGCCAACCGCGAAGGCAAGAACCTGCGGATCACCTGGACCGGCGGCATCTACGACCTGGACTACTGGACCATCCCGAAGGGCACACCCAACAAGGACGCGGCCATGAAGTTCATCGCCTTTGCCAGCACGCCCGAAGCGCAGGCCGCATACGCCAAGAACATCGCGTACGGCCCGACCAACAACAAGGCGCTGGCCAAGCTGGACTCCGACACTCTGGCCAACCTGCCCACCTCGCCCGCCAACGCGAAGACCGCGCTGCAGTTCAACGTGAAGTTCTGGGCCGACCAGGGCGAGGAACTTGAGAAACGCTTCGCCTCCTGGGCGACGCAGTAAGGCCATGACGGCACTGGCAGCTTCGACTGGCCCCGGCATCGCCCAGCCGCGTGCGCTGCGCCGTTCGCTGTCGCGCGGCGAGCGCCACCGCCGGCTGCGCGCGCTCCTGCTGACGCTGCCGCTGCTCGCCTTCCTGCTGATCACTTTCCTGGTCCCGATCGCGGCGCTGCTCAAGCGCGCGGTCGAGAACCCGGAAGTGGCCAACGCGCTGCCGCGCACCGTGGTGGCGCTGCAGAAATGGAACCGCGCCGGCGTGCCGCCGCCCGAAGCGTTCGCCGCGGTCGCGGCCGACCTCGGCGCGCTGCCGGATCCCTCCAATGCCGGCGCCCTGGCGCGCCGGCTGAATTCCGAAGTGGCAGGTGCGCGCTCGCTGGTGATGAACACCTATCGCGCGCTGCCGATCGAAGGTGCCACCGACGCGGCCGCAATCCAGGCCAAGCTGATCGCACTGGACGAGCGCTGGACCGAGACCAAGTACTGGCAGGCCATCGCGAAGAACGGATCGCGCTGGACCGGCGACTACCTGCTTGCCTCCCTCGACCTTCGGCGCGACGCGCAGGGCGATATAGAGCGCATGCCGCCAGATCAGCGCGTGTTCGGCAGCATCCTGGCGCGCACGTTCGGGATCAGCGCCGTCGTCACGCTGTGGTGCCTCGTGCTCGGGTACCCGCTCGCCTACTGGCTCAGCACGCTGCCCGCCCGGCGCGCCAACGTGCTGATGATCCTGGTGCTGGTTCCGTTCTGGACATCGATCCTGGTTCGAGTCGCGGCCTGGATCGTGCTGCTGCAGTCGGCCGGCCTGGTCAACCGCGCGCTGATGGGGCTGGGCCTCGTCGACCAGCCGCTGGCGCTCCTGTTCAACCGCACCGGCGTGATCATCGCCATGGTGCACATCCTGCTGCCGTTCATGATCCTGCCGCTGTACAGCGTGATGAAGAGTGTGCCGCCGACCTATCTGCGCGCGGCGGTGTCGCTGGGGAGTTCGCCGCTGGCGGCGTTCCTGCGTGTGTACGTGCCGCAGACCTACCCCGGCATCGGCGCCGGCGGACTGCTGGTGTTCATCCTGGCCATCGGCTACTACGTCACGCCGGCGCTGCTGGGCGGGGCGGACGACCAGATGCTGTCGTACTACGTGGCGCAATACACCAATGTCAACGTGAACTGGGGCATGGCCGCGGCGCTCGGTGCCTTGCTCTTGGCCGCCACGCTGGTGCTGTACGCCATCTACCGGCGCGTCGTGAAATCCGAACTCAACCTGGGGTGAAGCACATGATCCGCACCCTGCTGCCCAACTTCCCCGCATACGCCACGCCCGTCGACAAGCTGGGCTGGTGGGCGCTGCGCATCGGCTGTGTGGGCGTGCTGGCCTTCCTGCTGGTGCCCATCATCGTGATCGTGCCGCTGTCGTTCGCCGACTCGTCGTTCCTGGTGTACCCGATCCCTGGCTGGTCGCTGCGGTGGTACCAGAACCTGTTCACCTCCGAGGACTGGATCCGCGCCGCGCGCAACAGTTTCATCGTAGCGCCGCTCGCCACCGTGATCGCCACCGTCCTGGGCACGATCGCGGCGGTGGGACTGGTGCGCACCGATTTCCCCTTCAAGGGCGCGCTGATGAGCCTGCTGATCGCGCCGATGGTCGTGCCCATCGTCGTGGTCGGCGTTGCCACCTACCTGTTCTTCGCGCCGCTCGGCCTGGTTGACAGCTACACGGGCCTGATCATCGTGCACGCCGCGCTGGGCGCGCCTTTCGTGCTGACCACGGTGCTGGCCACGCTGCAGGGGTTCAACCACAACCTGGTGCGCGCCTCGCTCAGCCTGGGGGCCAATCCGGTGGTGAGTTTCTTCCGGGTCACCCTGCCGGTCATCGCACCGGGCGTCATCTCCGGTGCGCTGTTCGCGTTCGCGACCTCGTTCGACGAAGTGGTCGTGACGCTGTTCCTGGCCGGTCCCGAGCAGGTGACGCTGCCGCGCCAGATGTTCACCGGCATCCGCGAGAACATCACCCCGACGATCGCGGCGGTGGCGACGCTGCTGATCCTCTTCACCACCAGCCTGCTCTTGGTGCTCGAATGGCTGCGCGGGCGCAGAGAGGTGCGCGGGTGAGACGGGCGGAGGCTGCCGAATGACCGACGCGCGCAACCAGCCGCAAAGCGGCAATGCGATGCCGCGTTTCGCCGGATTGGCGACGATGATGCGGCTGCCGTCCGCCAGCTCGCCGCAAGGGCTCGACGCGGCATTCATCGGCGTGCCGCTGGACATCGGCACCTCGAACCGGGCCGGCGCGCGCTTCGGGCCGCGCCAGGTGCGGGCCGAGTCCGCGCTGCTGCGGCCCTACAACATGGCTACCGGCGCCGCGCCGTTCGATACCCTGCAGGTCGCGGACCTCGGCGACGTCGCCATCAACACTTACTCGCTGGAAAAATCGCTTGCGATCATCGGCGCTTTCTACGACGAGGTGCTGGCAGCGGGCTGCCGGCCCCTTACGATCGGCGGCGACCACACCATCGCCCTGCCCATCCTGCGCGCTGTCGCGAAACAACACGGGCCGGTGGCGCTGATTCACGTCGATGCCCACGCCGACGTCAACGACGAGATGTTCGGCGAACCCGTGGCGCACGGCACGCCGTTCCGGCGCGCGGTGGAGGAAGGCCTGCTCGCGAGCGACAAGGTCTGGCAGATCGGCCTGCGCGGTACCGGCTATGCCGCCGACGACTTCGACTGGCCGCGCCGGCAAGGCTTCACGATCGTGCAGGCGCACGAGGTCTGGTATCGCTCGCTCGCGCCGCTGATGGAGCAGGTGCGAGAACGCATCGGCCCGCGGCACCCGGTCTACATCAGCTTCGATATCGACGGCCTCGACCCGGCGTTCGCCGGCGGCACCGGCACGCCCGAGGTCGGCGGCCTGAGCGTGCCTCAGGCGCTGGAGATCGTGCGGGGCTGCCGCGGCCTCAACGTGGTCGGCGGCGACCTCGTGGAAATCGCGCCGCCGTATGACCCGTCCGGGAACACCGCGCTGCTCGGAGCGAACTTGCTGTACGAGATGCTCTGCGTGCTGCCGGGTGTACGCTATCGCTGAAGAAATCAAGTGCCGAAAAAAATCCGGCCGCCGCACGACTACAGTTCATAGAAAGAAAGAGGCAAATATGAAAGACTTGCGCGACTCCAAACTTTTCCGTCAACAGTGCTACATCAATGGTGTGTGGTCGAACGCGGATGAAGGCGGAACGATCACCGTGACGAACCCCGCCAATGGCGAGAAACTGGGCACCGTGCCGAAGATGGGCGCTGCCGAAACCCGGCGCGCCATCGCCGCGGCGGACGCCGCATTCCCGTCCTGGCGCGCCCGAACCGCCAAGGATCGCTCGGCCATCCTGCGCCGCTGGTTCGAACTGATGCTCGAGCACAAACAGGATCTGGCGATGCTCATGACCGCCGAGCAGGGCAAGCCCTTGACCGAATCGCTGGGCGAAATTGCCTACGGCGCATCGTTCATCGAGTGGTTTGCGGAGGAGGGCAAGCGGATCTACGGCGACACGATTCCGGCCCAGGCCGCCGACCGGCGGATCGTCGTCATCAAGCAGCCGATCGGCGTGGTAGGGGCCATCACGCCGTGGAACTTCCCGAATGCGATGATCACCCGCAAGTGCGGCCCCGCCCTGGCGGCCGGCTGCACCGTGGTGGTCAAACCTGCCAGCCAGACGCCCTACTCCGCCCTGGCGCTGGCCGAACTGGCCGAGCGCGCCGGCATACCACGCGGGGTGTTCAACGTCGTCACGGGTGCGGCAACCGCGATCGGCGGGGAGCTCACGGCCAACCCGATCGTGCGCAAGATCACCTTCACCGGATCCACCGAAATCGGCAAGGTGCTGATGAAGCAGAGCTCGGACACGGTCAAGAAGGTCTCGCTCGAATTGGGCGGCAATGCGCCCCTGATCGTCTTCAACGATGCAGATCTCGACGCCGCGGTTGCGGGAGCGATGGCCTCCAAGTACCGCAATACCGGGCAGACCTGCGTCTGCGTCAACCGGATCCTGGTCCAGGACGGGGTGTATGACGAGTTCGCACGCCGGCTGGTGGCGGCAGTCGGAAAACTCAAGGTTTCGGACGGCATGGCCGAAGGAGCGCAGCAAGGGCCGCTGATCGACATGGCGGCGGTGCAAAAGGTGGAGTCGCACATCCAGGATGCCCTGGCAAAGGGCGCCCGGGTGCTGCTTGGCGGCAAGCGCCATGCCCTGGGTGGAAGCTTCTTCGAGCCCACAGTTCTTGCCGATGTGACCGGCAGCATGGCCGTCGCGAAGGAAGAAACGTTCGGGCCGGTCGCGCCCCTGTTCCGTTTCAAGACCGACGAAGAGGCCATCCGCATGGCCAACGACACGGAATTCGGGCTGGCGTCCTATTTCTACTCGCGCGACATCGGCCGCGTCTGGCGTGTGGCGGAAGCGCTGGAGTACGGCATGGTCGGCATCAACGAGGGCATCATCTCGACCGAAGTCGCACCTTTCGGCGGCGTCAAGGAATCCGGTATCGGCCGCGAAGGGTCGAAATACGGAATCGAGGACTATCTCGAGATCAAGTATCTCTGTATGGGGGGCCTCGCCGCCTAAGCATAAGAGTAGCAACGGATGGCGCCGCTTGCGCGCCCAACGTTGCTGGAGCTATTCATGCCAGCGCAATTGCCCAGCCGCGTGCTGGGCAGTTTTTTGGCGGTACATTCAGTCGCCCGAGCGCACCGCGCGCCGAGGAGATCCGGATGCTACGCAAGTCCCTGAAGATCATTGGCGCCCTGCTCGCGCTGCTGCTGGTGGCGGCCGCCGTCTATGTGTGGCGCAGCTTTCCGCGGCTGGACGGCGAAATGCGGGCGGCGGGTCTCACCGCGCCGGTGCTGGTGCGCCGCGACCCGAGCGACGTCACCCACATCCAGGCCCAAAGCATTGCGGACGCCGCCTTCGCATTGGGTTGGGTGCATGCGCAGGAGCGCGGCTGGCAGCTCGAATTCAACCGGCGCGTGATGCATGGCGAACTGAGCGAAGTGCTCGGCTCCGCCACGCTGGAAACCGACAAGCTGCTGCGCACCCTGGGCATCATGCAATCGGCGCAGGCGCAGTGGCAACGGCTGCCCGATGACGCGAAGGCCGCCGTGCAGGCCTATGCGAACGGCATCAACAGCTTTCACTCCGATGGCGGGCAGGCCCTGCCGCCCGAGTTTCACATCATCGGGACCCAGCCCGGAACCTGGACACCGCAGGACACCATGGGTTGGGCGCTGATGATGGCGCTCGACCTGGGCGGCAACTGGGGCAACGAGTTCGCCCGCCTTTCGGCCCTGCAGCGCATCGACACCCAGGCCCTGTGGCAGCTGATGCCGCCCTACTCCGGCGAGCCGCCCGCCACTGCCGTCGACCTGGCCGCGCTGTATCGCGGCCTGGGCGTGTACCGCAATGCGGATGGGGCCGTGCGGACGAGCGCGTCGCCGAACAAGGCGCCGGGATCCGGCGTGCTGGCCCTGGTGGATGCGGCGCAGATCAACGACTGGGCCAGCGGCCTGGGCGACGCCGGCGGCAAGGGATCCAACAACTGGGTGGTTGCCGGCAGCCACACGCAAAGCGGCAAGCCTTTGCTCGCCAACGATCCGCATCTGGGGCTGGCTGCTCCCGCGATCTGGTACTTCGCGCGGCTGCAGGCGCCCGCGCCCGCCGGGGGCAAGCCGCTGGACGTGATCGGGGCGACCCTGCCCGGGGCGCCGGGCGTGGTCCTGGGCCGCACCGCGGGGGTCGCGTGGGGCTTCACCAACGTCAGCCCGGACGTGCAGGATCTTTACCTGGAGCAGATCAATCCGGCAGACCCCGGGCAGTACCGCACGCCGGACGGCTGGGCGGCCTTCGAAACCCGCGATGAAATCATCAAGGTCAAAGGCCAGCGCGACGAAAAGATCGTGGTGCGGAGCACGCGGCATGGTCCGGTGCTCAGCGACGCGCAGGCCGCCCACGCCCAGGTACTCGACACGCGCAAGTTCGTGCTGGCGCTGCGCTGGATGGCCCTGGATGCCGGCAACCAGTCGGTGCTGTCCGGCATGCACTCGAACTTCGCGCAGACCGTCGACGAACTGATGGCCGCCTTTGGCAGTTACCACTCGCCGATGCAGAACGTGGTCGCCGCCGACACCCGGGGACGCACCGGATACCTGGCGGCCGGCCGCGCTGCCGTGCGCAAGCCCGAAAACGACCTGCGTGGCGTCGCGCCGGCGCCGGGGTGGGACAGCAAGTACGACTGGATCGGCGAGCTCGACGGAAACAAGAACCCGCGCGTCGATGACCAGGCGATCCAGCGCAAGGGCTGGCACGCGACGGCGAACCAGAACATCCAGCCCGCCGGCTACCCGTTCTTCCTGGGCAGCGACTGGCTGACGCCCGAGCGCTTCGAGCGCATCGAAGCGCTGCTGGCCGCCAGGCCCAGGCATACGGCGGCAAGCCTGCGCGACGTGCAGGCCGACGTCCTGTCGAAAGCCGCGCTCAGGCTGCTGCCGCTCTTGCAGGCCACGCAAAGCACGCATGCGCTGGCGCCGGCGGCGCTGGACCAGGTCAGGACATTCGATGGCGTGATGCGCCCGGACCGTGCCGCGCCGCTGATCGTATCGGTCTGGGGCGACGAAATCACCCGCGGCCTGTTCGAGCCCAGGCTCGGGCCGGAAAAATTCCAGGCCTTGTACGGCAAGCGCAGTTTCCGCCAGGGACTGGAAACCATTCTGGCGGACCCCAAGGTGGCAGCGGCATGGTGCGCCCCGCTCAGCTGCGCCGAGCAGTCCTCGCGCGCGCTGGCGCGTTCGCTTGACCGGATCGCAGCGCAGCAGGGTAGCGACCCCGCGGCCTGGCGCTGGGGCGCCTGGCATATCGCGCTGTCGGCCCATCGCCCGCTCGGCAACGTCGCGGCGCTGGCGCACCTGTTCGACGTCACGGTGCCCACCGGCGGCGACAGCTGGACGGTCAATGTGGCCCAGTACTGGGCCAACGATCCCAAGGTGCCGTTTGCCAGCCGCCATGCCGCGAGCATGCGCGCCATTTACGACCTGGCGGACCTGGAGCAATCGCGGTTCATCTACCAGACCGGGCAAAGCGGCCTGGTGTTCAGCCCGCGCTATCGCGACATGCGGGACGCATGGGCGGCCGTGCAGTACCGGCCGCTGCGGCTGCAGCCCGACCGATGGGTGCACGAGGCGAAGCTGGTGCCGTAGCGTTTAGGGCGTCCGCCACAAATCCTTGCAGGCGCTACAGTTTTCTATCCACGGCGCTGGCCCTGCCCCTCCAGGTCGCGGGAAAACCCGCTCTTCTACTGCCGCGCTGGGCACGCATCATCGATCGGACGATGCGCGGCGTCCCGGACGCGCCAGCGCCGACGCGAATTGATGATCGAGAAGGACAAGCATGGGAATTTTGAAGACACTGTTCGGAGCCAAGGCGGACACCGACAAGGCACCGCCTGCGCCGAGGACACCGATCATGGAGAGCGCCGAAGCGCGGCTTCGCCCGGGATTGTCCCTGACGTACGATCCAGGCCTCGTCAAATTACTCAAGGACGATCACCAATCCCTGATCCAGCTGTTCCAGCAAATCGACGCCGCATGCCGGGCGCTCGACATCGGAGAGTGCAAGGATGCGCTGAGGAGATTCCAGTCCCGCCTTACCGATCATCTGATCGTGGAGAACACCCGCTTTTATCTGTACGTCAAGAACGCCATGAAGGCGTCGGACCCGGCCTCCTCCGGAATTGCCCGGAGTTTTCAAGCGGAGATGCACCAGATCGCGAAGGTGGTCACCTCGTTCGTGGACAAATACTTGCAGGACGAGCAATCGATCCAAGGGGCGGCATTTGCCGAGGAGCTCCAGGGAATCGGCCGGGCACTGGCGGAGCGAATCGAGCGTGAGGAGAAAACGCTCTATCCCCTGTATGTTCCCGTCCGGTGAGGTGAGGTGCCAGGCCTCCTCGGGTAAAATCTTCAGCTCCCGCGGGTGTAGTTCAATGGCAGAACGGCAGCTTCCCAAGCTGCATACGAGGGTCCGATTCCCTTCACCCGCTCCATCTCTGTCAGCGCTCGCGATCTGTCCGTGTCGAACCGACATGGGCTCGCCATCCTCCTCAGCGCGTCTTGCTTAAGCAGGCTAGGGAATTTGCTTAAGCCCGATCCGGCCCGTGATGGTCAGATCGGGGGTCCCCTAGAAATATGAAGATCAGCCGCCGTGGATCGCGCCCCAAGTCACTTGTCCCGATCGCGGCCCGAAGTCGTGGATGCGCCTGGCCTGCAAGAAGAACTCGCCAGGACGCGCCGGGAACTCGCGCTGCTGCGCAATTCACATCAACTGCTGGTTTCCACTCTGGATGCAACCAGCGACGGCATCATTGCGCTGCCTTTGGCCGAGCCGATGTACTACAACATCCGCTTCGTCGAGCTATGGGGCATCCCGGAAGACAAGCTGACCGATCTCACAAGTGAGACGCTGTTGGAATTGCAGGTCGGCCTGGTAAAAGATCGCGCGGATTTCCTCGCCCATTTTGAGCAGCGCCGTCAGAACCCGGACGCGGAGGACCTGAATATCGTCGAACTCAAGGACGGCCGATTCCTTGAACGCCATGCGATCCCGCAGCGCATTCATGGCAGGAACATCGGCACCGTGGTGACCTATCGCGACATCACGGAACAGGTGCGCTACGAAGAAAAGCTGGTCTTCAATTCCCTGGTGGTCGCGCGGTCGGGGCCGATGTTCTGGCTCGATCTGGCGGAAGAGAAGGTGGCCTACGCCAACGAGGCCGCTTGCCACGTATTGGGATACACCGCTGAGGAGATGGTCGGCATGCCGCTGCCGAACATCGTTGCGGGTTTTTCGCGGCAACGTGCCGAGGCGATCGCCGAGGCGCTGGCCAACACGGAGGGACGCGAGCCTATCTCTTTCGAGCGAGTGTTCCGCCGCAAAGACGGCACCCTCCTCGACGTCGAAGTGACGGCATTCGTCGCACGGGACGACAAGCGCAGGTTGAGCATCAGTGCCTTCAAGGACGTCACCGAGCAGAAACGGGCCGAGCGGGAGAAAAGGCGGCAGCAAGCGACGCTCGACTCGCTGATCAATTCGGTTTCCGACCTGATCTTCTATAAGGATCGCGGGGGCCGCTACATCGGCTGCAACACGGCCTATGCGGCGGTGCTGGGCAAATCGGTCGAGGAGATTCGCGGCTTGACCTGCCACGACCTGTTCGACAAGGACCTGGCCGACACATTCGACGTTCGCGACCAGGAAGTGATGAGCTCGATGTCCGCCCAGACGGTCGAACGCTGGCTCACTGCTCCCGACGGCGAGCGCATCCTGTTCGAGCACGTGGCGTCCCCACTGTTGGACGAAAGTGGCAAGGCGCAGGGCGTGATGGGCATCAGCCGCAACATCACCGAGCGCAAGAAGATCGAGGAAGAAGTACGCCGCGCCAAGGAAACCGCCGAGCAAGCCACGCGGATGAAGTCGGACTTCCTGGCCAACATGAGCCATGAAATCCGCACGCCGATGAACGCCATCATCGGGCTGTCGCACCT
>DATNBX010000240.1:0-18400 GCA_035571795.1 Ramlibacter sp.
CCCTTCTTGACCGACTTCTGTTTGGGTTTCTTGGCCCGCTTGACGTGGCCGCCCGGGGTCAGGCGCTGGTTGCCCAGCACGCGCAGGGTCCTGACTTCGGGGCGCTGGCCGCCGCGCTTGCTGTACTTGAGCACCTTGAAATCGCGCGGGCCGGGCATCCGTTCCTCGTCCTCGGCTCTTTCCTTGGGCGGCTTGGGCCGCCAGAGAACCAGCAGCTTGCCGATGTGCTGGATCGGCGCGGCACCCAGGTCGTTGGCCAGCCCCTGGAACATTTCCTCGCGCTGGGCACGGTCGTCACCCAGCACGCGAACCTTGATCAGGCCGTGGGCCTTCAGGGCGGCGTCGATTTCCTTTTTCACGCCGGCGGTCAGGCCGTCGTTGCCGATCATGACGACAGGGACGAGATGATGGGCTTGCGCGCGATGCGCCTTGCGCTCGGCGATGGTCAGCTGAATTTGGGGCATGAAGCGGATTATCCAGTGCGCCGTCCGGCAGGACCTTTGAGGACAAAATCCGTGGCGAAATGAAAATCAAGACGAAAAGCAAGAAAGTCAACCGGGCCTGGCTGAACGACCACGTCAACGACCCCTACGTGAAACTCGCGCAGAGGCAGGGGTACCGCGCGCGTGCGGCGTTCAAGCTCAAGGAAATCGACGAAGCCCTCGGCTTGATCAAGCCGGGCCACCTGGTGGTGGACCTCGGATCGGCACCCGGGGCCTGGAGCCAGTATTTGCGCCGCAAGCTGGCGCCCGGCGGGGCCGCCGCGGGTGAACTCAACGGCACCATCGTTGCCCTTGACATCCTGCCGATGGAGCCGGTCGAAGGCGCCCTGTTCATCCAGGGCGACTTCCGCGAGCCGGAGGTGCTGGCGCAGTTGGAAGCGGTCATGTCAGGGCGCAAGGCCGATGTCGTGGTGTCTGACATGGCGCCCAACCTGTCGGGGATCGAATCGGCGGACGCCGCGCGCATTTCCCATCTGGTCGAGTTGGCGGTCGAATTCGCTATCAATCACATGAAGGACGAAGGGGCCTTGGTAACAAAGGTATTTCACGGAAGCGGCTACAGTCAGCTCGTCAAGCTGTTCAAGGAAACTTTCAGGATGGTGAAGGCTCTCAAACCGAAGGCCTCGCGCGATAAATCCTCCGAAACGTTCCTGGTGGGCATCGGCTTGAAATCAAGTCGGTGATTCACGGCCGCCCACGCTGTACGGACGCCCTCAACGCCTATGGAAGGCGTAGCGAAAATACATCATTCCACGGCTTGAAACGCCTAGAATGGACAGCAGCTAACGTGAGTACCCTCCCGGAGAGTAAGTTTTGAACAATCAGTGGTTTTCCAAAATTGCCGTGTGGCTGGTCATCGCCCTCGTGCTGTTTACCGTTTTCAAGCAGTTCGACACGCGCGGCGCCGCCGGTGCGAGCGTGATGGGTTATTCCGATTTCCTGGAGGAAGTGCGCGGCAAGCGCATCAAGAACGCGATCATCCAGGAGGGCCAGGGCGGCACTGAAATCGTTGCCATCACCACGGACGACCGCAAGATCCGCACGACTGCCACCTACCTGGACCGGGGACTGGTCGGCGACCTCATCAACAACAACGTCAAGTTCGACGTGAAGGCCCGCGAAGAAGGCTCGCTCCTGATGACATTGCTCGTCAGCTGGGGGCCGATGCTGTTGCTGATCGGGGTCTGGATTTATTTCATGCGCCAGATGCAGGGGGGTGGCAAGGGCGGGGCCTTCAGCTTCGGCAAGAGCAAGGCGCGCATGCTCGACGAGAACAACAACCAGATCACCTTCGCCGATGTAGCCGGATGTGATGAAGCGAAAGAGGAAGTGAAGGAAGTCGTCGACTTCCTGAAGGACCCGCAAAAGTTCCAGAAGCTCGGCGGCCGCATTCCGCGCGGCCTGCTGCTGGTCGGCCCCCCGGGCACCGGCAAGACCTTGCTGGCCAAGGGCATCGCCGGCGAGGCCAAGGTGCCGTTCTTCAGCATTTCCGGTTCGGACTTCGTCGAAATGTTCGTCGGCGTGGGCGCGGCCCGCGTGCGCGACATGTTCGAGAACGCCAAGAAGAACGCGCCCTGCATCATCTTCATCGATGAAATCGACGCCGTCGGCCGCCAGCGTGGCGCCGGCCTGGGCGGCGGCAACGACGAGCGCGAGCAGACCTTGAACCAGATGCTGGTCGAGATGGACGGCTTCGAAACCAACCTGGGGGTGATCGTGGTCGCCGCCACCAACCGGCCCGACATCCTGGACGCCGCCCTGCTGCGTCCCGGCCGCTTCGACCGCCAGGTTTATGTCCAGCTGCCCGACATCCGCGGCCGCGAGCAGATCCTGAACGTCCACATGCGCAAGATCCCGATCGGGCAGGACGTCAACGCGAGCATCATCGCCCGCGGCACGCCGGGCATGTCCGGCGCTGACCTGGCGAACCTTTGCAACGAGGCCGCCCTGATGGCGGCGCGCCGCAATGCCCGTGTGGTCGAGATGCAGGACTTCGAGAAGGCCAAGGACAAGATCTTCATGGGTCCCGAGCGCAAGAGCATGGTCATGCCCGAGGAGGAGCGCCGCAACACGGCCTACCACGAGTCCGGCCACGCATTGATCGGCAAGCTGCTTCCCAAGTGCGACCCGGTGCACAAGGTCACCATCATCCCGCGCGGCCGCGCGCTGGGCGTGACCATGAGCCTGCCGGCGCAGGACCGCTACAGCTATGACCGCGAATACATGCTCAACCAGATCGCCATGCTGTTCGGCGGGCGGATCGCGGAAGAGGTGTTCATGAAGCAGATGACCACCGGCGCTTCCAACGACTTCGAGCGCGCTACGAACCTTGCGCGCGACATGGTCATGAAGTACGGCATGACCGACGCGCTGGGCCCGATGGTCTATGCCGAGAACGAGGGCGAAATTTTCCTGGGCCGGTCGGTGACCAAGACGACCAACATGAGCGAGCAGACCATGCAGAAGGTCGACCTGGAGATCCGCCGCATCATCGACGAACAGTACGCCCTCGCGCGCAAGCTGATCGAGGACAACCAGGACAAGATGCACGCCATGGCCAAGGCCTTGCTGGAGTGGGAAACGATCGACTCCGAGCAGCTGGACGACATCATGGCCGGCAAGGATCCGCGTCCGCCCAAGGACTTCACGCCGCGCACGCCTTCTTCCGGCGGCGGCTCCGGCGGTTCAGCCGTGGCGGCGGACCCGTCACCTACCGCCGCGTAACGCGCGGAGCGCGAAGGTACGCTGCGCCAAGTTACGCTGCGCCAAGTTACGCTGCGCCAAGGTGAAAACAAGGGGGCCGCAGGCCCCCTTGTACTTGGGTTGGGCGAAAATCCCTCCATGCGCATGCACTGGCAAACGTCCCGCCATCTGATCGACCTGACTTGGCCCAAGGTCATGGGCATTGTCAACGTGACGCCCGACTCGTTTTCCGATGGCGGGCGGTATGCGAGCACGCACGCGGCGCTCGCTCATTGCGAGCAGCTCCTGGCCGAAGGCGCCCACATCCTGGACATCGGCGGCGAGTCGACCCGGCCCGGTACGCCGCCGGTCCCGCTGGAGGAGGAGCTGGCGCGTGTGCTGCCGGTGCTGCGGGAAGCGCTGACGCTGGGCGTTCCGGTCTCGGTCGATACCTACAAGCCCGAGGTCATGCGCGCAGCGCTCGAGCTGGGGAGCGACATCGTCAACGACATCTGGGCGCTGCGACGGCCCGGCGCACGCGAAGTCGTCGCCGCCCACCCGAATTGCGGTGTCTGCCTGATGCATATGCACGGCGAGCCCCGGACCATGCAGCGTTCGCCGATGGAAGGCGACGCCGTTCCCCAGGTCGCGGCCTTCCTGCTGCATGCGTCACTGGCCTTGCAGGACCTGGGTGTGGAGCGCAACCGCATTGCCTGCGATCCGGGCATCGGTTTCGGCAAGACCGTGGAGCAGAACTTCGCGCTGCTGGCGCGTCAGCAGGAACTGCTTGCCGCCCGTTATCCGCTGGTGGTGGGCTGGTCGCGCAAGTCGTCACTGGGGAACGTGACCGGGTTGCCCGTCGATGAAAGGCTGCCTGCCAGCGTGGCAGCGGCGCTGCTGGCGGTGGAGCGCGGCGCCCATGTCGTGCGCGTGCACGACGTCGGGCAAACAGTGGCGGCTCTGAAGGTGCGCAATGCGATGATCTCGATGCAGGACAACAACCAAGATACAAGGGACCACCCATGACCAGAACCTATTTCGGCACCGACGGGATTCGCGGAACGGTGGGCGAGCCGCCGATCACCCCAGACTTCGTGCTGCGGCTGGCGCATTCGGTCGGCCGCGTTCTGAAGCGCACAGAGCAGCGGCCCACGGTTCTGATCGGCAAGGACACGCGCATTTCGGGCTACATGCTCGAGAGTGCCCTCGAGTCGGGATTCAACTCGGCGGGCGTGGACGTGGTGCTGCTCGGTCCGCTGCCGACCCCGGGCGTCGCCTATCTGACGCGGGCGCAGCGTGCCAGCCTCGGCGTGGTAATCAGCGCCAGCCACAACCCGTACGGGGACAATGGCATCAAATTCTTCAGCGGGCAGGGCACCAAACTGCCGGACGAGTGGGAGCACGCCGTCGAGGCGGCGCTGCAGGAACCACCCGCCTGGGCCGATTCGCGCAACCTGGGCAAGGCACGGCGCCTGGACGACGCGGCGGGCCGCTATATCGAATTCTGCAAGAGCACCTTCGCCAGCGACCTCACCCTGAGGGGAATGAAGATAGTGGTCGACGCAGCGCACGGCGCGGCATATCACATCGCGCCCAAGGTGTTCCACGAGCTCGGCGCCGACGTAATCGGCATCGGCTGCTCACCCGACGGTCTGAACATCAACGACCAGGTCGGTGCCACCCATCCGGATGCGCTGGTGCGCGCCGTCAAAGCCAACCATGCCGATATCGGAATTGCGCTCGATGGCGACGCCGACCGGCTCCAACTCGTGGACGCGCACGGCCGGCTGTACAACGGCGACGAATTGCTCTACCTGATGGTCGCCGACCGGCTGGATCGCGGCCAGCGCGTGCCCGGCGTGGTGGGCACGCTAATGACCAACATGGCTGTCGAGGTCGCACTGAAAGCGCGCGGCGTCGAGTTCGTGCGCGCAAGGGTTGGGGACCGTTACGTCCTGGAAGAGCTCGAGAAAAGGGGCTGGCTGCTCGGTGGCGAAGGGTCCGGTCACCTCATCGCGCTGGACAAGCACACCACCGGCGATGGCCTGATCACCGCCTTGCAGGTACTCAAGGCCAGCGTGCGCAGCGGCCGCAGCGTGGCGCAACTGCTGGAAAGCGTCCGGCTTTTTCCGCAGACCCTGATCAATGTCCGCCTGCAGGCCGGGCAAGACTGGAAAACCAGCCGGGCGCTGGCCAAGGAGACGCAGCGCGCCGAAGCGGAGCTCGACGGCCACGGCCGGGTCCTGATCCGCGCCAGCGGCACCGAGCCGGTGCTGCGCGTGATGGTCGAAGCCCGCGACGAGACCCAGGCAAGGACCACCGCCGAGCGGCTCGCCGATGCGGTAAGGGCCGGCTAATGCGGCTTGGTCACGGCTGCTTTTCAGTCAACCATGCCTCGACCTTCCCGCGGTCTGGAACACTTCCGGCATGGACCACCTTGCCGTCGATCACCACTGCCGGCGTCGACATCACACCGTACGCGACGATCTCGCGCATCTCGCCAATTTGTTGAACCGCCAGGGTAGTTCCGTTTTCCCGGGCCACGTCTTCGATCAGGCTGACGACCTTGCTGCAGTTGCCGCAACATGCGCCCAGAACTTTCACTTCCATGATGACCTCCTGTAAGGTTACAAAAAAGATCAAAGAGCTGCATTGAATACGAGGCCGACAAGGACGATGCCAAACGCGACAACGCCTGCGAACGTTGCGATCAGGCGGACCTTCAGCACCTTGCGCAAGATGATCATTTCGGGCAGCGACAAAGCGATCACGCTCATCATGAAGGCGAGCGCCGTGCCGAGTGCGGCACCTTTGGCCAGCAGTGCCTGCACGATCGGGATCATTCCGGCCGCGCTGCTGTACATGGGTACGCCAATGAGAACGGCCAGCGGCACTGACCACCAGGCATCCTTGCCCATGATGGCAGCCATCATGTTCTGCGGCACCCAGCCATGGATCACAGCGCCGACGGCGATGCCAGCGACGACATAGGGCCACACCTTGCCGACGATCTCGCGCGTACTGGCAATGCCGGCTTGGATGCGCTCCGGCAACGTCAGATCGCTCGTCGCTGCGGCCGCCACCTTTGGCATTTCCAGCACCCAGTCTTCCAGATAGCGTTCCATCTTCAAGCGGCCCATGACCCAGCCCGCCAGAATGGCGACGGTGAGGCCGAGGCCCATGTAAAGCAAGGCGATCTTCCAGCCGAACAGGCCGAACAGCAGCGCTAGCGCGACCTCATTGACCATGGGCGCCGCGATGAGGAACGAAAAGGTCACGCCAAGCGGGACTCCCGCCTGTACGAACCCGATGAAAAGCGGCACGGCCGAACAGGAGCAGAAGGGCGTGACGATGCCCAGACTCGCTGCCATCACATTGGCCACGCCTTCGGTGCGACCGGCGAGCAGGGCGCGGGTGCGCTCAGGCGTGAAGTATGAGTTCACCATGCCCATCACGAACACCACAGCGGTGAGCAGCAGCAGCACCTTCGGTGCGTCATAGACGAAAAACTGCAGGGCTGCGCCAAGCTGGCTGTCCCGGTCCACCGGCAGTGCTGCTACAACGGCTTCCGAGGCAGGCAGCAACGCCTGGTAGGCCATCCACCAGCTCAAGGCGGCGACCAGGAGCCATGACCTGGGGTATTGCCCCGGCAGTTGCAGGGCGCGTTGCGATAGCTTCAGTTCAGTCATTTCGGGTGCCTTTGACGGGGAGACGAAGACACTCGAAAAAGGATGCAGACCTATCGCACGTCTTCAGGTTCCCGGCTGCCTCGGTACATGGCAGCAGATGCTGCCTCGTTCATCAAAACGCACCTGGCACGCCTGGACGAGACGGTCGCGCAATCGCTTGCGCGCGCGCTGCAAGCGGGATTTTGCCGCCGGAAGGGTCAACCCTGCCGCCTTGGCGAAGGCGGCCTGGGTTTGACCTTGCAGGTCACAGGCGCGAAGAATGGCGGCGTCCTCGGCCGGCAGCTCGGTAAGCACGCGGGAAACACAGTCCGCCAGCGCGTCGACCGGAGCCACGGGCTCGGTGAGCGATAAGGTGCTCTCGGGCAGTTCGTCCGGGAGCGGTTCATGCACGTGCGCAGTGCGAGCCCGGTCCACCAGCGCGTTGCGCGCGACCTGAAAGAGCCACGCGCGCGGATGGTCCAGTGCGCAGAAGCCTCGACCCTGCCGCAGGGCCTTGACGAACACGTCCTGCAGCACATCGTCGGCCGCAGACGCGTCGGACAATCGGTGAAGCAGATAGCCGCGCAACTCGCCTTGATGCAGCTGCCACGCAGTGGTGATGCAGGAACTCATTGTTCCGCACCGCGTTCGTACCAACCTCTGCTTGAATTGACGATCCTCACGACCATCAGCATCACGGGTACCTCGATCAGCACGCCCACGACGGTGGCCAGGGCCGCGCCGGACTCGAAGCCGAACAGGCTGATGGCGGCGGCCACCGCGAGCTCGAAGAAATTGCTGGCCCCGATCAGCGCCGAAGGACAGGCGACGCTGTGGGATTCCCCGAGCCGCCGGTTCAGCCAGTAGGCCAGGGCGGAGTTGAAGAAGACCTGGATCAGGATCGGCACGGCCAGCATGGCGATCACCAGCGGCTGCTTGAGGATGGCCTCGCCCTGGAATGCGAACAACAGGACGAGGGTGACCAGCAAGGCCGTGATCGACCAGGGACCGATGCGTGCCAGGGTGGCATCCAGCGCACCTGGCCCGCGCGCCAGCAAGGCCCTTCGCCACAATTGCGCGAGCACGACCGGGATCACGATGTAAAGCACGACCGAAGTGATCAGCGTGTCCCACGGCACGACGATGGCCGACAGGCCCAACAGCAGCGCCACCAGCGGGGCGAATGCGAACACCATGATGGTGTCGTTCAGCGTCACTTGCGACAGCGTGAACAGCGGATGGCCATTGGTGAGGCGGCTCCAGACGAACACCATCGCCGTGCACGGCGCCGCGGCGAGCAGGATCAATCCGGCCACGTAGCTATCGAGCTGCTCCGCCGGCAGGTACGGCGCGAACACGTGGCGGATGAAGATCCATCCCAGCAGAGCCATCGAGAACGGCTTCACGGCCCAGTTGACGAACAACGTGACGCCGATGCCGCGCCAATGCTGCCGCACCTGATGGAGTGCGCCGAAGTCCACTTTCAGCAGCATCGGGATGATCATGACCCAGATCAGCAGCCCGACCGGGAGATTCACCCTTGCGATCTCCGTCGCACCGACCGCGCGGACCGGGCCCGGCAGCCACTGGCCCAGAGCGATGCCGGCGACGATGCAAAGGAATACCCAGACGCTCAGGTAGCGCTCGAATGTATTCATGCCGGCGGCTGCCGCCGGCCGCTTTTGCGCGAATGTGCTGGTTGTGGTCATTCGGGACGTCCAAAGATTGTTAGCTGCGCCCGATATCGCCCAACGCGGCCTGCAACGACGCGCGATCCATCTGCCCCAGCGGCAATGCGAGCAACTGCAGCATCCGGTAGGCGATGGCCTGGCGTGTCAGCTCGAATGCGCGGCGCACGGTCTGCTCGTCTCCCACGGTATGTCCGGGATCGGGGTAGCTCCAGTGCACTTTGACCGGCTGCCCGGCTTTGCCGCCGTGGAAAACGGGGCACACCTCCGCGGCAGCGTTGTCGCAAACGGTGATCACGATCGACAAAGGCGGGGCGTTGTCATGGCTGAATTCGTTCCAGCTCTTGCTGCTCAGGCCGCGGGTATCGACACCGGCGCTTTTCAGGACTTCGAGGGCGTTGGGATTGACGCCGCCGCTGGGCGAGCTGCCTGCGCTGTGGCCCCGAACGTCCTTGCCGAGTTTGGCCGCCAGATGATTGAGCATCGCCTCGGCCAGCACGCTTCGTGCGGAGTTGTGGGTGCAAAGAATGAGCACGTGGGTGGTCATGGCTGTGAAACGACGGCCGCTGAAGGGGTATCGGGAATGATCACGACGGGCGAGAAGCCGCCACCGGCGGTGCGGAAGTTGGTGGTCTGGCCTGCGTAAGTGCGAGCCGCCAGCAATTGGATCTGCCCGGCATACGCATAGGCCCTGACGTCGAGCTTGAGTCGCGTCGGCAAGCCGCCGATGTTGACCAGCCGCTCGCTGGGCGCGACGAAATCCTGCGCGATGAAGTTGCCGGCCACGATCTGCGTCCAAACCCGGCGTGTCAGCTTGTCGCCGCGGTAGGCGCCTTTGGAACCATAGCCTGCGGCCGGCTTGAAGAACAGCCGGCGGCGTTGCGCCCACAGTGCTTCGGCGTTGTCCGCGGTGACCAGCTGGGTACGAGGCACCACCGTGCGCAGCAATGCACGATCCTGCCCGGCGACGCCCCATGAGGCCAGCAGTGCGTCGTCGCTCAAAGCCACGAGGTTGCGTTTGTCCGCATGCAGCGCGTGGGCGCGCGGGTCGGGCGTGACCACGGCGGCGCCGCTGTCATAGGCGCTGCGCAGTGCTGCGTGCGCGGGCAGCGACAGGTCGAAATCGGTGAGCCGGTTGTAGATCAGGTCGACCGGCAGTCCCTCGGGCAGCAACGGGTGCCAGAGCGCGCCGCTTCGCCATTCCAGTTCCCGTGGATCGGCGATGACGGCGGCAATGCCGTGTCCCGCGAATAGCGCGCGGGCCAGCTCGAATTCCGGGGCGAGATATTGGTTGGCAGGCTCGTCGTCGACGATCGCGATGGTGCGCAGCGGCGCGTCGCCGCGCTGCGCCAGCCATTCGGCGCGGAACATCGAAAGAAAGACTTCATCGAGCCGGTCGAGTGCTGCCGGCGCATGGAACATGCGGTGCATCGCCTCGCAGCAGGAGCGGTGCGCACGCGCGGCCGCCGCATGAAGAAACGCGCCGCCCGCGTTGGTGTTGATTTCGATCAGCCGCGGCCCGTCCGCTCCCATGTGGAAGTCGTAGCCCATGAACACGCCTTGCGGACCCCAGCGCATCGATGCGATGGGTGCTGAGCGCTGAAGTGCGCAAGCCTGGTAGGCGGGCAGGTCACCTGTTCGATGGAGTACCGAGACGCTCCGCGCAAGGATCTCGAAGTCGCCCGCCGAGATGAACACCGGCGAGTTCGAAAACAGGTGCGGCTGATCGATCGCGAGTTTCTGCGCCATGCCCCGCAGGCCCGGGTGCGCGTCCAGTTCGGCGCGCAACAGTTCCGGCTGCAAGGTGCTGCAAAGGCATTCCAGGTTCAACGTTTCTGCCATGTTCATGCGCTGGCCTCTCAGCAGGTTACGCAGGCTGCGCGATGGCTTACCTCGCAGGCCGCGCCCTGGCAACAATGCTCGGTGAGGTAAGCCAGCAGGCAATTCATCTGGTCGAAGCTGGCCCGATAAATGAGGTTGCGCCCGCGCGGCTCGCTGCTGGCCAGGCCGGCATGCGTCAGTTCCTTCAAGTGGAATGACAACGCGCTGGGGGCGATGCCCAGTAGCTCGGCCATGGCTCCGGGTGTCATGCCCAGGGGCCCTGCCGCCACCAATGCGCGGAAGGCGCGCAATCGCTGCGCCTGGGCCAACGCCGCCAGGGCCTTGACTGCCGCGCCTTCATCGATGACCTGTCGTTTTGCTTTCATAGTTCAATAATAATTGAAATGTTAAACGAAATCAAATATTGCGAACTACTCAGATTTGCCGTTCAGGCGCCCATGACACGGCTGACCTGCTCAACGATTACTGCTGGGCGCGGCCGGCTGGCCGGTGTCTTGTTCCTCGGCCGGGGGTATCCTATTAGCGGAACATTGCAGCGTTCCTCAAAACATGGACCTGATCCTGTGGCGTCATGCGGAAGCGGAAGATGAGGCTCCGGGCGGCGACGACCTGAAGCGGTCCCTGACCGCACGCGGCGAGAAGCAGGCAGCGCGCATGGCCGCCTGGCTGGACCGGCAGCTGCCTGAAGGCGCGCGCATTTTTTGCAGCCCGGCGCTGCGCTGCGAACAGACCGTGTTGGCGCTGGGCCGCAAGTACAGGGTCCGGCAGGAATTGGCGCCGGGCGCCACGCCAGCCGATCTGTTGGGGCTGGCGCAATGGCCATCGGCCAAACAGGCCGTGCTGTTGGTCGGCCACCAGCCGGATTTGGGCGAGACGATTGCGCAGCTGCTGCATCTCGAGCAGGGAACCTGTCCCGTGCGCAAGGGCGCCGCGTGGTGGTTGCGCACCCGTGAGCGTGACGGCGACGAGCAGACCGTGGTCATTGCCGCGCAGTCGCCGGACGTGCTATGAAACTGGTCACCTGGAACACCCAATGGTGCTGCGGCCTGGACGGCGTTGTCAGCCCCGGGCGCATTGTCGAAGTCGCGCAGCATCTGGCCGATTTCGATGTGCTGTGCCTGCAGGAAATCGCCGTGAACTACCCCGGGCTGCGGGGCAACGCCGGCCATGACCAGCCGGCATTGCTGCGCGAACTGTTGCCCGGCTTCCAGGTGTTCTTCGGGGCGGCAGTCGACGAATGGAGCGGCGGCGAACGCCGCCAGTTCGGCAACCTCGTTGCGACGAGGTTGCCCGTAGCGCAGCTTCAGCATCATGCGTTGCCCTATCCGGCCGACGGCGGCGTCAGCAGCATCCCGCGCATGTGCACAGTGGTGACGCTGCGCGACCCCGATCTCGGTGCGGTGCGCGTCATGACAACCCACCTGGAGTTCTATTCCAGGCCGCAGCGCATGGCACAGGCGCGCGCATTGCGCGAGCTTCACCTGCAGGCTTGTGCCCAAGCCGCGGCGCCGCCGGAGGCCCTCGACGATGGGTCGCCCTTCCAGACCAAGGTTCACACGGCCAACGCCATCCTTTGCGGGGACTTCAATCTGCAAGCGCACGAACCGGAGTTCGAGTTGATCCAGCAGCCTTTCGCCCAAGGACGGCTCTGGGACAGCTGGTGCCTGTTGCACGGTGCGGCGCCCCGCGCGCCCACGTTCCGTCTCTACGACCGCGAATATGGGCCTGAACCGATCGCCTGCGATTTCATCTTCGTGAGTGACGCCCTGAAGGATAAGGTCAAGCGATTGGACGTGGACGGCACGACCCGCGCGTCGGATCACCAGCCGGTTGCGATCGAGCTGGCGTAGTACCGCCGCGCGTTCGCTTCAGTACTTCTCGGGAATGATCATCTTCGCCGGCACCGGCCGGCGCGAATAGTCCTTGTGCCGCACCCGGTCGGGCAGTTCGACCACGGGGTGGTCGATTTCCTTGTAGTTCACCTGGGACAGCAGGTGGTCGATGCAGTTCAGGCGGGCCTTCTTCTTGTTGTCGCCCTCCACCACCCACCAGGGTGCCTCGGGCATGTGCGTGCGCTCCAGCATGACTTCCTTGGCGAGCGTGTAGGCTTCCCAGCGCCGCCTCGATTCCATGTCCATCGGGCTGAGCTTCCATTGCTTGAGCGGATCGTGGATGCGGCTCAGGAAGCGAAGGTGCTGCTCCTCGTCGGAAATCGAGAACCAGTACTTGATCAACTGGATGCCCGATCGCACCAGCATCTTCTCGAACTCGGGCACCGTGCGGAAAAATTCCTCGTACTGCTCGTCGGAGCAGAACCCCATCACGCGTTCCACCCCGGCCCGGTTGTACCAGCTGCGGTCGAACAGGATCATTTCGCCCGCCGCCGGCAGATGGGCGGTGTAGCGCTGGAAGTACCACTGCGTGCGCTCGCGGTCGTTGGGGGCGGGCAGGGCGGCCACGCGGCAGACGCGCGGGTTCAGGCGCTGCGTGATGCGCTTGATGACGCCGCCTTTGCCGGCCGCGTCGCGTCCCTCGAAGAGGATGACGAGCTTGTGGCCGGTGGCCACCAGCCAGTCCTGCAGCTTGACCAGTTCGCCCTGCAACCGCAGCAGCTCGGCGAAATAACGCCGCCGCTCCTGCTTCTCCGCCTCTGTGAGGGCGACCTCCGTCCCGTTGGCATCGAACGGGCGGTCCTCCAGTTCGAGCTCCAGCTCTTCGTCGTAGCTGTCGAGCACCTCGCGCTGCATGCGCATGTCGAATTCACTGCTGTCCATGGAAACCAGCGTTCCGTCAAAAGCATCAGGTTACAGCTTGTTCGTGAAGCGCGTATGACAGTTCCGTGACATCCGACATCCGGTTCCCGGCAACGTCCGACACCGGGTGTCAGCGACGCCCTTAACCTGGGCCCGTGACAGCACTGCGGACCCTCGACCAGCTCGACACTTTGGATGAAGACAACGCCGTCCGCGTTGTGGTTGAGGTGACTTCCGGTAGCCGCAACAAGCTCAAGTACAACCCATCACTGGCGGCCTTCGAGCTGCATCACGTGCTGCCGCTGGGCGTCTGCTTTCCCTACGACTTTGGTTTCGTTCCATCGACGCTGGGCGAGGCCGAGCGGCTCAAGTGCCGGCCGGCCCGGCGCCTTCGTCCATCAACTGCTGGCGAATGGCCTGGAATTCCTGCCGCAGCTGGGCATCGGGTTGCGGAAAGCTCATCTTCAGCGCTTCGAGCCGGTCGAGAATGATCCGGGAAATGAGCAACCGCGCATTCTCCTTGTCGTCGGCAGGCACCACGTACCAGGGCGAATCCTTCGTGCTGGTTGCGCTCAGGCAGGCCTCGTAGGCCTGCGTGTACTGCGGCCAGAAATTTCGCTCCTGCATGTCGGCGAGATTGAATTTCCAGTTCTTATCAGGATCGTCGATGCGGGCGAGAAAACGCTTTCTTTGCTCTTCCCGGGACAGGTGGAGGAAGAACTTGATGATCCGCGTGCCGTTGCGGTGCAGGTGCTGCTCCATGTCGACGATGGAACGATAGCGCTGCCGCCAGATCTTCGCCCCGTCGGCTTTGCCCATGGGAAGCCGCTCGCTGGCGAGGATCTCCGGATGCACGCGGACGATCAGCACCTCCTCGTAGTACGACCGGTTGAAGATGCCGATGCGGCCGCGTTCCGGCAGCCACTGGGTGGCGCGCCACAGGAAATCGTGGTCCAGGTCGGTGGCGCTCGGATGCTTGAAACTGAACACCTGGCAGCCCTGCGGGTTGACGCCCGACATGACGTGCTTGATGGCGCCGTCCTTGCCCGCCGCGTCCATGGCCTGGAAGATCAGCAGCACCGCATACTGGTCATGGGCATAGAGCAGCTGCTGCTTCTCGCTCAGCTCGCGCACGTGCTGGCGCAGCAGCTTTTCGTATTGCCGGCTGGACTTGCAGACCGGCTTGACGCGGGTCGGCCAGTTCTTGAGTTTGACCTTCTCGCCCTGGGGAACCAGAAAATCCTTCGAACGGATATTCATGAGGGAGCTGTCCTTCACGCGAACGTGTTGTCGCCGGTCGACCCGGTGAATGCACCGGATTCCTTGCCTGCTCAGGAACCGGCTGGGCGCCCCGTCTTGAGCGCGGGCACGGCGCGCAGGGCGGCAAGGAACGCGGCATCCTCCATCCCCGCGAGCACCTTCAACCCCGCGCGCAGCAGCTCGCTCTTCTTCGCGGGCGTTCCCGACTGCGCTGCCCGCAACTTCAATTGCGCGAGCACGGCGTACTCGGCCTTGGGAATGGTGAAGCTGTCGCGCACCAACTTGGCCTTCTTGGGCTTGTCCGGTTTGGGCGCCGGCGCGGGTTGAGCCGCTGCCTTGGGCGCGGGCTGGCCCGCCGGCTTGACAGGCGGCTTGACGGCGGCTCGGGATGCGGGTTTGACGGGCGGCTTGACGGCGGCCCGGGAAGCCGGCTTGGCAGACGCGGACTTGCGCGCGGGAGTGGCGGTCTTCTTGGCCTTCGTCGCAGTTGCCATGGAATGTTCCCTTTGGATAAACGGTGTATACAGTTTATACCGTTTCTGGCAAAGTGACAGTCCTCGCGTGCGGCCCTCCTGGCCGAGGCCTGGCGATGATTGAATTCGAACTGAAACTGGAGATCCCGCGGCAGCGGCTGCCGGCGGTGCTCGCCGCCGTGCGCAAGGGCAAGACAGGCCGCAAGCGCCTGCAGGCGCGCTACTTCGACACTAGCGACGAAGCGCTGGCGCGCGCAGGTATCGTGCTGCGCCTGCGCCAGGAAGGGCGGGCCTGGGTGCAGACTGCCAAATGCGCGGGCAGCGGTCCGCTGCAACGCCTGGAACACAACGTCCTGCTCGCCGCATTGCCCGGCGCCGCCGTGCCGGACGTTGCGCCGGCGCGCCATGCCGATACGCCGGTCGGCGAAAAGATCATGAAGGCGCTGGAAGTGGATTCGCTGGACCGGCCACCCGCGTTGCTGCCCCGGTTCGAAACGGATGTGCAGCGGCTGACCCGCAGGATCGAACACGAGGGTTCGGTGATCGAACTGGCACTTGACCGCGGCAAGGTGCGCGCGGGCGCTGCGCACACCGCGCTTTGCGAGCTCGAGTTCGAATTGCTGGAGGGCGAACCCGTCACCGCCGTACGGCTGGCGCGCCAATGGGCATCCGCCCACGCGCTGTGGCTCAGCACCACCAGCAAGTCGGCCAAGGGCCATCGCCTCGCGGCGGGTGAGCAGTTTGGCCCGCCGGTCAGCGCCGTGCAGCCGCGTTTGCGGCACCGCGACGGCGGCGCTGAAATTGCCATGGCCGTGGTGCGATGCTGCCTGGACCAGTTGCTGGGCAACGCGAGCGAGGTCGGCGCCGGCAGTTCCGATGCCGAGCACATCCACCAGTTGCGCGTAGGCATCCGGCGCCTGCGCACCGCCTTGCGCGAACTCCAAGGCCTTGTCCCGGTCACGGACCCGGAATGGGAAAGCGCGCTGGTCGACGCGTTCCGCGCGCTGGGCCGGCATCGCGACCACGCCTTCCTCGAAGGCAGCGTGCAGCCGCAACTCGAGGCGCAGGGCGGACCCGCGCTCGATGTCGGGCAAACTGAAGACCTCGTCAATCCGGCAGACGTCGTGCGCTCGCCGGCCTTCCAGGATACGTTGCTGGCGCTGCTCGAGGTCACCCATTCGGATCCGGATGAGCGCGGGCGGGCCGATTCCGACAAGGCGCTGAAGATGCTGGCTGCGCGTCTGCAAAAACTGCACCGGCAGGTCGGCAAGGACGGGCGGCGTTTCCAGCAACTGGAGCCGGTGGCGCAGCACCGCGTGCGCAAGCGGGCCAAACGCCTGCGCTACCTGGCCGAGTTCCTGGCGCCGCTCTTTCCACGGCGCGCGGGCCGCGATTTCATCGAAGCACTCAAGCCGGTGCAGGACGCGCTGGGCCTGTACAACGACGAACTGATGGCCCTGGAAGCGTACCGGACGCTGGCCGAACGCGACCCGTCAGCTTTCTTCGGCGTGGGTTGGCTCACTGCCCGGCGCGCCGCCAACGCGATGCAGTGCCAGTGCCAGCTCAAAGAGTTCGCCCAAGTCAAGCCGTTCTGGCGCTGAGCGCACGGCTTACGACAGCACCAGCGCCCAGGTCGTTTTCTGCCAGGCCACAACCTCTTCGCGCAGCAGGTGGGCCGATTGGGGAAAAGCCTCCGGCCAGTCCGGCCGCAGGCTGAGCGTGACGCGGTGGCCGGCCGCGCGTGCCTGCAGCCCCTTCAGGTCGGGGTCGCGCCGCGCGTGGCACAGGATCACCGCCAGCCGAAGGCAGAACAACTGGTGCACGAACAGCTCGTCCTCGAAGTCCGCTTCCAGCTTACGCAGCTTGCCGCGGTGCCCGAGCACCAGCAGGCCGAGCCAGTGCAACTCGTGCAGCGCGAAGCCATACGCGTCGGCGTTGTCGAGGATGTAGGCGCCATGCTTGTGGTAGTCGCTGTGCGAGATGGCGCTGCCGATCTCGTGCAAGCGCGCGGCCCATTCGAGCTTGCGCTCCTGGCGTGCCAGATCGCCGGCATTGTCCTGGACACGCAACTGCCGCAGCAGCCGGCACGCCACCCTGGCCACCCGCTGGGCCTGGGCCGGATCAACCCCGAACTTCGCGGCGAGGCGCTGCACGGTGCTGGAACGGATGTCGGTTTCGCCGTGCTCGCGATCGAGCAGGTCGAAAAGTACGCCATGGCGCAGCGCGCCCACGGCCGGCTGCATCTCCTCGATCTCGAGCAGGTCGAAAACGGCGCGCAGCACGCTGACGCCGCCTGCGATGACCGGTCGGCGATCGTCCTTCAGGCCTTCCAGCCGCAGCTTGTCGGCGTTGCGCGCCGCCACCAATCTTTCCTGCAGCCAGTCCAGGCCTTCGCGGTCGATGGTCCCGCCTTCCCAACCGGCCGCGCCCAGGACGTCGCTGACGGCGCCGACCGTACCGGAGGCGCCATACGCTGTGTCCCAACTATCTCGGCGGTAGGTGCCGAGCGCCCCGTCCAGCAGGGCCTTGGCGGCCACCTCGGCCGATTCGAAACCGGCCGGGGTGAAGTTGCCTTGCGGAAAATATTTGGTCGACCAGGCGGCGCTGCCCACGCGATAGCTTTCAGTGACAGCGGCATCGAACTGGCAGCCCAGGATCAACTCCGTGGAGCGCCCGCCGATGTCGACCACCAGCCGCCGCTCGTCGGTCTGCGGCAGCAGGTGGGCCACCCCGAGATAGATCAGCCGTGCCTCCTCCCGGCCCGAGATCACGTCGATCGGGAACCCGAGCACCTGCTGCGCGCGCTTGAGGAACACGTCGCGGTTGCGCGCCTCACGCAAGGTCTGGGTGGCCACCGAGCGCACTTGCGCTTTGCGAAAGCCGGCCAGCCGCTCGCGGAAGCGCGCCAGGCAGTCCCAGCCGCGCTGCATGGCGTCGGCGGTGAGATTGCGTGCCTCGTCCAGGCCATTGCCCTGCCGTACCGTTTCCTTGATGTATTCGGTGCGATGGATCTGCCCGTGGTCATAGCGCCCGACTTCCAGCCGATAGCTGTTGGAGCCGAGGTCGACGGCGGCGAGCAGGGTACCGTTTTGCATGGGGGAGGATGGTGACGCCGCAGCTTAGCACCGGGCCATCGAGCGTGCGAGGTCGTGGTGCCTGGCGCCATGGGCCCGGGCCGAACGTGACGTTTCGTGACAGCACAGTGACTGGTCCATGACACGCGGCGAATGTCTGCTGTCACGGCCCTGTCACAAAAGCTTCTTAGAGTGGCCCCATCGAATCCACAAGACCGGAGTTCCAACAATGAAGAAGAGCATGCGACTCGCAACCCTCGCGATAGCCGGCATTTGCTTTGCGGGAATGGCAGCCGCGCAGGACATCACCGGCGCTGGCGCCACTTTCCCGGCGCCCCTTTACGCCAAATGGGCGGCCAACTACAACAAGGCCACCGGCGTCAAGATCAACTACCAGTCGGTGGGTTCGGGCGCGGGGATCAAGCAGATCGACTCCAAGACGGTGGCGTTCGGCGCG
>DATNBX010000241.1:0-16054 GCA_035571795.1 Ramlibacter sp.
GTCGAAGTCCTGGACGGCAGCCAGCACAAGTATCCGCAGTGCCAGCTCGTGTTCGACAAGACCACCCAGACCTGCTTTTCGTTCTGCACCTACTGCTTCCGGCACGCCCAGGTGCGCGGCGGCGAGGACATGTTCATCCAGGACGACATCCGCCAGATCCACGACTACCTGCGGCTGCACAGCGAAGTCACCGACCTGCTGATCACTGGCGGCGACGGCGGCTACATGCCGGTCGGCCGGCTGGAGCAGTACCTGCAGCCGCTGTTCGACGATCGGGCGCTGATGCATGTGCGAACCGTGCGGCTCGCCAGCCGCTCGCTCACCTTCCAGCCGGAGATGATCCTCAGCTCGAAATACGACCGGATGCTGGAGCTGTTCGACCGGTGCAGCGAGCACGGCATCCAGCTGACATGGATGGCGCATTTCTCCACGCCCAAGGAGCTGCTCAACATCAGCACCATCGGCGCGATCCGGCGGCTGCAGGCCCACGGTGTGGTGGTGCGCAGCCAGAGCCCGATCATGAATCACATCAGCCTGTTCACCAACGAGCAGGGCGAAGTGGACGTCGACCGTTCGGCCCAGAACTGGATCGACCTGGCCCTGATCTTTGCCACGATGAAGATCGGCTTCCACTCGATGTACTTTGCCCGGCCGACCGGCGAACACCACTACTTCACGGCGCCGCTGGCCGCCGTGGAAAAGGTTTTCAGCAAGGTCTACCGGTCGCTGTCTTCGATCAACCGGCCATCGCGGCACATTTCCATGACCTCGTCGGCGGGCAAGATTGCCATCATCGGCACGGCGGATGTGAACGGCGAAAAGCTCTTCGCGCTCAAGTTCACCGAGGCGCGCAACATGGAGTGGATGGACAAGGTGTTCCTCGCCAGGTACGACCAGAAGCAGAACACGATCGACCGCCTCGAGCCGCTCGATGCCAAGGAGTTCTTCTATCGCGACGAGCTGCGGCAGATCGAGAGCACCCTGCACGATTCGCTCGGCAGGAAATCGGCCTGAAACCATGATCGACAAACGAGTCGCTTCACCGGCCGCCGCCGTCGCCGACATCTTCGACGGCGCAACCGTCATGATCGGCGGCTTCGGCGAAGCCGGCAGCCCGATCGAGCTGATCCACGCTCTGATCGACCGGGGCACCCGCAACCTGGTCGTGGTGAGCAACAACACCGGCAGCGGCCACGTCGGACTGGCCGCGCTGATCGAGAACGGGCAGGTCGCCAAGATGATCTGCTCGTTCCCCCGCACCGCCGGTTCCACCGTCTTTCCGAAGCTCTACAGCCAGGGCAAGATCGAGCTGGAGCTGGTTCCGCAGGGAACATTGGCCGAGCGCATTCGCGCCGGCGGGGCCGGGATTCCGGCTTTCTTCACGCCGGCTTCGGTCGGCACGCCCTTGGCCAACGGCAAGGAGATGCGCCGCTTCGGCAATGCGGACTACGTGATGGAGTGGGGCATCACCGCCGACTTCGCGCTGGTCAAGGCGCACAAGGCCGACCGCTACGGCAACCTGGTCTACAACAAGACGGCCCGCAACTTCGGCCCGGTGATGTGCACGGCCGCCAGGACTTCGATCGTGCAGGTCAGGGAAATGGTGGAGCCCGGCGCGATCGATCCGGAGGCCGTGGTCACGCCCGGCATATTCGTCGGCCGCGTCGTGGCCGTGGCCAACCCGGCTCACGAATCCCAGTTGGTCAAGGAAGGACGGCACTATCCATGAGCACCGAAAAACCCGCCGGATGGTCGCGCGATGAAATGGCGCAGCACGTGGCCCTGGACATTGCCGACGGCGCCTATGTCAATCTGGGCGTGGGCATTCCGGAGCTCGTCGCGCAGTACGTGCCCGCCGATCGGGAAGTGATCTACCACACCGAGAACGGCCTGCTCGGCATGGGCCCCGCGCCGGCGGCCGGCGCCGCGGACCCCGAGTTGATCAATGCCGGCAAGAAGCCGGTGACCGCGATCCCGGGCGCCGCCTATTTCCACCACGGCGACAGCTTCGCCATGATCCGCGGCGGTCACATCGACGTCTGCGTGCTCGGCGCGATGCAGGTTGCCGAGAACGGGGATCTCGCCAACTGGTCCACTGGAGCCGACGACCCCAGCCCCGCCGTCGGCGGCGCGATGGACCTGGTGGCGGGCGTGAAAACCATCTACGTCATCACGCAGCACACCACCAAGGACGGGGAGCCGAAGATCGTTCGCGAATGTACCTACCCGCTGACCGGCAAGGCGGTCGTGGCCCGGATCTACACCGATCTGGCGGTGATCGACGTCACGGCCGGCGGGCTGGCCGTGCGGGAACTGGCGCCTGGCGTCAGCTTCGAGTACGTGCAGGAGAGGACCGGTGCGGCCTTGATCGCCCCGGCTGGTTTGGCTAACAAGGGAGGTTCGAGATGAATTCTGCTGCCGTCATGGCCGAGGCCGCCGTATCCGCCAGCGAGGCCCTGTTCGCACGCGCGCGCAAGGTGATGCCGGGCGGAGTCAGCCGCAACGCGGTGCTGCGCCGCCCCCACCCGTTCTATGTCGTGCGCGGCGAGGGCTGCTACGTCACCGACATCGAGGGCGTGAGGCGCATCGATTTTTCCAACAACATGACTTCCCAAATCCACGGGCACGCCCACCCGGCGATCGTCGCGGCGGTCACGGACCAGCTCGGCAGGGGCACGGCGTTTTCGCTCGCGACCGAGGCCGAAGTCCTGTTCGCCGAGTACATGTGCTCGCGTTCGCCGGCTTTCGAGAAGATCCGTTTCGTCAACTCGGGCACCGAGGCCGTGATGAGCTCCCTGAAGGCGGCCCGTGCTTTCACCGGCCGCCCGAAGATCGCCAAGGTGGAAGGGGCTTATCACGGCCTCTACGACTATGCCGAGGTCAGCCAGACGGCCGGTCCTTCGAACTGGGGCGACGCGGAGCATCCGGCCAGCGTGCCCGTGTCGCAGGGCACGCCCGCCTCCGCGCTGAACGACGTTGTCGTCATTCCCTTCAACGATCCCGAGTGTGCGATCGCGATCCTGGACCAGCACGCAGACGAGCTGGCGTGTGTCCTGCTGGACCTGATGCCGCATCGCGTCGGCATGGTGCCCGCGTCGGGGCCGTTCGTGCGGGCGCTGCATCAATGGACCCGCAAACACCGCGCTCTCCTCGTTTTCGATGAAGTCATCACTTTCCGTTCCGGCTATGGCGGCGCCCAGGACTGGTACGACGTGCAGCCGGACCTGACGGCCATGGGCAAGATGATCGGCGGTGGCTTTCCGGTCGGCGCCCTGGCCGGTCGCGCCGAGGTGATGGACGTGATGGACCCGTGGCGTGCCAAGGTGCAGTTCCCGCTGTCCGGCACTTATTCGGCCAACCCGGTGACCATGGTCGCCGGCCGGACCTCGATGAAATTGTTCGACCAGCTGGCCGTGCAGCGCTTGAACCGGCTGGCGGGGCTCGCCCGCAGCCGGATCGCCGAGGCGATCCAGGTTGCAGGCGTTCCCGCCTGTGTCGCCGGGGCCGGTTCGCTGTTCCGCATCCACATGAAGCCGGAACTGCCGCAGAACTACCGCGCTGTCTATGCCACGGAAGCCGAGACGCGCTCGCTCAAGGTTTTGCTCGATCACCTGGCCGCCAACGGCATCCTGCTGATCGAGACCGGCTCGGGGGCACTTTCCACACCGATGACCGAGAAGGAGATCGACTTTCTCGGCGAAGCCATGCTGACCGGCTTTCGCAAGGTCAAGGCGCAACTTTAGGGCAGGCAAATCATGAGCTACGCATCGCAGGTATCGGGAATCTTCGGCAAGCTGGGCCTGGAACTGCCCGACTCTCCGGACGGCGTCGAAGCGCGCTCGCCGATCGACGGCAACTTCATGCTCGCCATACCCGCGGCGACCGAGGCCGAGCTGGGCGCAGCGGTAGCACGCGCTCACTCGCGCTTTGGCAGCTGGCGCAACGTGCCGGCCCCGCAGCGCGGCGCCTTGGTGCGAGCCTTCGGCGAAAAAGTCCGGCAGCACAAACCCACGCTAGGGCGGCTGGTCACGATCGAGACCGGCAAGATCCTGCAGGAGGGCTTGGGCGAAGTGCAGGAGGTCATCGACATCTGCGAATTCGCGCTCGGCCTGTCGCGCCAGCTGTACGGACTGAGCATCGCGACCGAGCGCCCCGACCACAAGTTGCTGGAAACCTGGCATCCGCTGGGCGTGGTCGGGATCATCAGTGCTTTCAATTTCCCGATGGCGGTTTGGGCCTGGAATGCGGCGCTGGCGCTGGTATGCGGAAACACGATCGTGTGGAAGCCTTCGGAGAAGACGGCCTTGTCGGCGCTGGCGATCAACGGCCTGCTGCTCGCCGCGGCGCGCGAACTCGGTGTGGAGTGCGATGGCCTGAGCGAAGTGGTCATCGGTGAGCGGGACCTGGGCGAGGCCCTGGTGGTGCATCCGAGCGTGCGGCTGGTCAGCGCCACCGGGTCCACCGGCATGGGCCGCGCCGTCGGCGAGGCCTGCGCCAAACGCTTCAAGCGTGCGCTGCTGGAGCTGGGCGGCAACAACGCGGCGATCGTCTGCCCGAGCGCGGACTTGAAGCTGGCGGTGCGTGCCGTCACATTCTCGGCTGTCGGCACGGCGGGCCAGCGCTGCACCAGCTTGCGCCGGTTGTTCGTGCACAGCTCCAACTATGCCCAGGTCGTCAAGCAGCTGCGCGCCGCCTACGAGGGCCTGCCGGTGGGCAATCCGCTGAACGAGGGCACGCTGATCGGCCCGCTGATCGACGAGGGCGGCTATGAGCGCATGCAGGCCGCGCTGCAGGCTGCCAAAGCGGCGGGCGGCACCGTCCACTTCGGCGGGCGTGTCGATGCGGACCATGGCGGCTTCTACGTGCGTCCGGCGCTGGTCGAGATGCCGGCGCAGGCCGGCCCGATGTGCGACGAGACCTTCGCGCCGATCCTGTACGTGCTGCCTTACGACAGCCTCGACCAGGCGATCGAATGGAACAACGCCGTCTCGCATGGCCTGTCGTCGGCGATATTCACCCGCGATCTGCAGGAAGCCGAGATCTTCACCTCGTCGCGCGGGTCCGACTGCGGCATCTGCAACGTCAACATCGGCACGAGCGGAGCCGAAATCGGCGGCGCTTTCGGCGGCGAGAAGGACACCGGCGGCGGCCGCGAGGCGGGATCCGATGCATGGAAGAACTACATGCGCCGCGCCACCAACACGATCAACTACGGCACCAGCCTGCCGCTCGCGCAGGGCGTGAAGTTCGAGATCTGAAGGGCGAACCCGCCGGGAGGAGGCGGTCTCTAGAACAGCGGCTTGAGCAGCAGCGTCAAGGCCGCCACCGCGGAAATGGCGAGCACGGCCGTCTTCACGCCTTTCCTGCTCTTGTCCACGTGTTTGAGCAGATACCGGGACGCCACGAAGCCCAGAAGCGTCGGCGGCACAAGCCAGGCCGAGGACGCAGCCTGGGCGGCGGTGAAGCGGCCGACCAGCGCCAGCGTGACCAGCGAAAAGCCGGCGCCCAGCATCAGGAAAGCGCCCAGCGTCGCGCGCACCTTGGGGCCGGGCATGTTCTGGTAGACCATCGCCATGGGCGGGCCGCCGACCGACGTGATGGTCCCCATGAAGCCGGAGAGCAGCCCCGCAACCAGCAGATTGCGCGGCGTGGGCAGCAAGTGCCAGCTGGTCAGGCTCAGGCCGATCGCAGCCAGGATCATCAGCGCAAAGACCGAGCCGAAGACAGGCAGCGGCAGCAGGGCGATGGCCGTGCCGGCCGCCGCCGTGCCGGCGATGCGCCCGGTCATGGCCAAGCCGAGTTCTTGCACGGCGACGGAGCGAATCTCTCGGGTCGTGGTCATGGCCGCCAGGACCAGGCTCAGGAGCAAAAGCGGTCCCGGCACCAGCTCGGGCGCCAGGATGCCCAGCAGCGGAGCCGCGAGCACGCCGAAGCCCACGCCCACCGACGCTTGCAGCGCGGCGCCCGCGGTGACCACCACGGCCACGGCCGCGGCCAAGGCGACCGCCACCGCGACGGCTACCCTACGGCCTGCAAACCGGCCTCCGCCACCGGCTTTGCCGCCCGCAGCCCGCGCAAGGCAGGCGTTGCGATGTCACCCACACGGGTGGCGAACACGTCGGTCATGCCGGCCGCAGCCACGCGCCGGCGGATTTCGGCGACGTCGGTCGTGTAGGAGCCGCGCTCCTTCATCCGTTCGAAATAGACGGAGCCCGAGAATGTGTACTTGAGCCCGAGGCCTTTCTCGGTTTGCATCTCTTCGCGCACATGGCGAATCGCGTCGCCGATGGCAAGCGTTTCGGGCAGCACCAGCGGCTCTTCGCCCAGCGCCCAGCGCACCGCGTTGTGGCCGGCCAGCACGCCGGTGACCACCGCCTCGGTGTGGCCGACCAGCAGCCCCGCCTTCTCGCCGGCGCAAAACAGGTTGTCCACGCCGTCCACCTTCAGGGCGTCGTCCCGGGGCGCCATGCCCACGAAGCGGATCGAATTTCCGACGCCGCCCGAATACGGATCCTCGTAGCGGGCGTTCTCGAAGCCGGGCACCGCGCGCAGCTGCGCCAGCGGGAAGTACGGGGTCATCAGCTTGGCGTGCCCGGTGTCGAGCAGCACGATGTTGTCCTGGTATTCGGGCAGCGCGTACTGCTGGCAGGCCTTCATCGAGAGCTTGTCGGCGGCGGGATCGCCCGACTTGGGGATCGGCACGACCACCACGCCGGTGCGATTGAGTTCCTCGAGGATGCCGGGCGCCAGCGACTCCTTGAGCAGCTTGCAGGAACCGCTCATGGCGCCGACCTGATCGCGCTTGTGGCCATCGATCTCCTTGACGCCGCAGCGGCTGGCGATGCCGACGCGGATGCCGAAAGTATGGCAGCGTAGGATGCACATGCCGCAGCCGTTGCCGTGGGTGTTGCAGATGTTGGGAACGGCCGCGGTCCCGGTGGTTTCGACGAAGACGTCGCCCTCGAAACGGGCGCCCCCTTCATTCTTCTTGGCCTTCACGGCCACGATGCGCTCCCCGTCCATTTCCACGTCCGCGATCCGCACCTGGTAGTGCACCTCCACCCCGGCCGCGGCCAGGGCACGCTGCACCTGGGGCTCGATGGTGGCGATGTTGTACAGGGAGGCGTGCTTGTGGCCGGGGAATTCGATGTCCGTGTGGACGGTGCACGCGTCCATCGCATGGAACAACTCGCCCCCGCCCATTGCGATCATTTCCTCGGCGGCGGTGAAGCGGCCGTTGTTGCGGAAGATGCCGCCCACCAGGCCGGTGCCCAGCAGCGAGTCGGTGCGTTCCAGCAGGGTGACCAGGGCGCCCTGCCTGGCCGCCGATATGGCGGCTGCACAGCCGGACCAGCCGCCACCGATAACAACAATTTTCATGCAATGTCTCCTAAGTGCGTATTGTCGGGTGTTCTAGGTGCGCAGCGGATCCCTGCCCGCGGCCTTCAGCCAGGAGTAAACGGGGGGGATGTCGCTCACCAGCGGTTCGGTGACCACGTCCAGGAAGCACGGCCCATCATGGGCGAAGGCTTCGTTGAGCGCGCGCTCCAGCTGCGCCGGGGTTTCCACGCGCCAGGCGGCGATGCCGTAGGCGGCGGCGACCTTGCTCATGTCGCCGGGGGTGAAATCCACGGACATGAACTTGCTCTTGCTGTGCAGGGACTGCAAGGTCTTGATCCAGCCGAAGCAGCCGTTGTTGAAGTGGATCAGCACCGCGGGCACGTGCAGCCGGGCCAGCGTCTCCAGCTCGCCGGCCGACATGCCGAGCGAACCATCGCCGAACAGTCCGATCGGGCGCGCATCGGGCCGCGCGTACCAGGCGCCGACCACCGCGGGAATCGCGTAGCCCAGGCCGCCGAACGAGCGCGGGATCAGCACCCGCGAGCCGTCACCGGTAAGGCGCAGAAAGCGGGTGATGTAGGGAGTGGGCGTGCCCGCGTCGGAGATAACGATGGAGGGCGAGGGCAACCGCCGATTGAGTTCGTGGATAACGCGCTGCGGCTTCAGGGGCGCCGCGTCGGACAGCAGCTGGTCCCTGGAATCGTCCCAGAAGCGCGAGCGCGCCCGGTTGAGGTCATCCACCCAGGGCGAGGTCCCCCTGACTGTCTGCGGCACCAGCCGCAGCAGATCCTCGAGCACGAGCCGGGCATCGCCCGCCACGCTCAGCGTGTTTTCGAAATTGTTCGCCAGCAAGGCCGGGTCGAGGTCGATCTGCAGGATCTTGCGCCCCGCTTGCTTCGAGGGCAGAGTCCACTTGATGGTGGAGACCGATCCCATCTTGCAGCCCACATAGAGCAGCACGTCGGCTTCCTCCACGGCGCGGTGGGCATGGGGATGAAAGCCGTTGTCCCCCACCACGCCCAGCGCCAGCGGGTGTTCGTCGGGCATCGTTCCCTGGCCGGAGATGGTGGTCACCACCGGAGCTCCCAGGCACTCGGCCAGCACGAGCACCTGCTGGTTCGCCTGCGAATGATTGACGCCGCCGCCGGCGACGATCACCGGCCGCTCGGCCGACAGCAGGTGGGCCGCCAACTCCTCCATCACCTTTGCGCTGCTGCGGGTGCGGTACGCCGGATAGGTGCGGCATTCGGCTTCCGCGTGCAGGCTGGCGGCCCCGAGCGGGATGCGGTCGGTCATGGTCTCAGTGGGCAGGACCAGGTGCACCGCGCCCGGGCGGCCGGTTGTGGCGATGCGCAGGATCTTGCGCACGGTCTCGGGCACCTTGACGGCGGAATTGACCACCGACGAGTGCTTGGTGATCGGCTCGAACAGCGTGTGGTGGGGCATCTCGGTGATCGTCCCCTTGCCTTCGCCGGCCAGCGAGATGCCCGAGGTGAATAGCACCACCGGAATCGATGAAGCGTTGGCTTCCGCGACGCCCGGCACGGAATAGAGGGCGCCGGCGCCGCTCGGGCACTCGCAGAAACCGGGGCGGTGCGCCAGGCGCGCGTAGGCGTCGGCCATGAAGGTGGCCGAGCGTTCGTCGCGCGCGAGCACATGGCGAATGCGGTCGCCGGCGTCATAGATCGCTTCGTACAGCGCCAGGCTGGTGTCGCCTGGCACACCGAAGATCGCCTTGACGTTGTATTCGAGCAGCATCTTCACCAGGGCCTGCGCCCCGGTCATGCTGCCTTGATCCATGACCTTGCCTTCGCTGACTACGGCTTGATCGACAAGTTTGTTCACGGCGGCTCCTTGCCCGTTGGGGTTTCCGTGCGCCCGAAAAATGCGCATCGCGTTCCATGAACTCTACGGACCGGGCCTGCCAGAGTAAACGGCGCAAAACGACGATATAACAGCCCGCGGCCGGCGAAACGCCGGCGGTTGTCGGCGAATTGATCCAAGTCAGGTCCGGCGCTTTCTTGTTTTCCCGATCCGGGCCCCAGGCCACAAAATCGGCCCAACGAACTCTTGTGCAGTCAGGCGACCGAAGTGCAGCGCATCTTTCAACTGGACGACAAGGACCGGCGGCTGCTCGGCATGCTGCGGGAGGACGCCCGCACGTCCACCGCTGCGCTGGCGCGCGCGCTCGACGTGGCGCGGATGACCGTCGTGGAGCGGCTCAAGCGCCTGGAGAAAGCCGGAGTGATCGCCGGTTACACGGTCCGCCTCGGCGAGGAATCGCAGCGCGCCCGCATGAAGGTGCATGCGCTGCTGCGCGTGGACGCGAAGAAGGTCGACTCGGTGGTGCAGGCGCTGCACCGGATCACCCAGATCCGGGCGGTGTTCGCGATCAGCGGCATCTTCGACTTCATGGCGCTCATCGAAGCCGAAACGACATCGGAGATCGACAGCGTGCTTGACGCGATCGGCGCGATCCCCGGCGTGGAAGACACGCAAAGCTCGATCGTGCTTTCGGTCAAGTTCGACCGGCACTGAAGGGTTGGCTAAACAAGAAAAAACCGGACCCGTGGGTCCGGTTGAGGGAGAGCGTTCGAATGGCGCCTGCTTGCGCGCCCCTACTTCGCCTACTTGATAGTGAGCGGGGTGTTTTGCACGGTCCCTTTCGCGGTGGTGATCCGGATCACAGTCGAGCCGGCCGGCAAGGCGATGGTGCTGTTGACCTGCCATTTGCCTGCGTTGTCGCTGTTGATTGCGCCCGCGCTGCCAAGCACCGTTCCCGCGGCATTGACGAAGGCGAACGTCAGCGTTTCGGCCACTGCCGGGGTAACCGTTCCCTTCAGCTGCAGATTGCTCTTGCTGACCACGAACTGGGAGAGGCTGACGCCGATCGTTTCCGACAATGCCGGCGGTGGCGGCGCTGGCACGGTCACCGTGACCGTCGCCGTGTTGGCCGAGAGCGCGCCCGCCTTATCCTGTGCGTTGTAGGTGAAGCGGTAGGTGCCGGGAGTAGGGGCACTGAAGGTCGCGGTTCCGCCGACAACCGTGAAGGTAGCGCCGGGCGGGTTCGTCGCCAGCGCTGTGACGTTCACGGCGGCAACGAGATCGGCGGCACCGTCGGGGT
Source organism: Ramlibacter sp. (assembly GCA_035571795.1). Lineage (GTDB taxonomy): Bacteria > Pseudomonadota > Gammaproteobacteria > Burkholderiales > Burkholderiaceae_C > Ramlibacter. Next base: position 10,466 of record DATNBX010000241.1, read on the forward strand.
CGGTGTCGTTGGCCAACAGGTTGATCGCGAACGGGACATTGATGGCATTGACGGCGGTGGTCAAGGAGTCATTGACCGCGGTCGGCGCACTGTTGCCCGGCTGGGTGACCGTCACGATCACGTTCGCGCTCGCCGTAGCGCTACCGTCGGAGATGGTGTAGCCGAAGGTGGCGGGGCCGACAAACCCTAAGACAGGCGTGAACGTCACGGTCTTGTCGGGGTTGATCCTCACCGTTCCACTGGTTGGCGCGGTCAGCGAGACAACGCTCAGGGTGTTGCCGTTTGGATCGCTGTCGTTGGCCAGCACCGCGATGGTCACGGGCGTCCTGTTGTCGGTGGTGACCGAGTCCGCCACTGCCACGGGCGGGCCGTTAGTGGCCGCCGCGCTGACGACAAACGGAGGCACGACTGGCGTCACGGTGATCGGCTGCTGTGCCGGATCGATTGGCGGCAAGGCAAGCAACGTCGCGTTGCCGTTGAAGTTGCCGGCCGCAGGCGTCTCGAAACCATTGCCCGCAAGACGCACTTTCGAGACATCCACGTAGGAAATGATGCGGTCACGCGCATTGGTCAGCGTCGTGTCGGTGTAATTCCGGTCGGTGAGGCTGGTGGTGGGCACGCTCGCCTGGGTCCGCGGGTCGAAGCCTTCGTACGGATAGGGATCGAGCGGCTGGGCCGTCGTTTCGCACGGGCCGTTGCACCCGCCTGGGCTCAAGCGGCGGTCCAGGGTCCAGGGCAGGCCCGTGAAACTCATCGGCAAGTTGAGCTGATTCAAATCGATCTCGACCATCTCGGGAAAGGCGATGCCACCGAGGTTCGCGCCGAACGGGAACAGGTATTGACCGTTGGTCGCCTGGTTGCCGTTGATATCCAGGGTGAGCAGGCTCGGGTTCGCCAGTTTGTGCCCGGTGCGTGCCTGGATCTCGCGCGGCATCGGGCTGAGGATGGAGAACATCTCGTTGATGTTGGTGGCAAAACCACCGCCACCACCGCCGCCGCCGCCGACCACGGCATTGCTGCCCGGGCAGATGTTGAGGCCGCTGAAGCGCGGGTCGGCGCGCAAGTGGGCGCACGGATCCCAGCGCGCTTTGGCGCCGATCGCGAAATCCACGTCGTGGCGGATTTTCCAGATGCGGTTGCCGGCGCCCACCAGGCCTTGCCCGCCGCACGTGCCTGCACCAGCGGCGATGTCGCAGCCCGCCACGGAAGCAAGCGGAAACTCATGCGCGGCGCCAGTGGTCGGATCGCGGTGGATGCTCCATATCACCACGTCGGTGTCGAGCGACGAAAAACCGATGAACAGCGAGCGAGCGCGCTGGTTCTGGAAGCCGGCTGCGTCGAGTCCCACTTCGTCCAGGAAGATGTAATCGGGCTGGCCGGGGTCGGCCTTGGTAGCGAGGGCGTTGTTGCCGATCATGGTCGTATGGGCGGACAGGAACTGCACCCCGTTCACGAGCTCGAAGTTGCCTTCGGCGGTGACGCTGTCGCCCAGCATGACGGGAGCGAAGCGGCGCGAATCGTCCACCGGTTGCCCGCCATTGATGGTGCGGTTGGTCGTGGGGCAGAGCGCGTCGCCGGTGCCGTCGGCGTTGGCTTTTACGATGGCACCGACCGTGAGGGCGGGTATGGTCACGCCGACCTGGCTCGGCAGCGCGATGCTGGCCGTGCGCTGGACGGTGCTCGGGATGCAATACGGATAACCGCTGGAGAAGACGTTGACATAGTTGTCCGGATCCAGGGTAAAGCGCGGATCGGCGCTGCAGTTGGGGGCGCCGGGCGCGCAGCCCAGCCCCTGCTGCACCGTGTGGCGCGAAGTCGGGTCGTTCAGGCGCACCATGACACCCGTGGCCGGATCGCCCGGGTTGCCGTTCAGCCGGAAGTAGCCGTCGGTGTAGTCGATGTAGGTGACCTCGCCCGTCACCGACTCGCCGGCCTTCGAGATCAGCACGTCGCCGGCAATGACGTTGCCGGCGGCGCTGCGGTTGGCGGAGATGGCGGCGATTCCACCCATTCCGGTCGTGTTGCAGGTGTCGCCTTTGGCGAGGCCGGTCTGGCCGAGTGCCACGCAGGCGGCAGGCGCCTGATCGAACAGTTGCTTGAGCGTCAGCCGGTTGGCCGGCAGATCCAGCAAGAGGTTGCGCGGCAGAATGACGCTGGTGCCGCCCACCACGATGGTTCCACCCGACCAATGGTCGGCCGGATTGTTGATGGTGATGAACTGGATTTCGCCGGAGACCGGCGCATTGCCGCGAGCGGCATGGACCTGCGTGGCCCAGGTTCCGGCCACAACGATCGACAGCAGCCCGAGGCCGAGCTTCAGGCGGCTCAGGCCGTTGGTAGCGTTGATTGTTCGACTCTTCATCATGATTTCTTCTTGTCCAGTTGGGTTTATGGTGTGCATGATCGGGTTCTTCATGAGCTCGGTCGCCGGATCACCGGCTGGCACCGCTGCCCTTGGCGCCATGACGGCGCGGGTGCGGTATTGGTTTGATGACCTCGGGCGTAACCGGCGTTGCCTGAGCCGCCGCCCGCGCCGCTTGCGCCGCCGGCGTCAGGCGAGTTCCGGACGACAACCCGCCCTTGGCTTTGCGTGCCATCGCCTGATCGGCAGCGAGCAGCGACGCAACGGTCAACACCACCAGCAACGCGCGTGGTACCAGGCGCGCGCAGCGGGTAGCGAGATCAACTTTCTTCGTGTGATTCATGGGTTTTGCCCTCCCAGGAAGTTCATGGTTGCTTTCCTCGTGCGTGTTGATGTGCACCCGGCCTACCCGGGTGAAATCACCCTAAAAAGCTGGGGTGCAGCCGCTTTAAGCACGATTCAGACCATTAGTCAGGCTGCGGTCAGCTGCAAGTGATGCTGTGGTCAGCTGCAGCGAGATGTCGTCAGCTACAACCAAGTCCTGGAACTGGCGCCGCTCCCTCTTGAACAGATGAGGTGAGCCGCGCAGTCTTCACCCAATTTTGGGACCCGATACCGGGGGAAGTATCGGATGGGCGACTGATGGGAGTCCGGTGAAGCCCGCGGGACACCTACTCTTCAGCCGCAACCTGAATAGCGACCAGCGGCGGCGGGTGTCATCAGCTCGTAGCTCGAGCCGCTTCCAAGTTAGAGGTCGCGTCAGCCTGTGACAGCTGAAAGCGCAACTTCGCACACAAGCCTTCGCCCTGCGCACCTCTCTCGAGGCTGAGCTGCGCGTGCAGCAGTTCGGCGTAACGCCGCACGATCGCAAGGCCCAATCCTGCGCCCTGACCGAGCTTCTGCCCCTGAGCACCCTGGGTCCAGCGTTGCGTCAACTGCCGAGCCTCTGCGATACCCAAGCCCGGCCCGTTGTCGGTGACGGAGAGGATGACTGCGCCACCCTCGCGATGCAAGGCAACGGTCACGTGCGGCGTGCTGGTGCTGCCGTAACGCAATGCGTTGTCCAGCAGGTTGTTCAATATGCCCTCGATCAAAGCTTTGTCGCCGCGCACTTCAACCGGTTCTTCCAGGCCTTCGGCACCCAGGTCCACGCCGAGCGCGTCGGCCCTCGGCAGGAAGCGCAGCACGACCTCGCGCACCAGTTCATCCAGCGCGATCGGTTCGAGTACCAGCCCGGTGTTGCTTTCATCCGCGCGCGCCAGCGCCAGCAGCTGATCGACGAGCCTGCTCGCGCGCTCCTCCGCCTGCGCGATGCCCTGCAGTTCGGTGCGCCACAAGGCGGGGTCGTCCTGCGCCAGCGCGTAACCCGCCCGAGCGCGAATGCCGGCCAGCGGCGTGCGCAATTCGTGCGCGACGTTGCCGGCGAAGTGGCGTTGCGCACTCAGGCTCTCCTGCAGCCGCGATAGCAACGAGTTCACCGCGTCGCCGAGCCGCTGCAGGTCCTGCGTCGTCGCGCCCTGGGTCAGCGACGGCGGCAGGGGCGCCAGATCACCCGCGTCGCGCTGATCCACCGCCTGCTGCAGTTGCACGACCGGGTGCAGGTCCCGCTCGATGATGCGGCTCAGCCACCAGGCAAGCGCCAGCAACAGCAACACTTGGACCGGCGCGGAATACGCCACAAGCTCCCGCAGCAACTGCGTGCGGCTGGCGGTGGTCATTGCCATGACGACCACGAAATCCACCGGCTCGTCGCGCCGCAAGGTCACGCCGCGCAGCAGCTTGCCTTCGAACGGCATCTCGGAAAATGTGTACGACTCGCCTGGAAGGATCTGGGCGGGCCGCAGCCCGGCTTGGCCGGCGAGGAGCGTCCCGCCCGGACCGAAGACCGCGAAGTAGACCGACTCGGTCTGGTCGAACAGCACGGTATTGATCTCCTGTGGCGTCAGGTGCAGCGTGACCCGGCTACCCTCCTCGCGTACATGCGCGGCCATCGCCCAAGCGTCGTCCAGCAGCGCGCGGTCGAACGCCTGTGCCGCGAAATGCTGCGCCACCATCAACACCACAATGCTGCCCAGCCCCCAGGTCAATGCCAGGGGCAAGAGCACGTGGCGGGCCAGCCGGGAGCGCAGGCTCGGCTTGGCACTGGCCGGGTCGCGTCCGATCAGCAATCTTGCTCCACCACATAGCCGAGCCCGCGCAAGGTGCGGATCGTGGCGCCGGTGCCGGCCAGCTTGCGCCGCAGGCGCGAGATGAAAGCTTCCAGCGCATTGTCGCCCAGAGGCCCGACGGCGTCGGAGAGTTTGCGCGACAGGTCCCGCTTGCTCACCACGCGTCCGGGTGGCGTCATCAGCTCGCACAGCACCTCGAACTCGCGGGCCGGCAGGTCCCAGGCCTGGCCGCAGAGGAAGAATCGCCGGGCCTGGCGGTCCAGCACAAGTGCTCCGATCTCGACGCGGTCGCCGGTGCCGCTCGCGCGCCGCACCAGCGCGCGCAACCGCGCCTCCACCTCGCCCAGGTCGAAGGGCTTGCCCAGGTAATCGTCGGCGCCGGCGTCGAGGCCGGCAATGCGCTCCTCCGTGCGGTCGCGCGCGGTCAGCACCAATACTGGCGTGCGGTCCCCGCGCGCACGTGCCTCGCGCAGCACGTCCAGTCCGCTGCCCAGGTCGCTGCACTCATGGGTGGACAGCGGCAGGTTCAGGTCGAGCAGCACGGCATCGAACATCTGGGCGCCCCAAGCGTGGTGCGCTTCGTCGACGGAACGCGCGAGATTCACACGATGACCCGCCTGCTCGAGGCTGCGTGTCATCGTCTGGCTCAGAACGGCGTCGTCTTCAACCACGAGGAATCGCATCTTTTTCGCCGGAAGTACGGACAGGGCGCCGGTCAATCCGGGTCAGGTTGCACCCGATGACCAATGCATGAGGATACAGCAGATGCCCGTGGGCGCAGCCGCGGCGGCCGCGCGCCTTCACTTCGCCGCCGCGCTACCAAAGTCCCGTTTCGACCCGGATCGCGACTTCGCAATCGTCGAAGATCGCCAGCTTGACGATGCGCACCCGCACGCCGACGACTCCGGGCAATTGCATCAGCCGGTTCGCCAATTTGCCGATCAGGCTTTCGAGCAAATTGACGTGTTCGGCCGTGCATTCCTCGATGATGATGCGGCGCACCTTGCGGTAGTCCAGCACGTGCATGATGTCGTCGTCGCGCGGCAGCAGCGGCTGGGT
>DATNBX010000242.1:0-2175 GCA_035571795.1 Ramlibacter sp.
GTCGAGGGCCGAGGTCGTGGCGTAGGCCGGGTGGCGTTGAAGGAATCGATCGTACGGTGTCATGAGCCGATCTTAGGCCCGCGCGCGCGGTACCTTGCCGGCCTGGCCGTTTCAACGCAACGCGACGGCTTCGAATCGCGCCAGCACCAGGCCTGCGGCATCCAGCATTTCGAGGTGGCTGCCGCTGACGCGATAGCGCTCCACCTTCTCGCCGCAGCTCTCGCGCGGCCAGGCGCTGATGAAGCGTTCCACCACCAGGGTAGGCCGTGGCGGGCGGTTGGCCTCCATCGACGGGCGCGGCGCAATCAGCCCCTCCAGGCTCACCAGCAGCGCCTGGCCCGGCTCCCGGCGTTCCTTCAAGTACGCGGCCTCGAGCGCCTTATAGTCGGCCTCCATCGCTACCGGCAGCCGTCCTCCGTCGGCGCAAAGGGTAATCGCCGCGGCATCAGCCATATAGGTGAACATTCCGGTCAGCGCCAGGCGCGGCTCGATGAGCGAGAGCTGCGCCAGGCGCTGCAGCCGCCCGTTGTGATTGGATGCAACCGGCTTCCCCGTGATATCCGCTTTGCGCAGCGTGCGTCCGACATCATCCGGGATGAAGGTGAGAGGCGTCCCACGGCCGCCGCGCAGCAGCAGCCGGCCCGTGTCCGGCAGTTGCCGCCAGCGCCCGATGTCGTCGAAACGGTTGGGTTCGGGCCGGTTCTTGTAAGTGGTCCGCAATTGGTAGCGGCCCAGAGGCAGCAGATCAAGATGCCACAGGATGCCGCCGCCCGCGCCGGGCAGCTCACCTTCGTATGACGCGGGCACGTCGATCCGGCCCGGCGCTCTCGGCTGCCCAGGCGAAGGCCGCTGTCCAGCCCCCGCGGATATGAAGACCGCGTCGGGCGGCAGTGCGATGCGTTCACGGTGTGCGGCCGTGCCTTTCGAGCGTGCCGGCCCACGCTGGGATGCAGGCGGTCCACACGAGCGCGGCCAGCACAGGTATGGCGAGCCCATGGCCGGGCAAACGCGCTGCGAACGCGATGGCTTGCATCTGCTTTCCCCTCAGTGCCCGACGGCCCTCGCTATGGGGCACGCCCCGCCCCGCTCGGCGCGGGTTCCGCCGGGGCGAGACCGACCGCTGTGCCGGAGGCTCCTGACTTCGTCGCCAGCCCCAGTTTGAGCGGCACCGGCTTGCCAGCATCGGATACGACCTTCTCGGGCGCCGCTGCCGCAGCACGCGCCGGATCAACGCCGGCTTCCTTGAGCGCGGCAAGGATCACCTCGGCTCGCTGCGCACCCAGCCGGGTCAATTCATCGGCGGCCAGCGGCTGGCTCTGGTTCAGGCGCTCCAGCAGCTTGTTGTAGAAGCCGCTGGCGTCGGCGACCTGGGGTTCACCCTGCATCAGCTTGCCGACGCGCTGCAACAACGGCAATCTGGCTTGGGCCGTTTCGCTCTGAGAATCTGGCGCGCTCGCGGCGGCAGCCGGCGCGGTGGCGGCAGCCGGCGCGGTGGCGGCGCCTTCGGCTGCCTTCTTCTGCTTGTCCAGTTCCGCATCGCCGAAGCGCGCGGCATACAGGTCACGCACGGCGCTGCGCGAAGCGCGATCGCCCAGGTTCACGGGTCCTGGCTCTTCGCCTGCCTGAAGTTTGACGCCGGCGCGGCGGGCAATTTCGACCCGCACCGCACGCATCCTCAGCGCTGCACCGTCGGCGGCCTCGCTGTAGGGACCCGGCACCGAAAGACTGAGCTGCGGGCGCTTGACCAACAGCTGCGCCACCTGCTGTAACTTCTGGCGCTCCGGCGGCAGCAGCTTGTCGCTGCCGGGATCGAAATCGATGGCTTCCAGTTTTTCGCCGCTGATGCCCAGCAGGCTGCCCAGAGCGCGGAACGGCGCGGTGACGATCTTCGTGAGCAGGGTTCCGATGGCCTTTCCGATGATCGCGCCATAGCTGAACTGCGGATCGTTGATGTTCCCGGAAATCGGCAAGCCCAGGTCGATGCGCCCGTCGCTGTCCTTGAGGATGGCGATTGCCAGTTGCAGCGGCAATTTGAGGGCGTCGGGGCTGTCGACCCGCTCGCCCAGGGTCAGCTTGTCGATGACGATCTGGTTGGCGCCTTCGAGCTGGCCGTCGCGCAGCTTGTACTGCAGGTCCAGCGATATCTTGCCTTCGGCGATCCGGTAGCCGGCGAAC
>DATNBX010000243.1:0-11570 GCA_035571795.1 Ramlibacter sp.
CTGCAAAGGCGGGGCCGGGCGGGCCGCGGCGTATCGATCACGCGAGGCTGCCTCGGGTTTGCCCGATTCTCGTGGCCGCGCGCGATAGCGTGCATCGTGAACTGACTCGTCGCGATTGTCTGAACGGAGAGAGCTTCAAGCGAACGCAGTGAGTTTCGCGACGGGGCCACGAGAGCGGGCAAACTCGAGGGAAGTCGGTGCGCAGCGCCGACCTGCCTTGCGGATGCGCCGTGGCTTGCCCGGCCCCGACTTTGCCGCGAGGTCTCTGAACAAAAGGCTTTCTTCGCGAACAAATCCTGGTGCTCGCCCGCCTTTTAACCACCCGCGCGTTTGAACATCTCGAGGTTCAGGGGCCACTCGTTGCCGAGCCAATAGGCGTGCGCAGTGTGGTCCGCGAGGTCATCGCCGGACAAGCCATGCACGAACACGTCGAGCATGCCGCGATGCTGGTCCAGCCACGGAATGACCTTGTCGAACTCGGACGCACTGAAGGCGAGCTGGCAGCTCCACTTGGGGTGCGGGCCCACCAGCGCTTCATGCACGCGACCGACCTGCACTTTGAAAAGCCTGCCCGCTTCGTCGCACAGGGCGCGCGCCTGGGCCACGGTCTCGGGCCCGAAGTAGACGTGGGCGTGATAGGCCTTGTGGACGTTCTCGGGACGGCGCGGCGCTGCGGCGGCGGTCATGGCGTCAGGAGGATTGCGGTTGCTGCGCCGCGAGCGCGGCCCGCAGGGCCTTGCGCCGCGCGAGGCTTTCGGCCGGCCAGTATTGCTTGCGGTCGTAGTACTCGGGCACGGCGGGCACGCCCGGCGGCAAGATCACCCAGGGCTGTTTGGAGGCGGTGTAGATGTGGATGTCCGGCGGCAGGCGGTCCGGTTCGTCGAGCGTGCCGACACGGACGAAATGCACCGACGGCCCCGCGCCGGCATAGTTGCTCCAGACGGCGACGCGGCACTTGGGGCAGCGGGCGATCTTCTGGCCTTTGCCGCTGGCCGAGGGCGTATCGACGATTTCGGGCTCGCCGCCCAGCAGCGTCACGCGGTCGGCTTCGATCATCGCGTTCAGCGCGAACGAGGCGCCGGTCTCCCGCTGGCACCAGCGGCAATGGCAGCAGTGGACGAACAGCGGCTCCGTTTCCATGCGGTACCGAATGGTGCCGCAATCGCAGCCGCCGGAAAGTGGAAACATGCCAGGGAGTTTACGGCTTGCGGCAATGCTCAGCGATCCCGGGCCAGGAGCTTCAGGCACTTGTGGCGCATGGACTCGATGGCCGCGTGATGCCGGCTGCGCAGCGCCCCGATTTCCCCGGCGATCGCCGCGCGAGGGCTGATCGTGGCACGGGTCCAGAGCGTCTGCAGCAATTCCGTGTGGCGCAGCGCAACTTCCATCATGTCGACGGCAAGCTGCGGGAGCGCACATCTGAGTTTGCGGATTTCATCGAGCAGGCGAACCACGGCGTGGCAGCGGTTGCGGTCGAACCAGGACTCGACCAATTCGTCGAAGGCGGCCTGGTACCGTTCCAGCGCGGCTATGAGCTGGAACGCGATGGCGGTGACGGCGGGTGCGGGTACAGAAGTCGACATGCCCCAAAGTGTAGGGACGGTCAGAGCCGAATCAACCTCATCAACATTGAGTTACCTCGTGGACCAGCAGTGTTAATGTTCGCTTCACTGTTTACGCCAGCTTCATGTTCTAGCGCTTTCTTATCGCAATGAACCTCTGCCGAACTTTGGTTTGTCTCATCTGCTTGACCCTCGGCCTGCCCGCCGCGGCCTTCGACCTGCAGGGGCACCGCGGCACGCGCGGCCACGCGCCCGAGAACACCTTGCCCGCGTTCGAGCGCGCGCTGCAGATCGGCGTGAGCACGCTGGAGCTGGACATCGGCATCAGCGCCGATGGCGTGGTGGTGATCTCGCATGACCCGTTCCTGAATCCGGCGATCACCCGCGATGCCGACGGCAAGTGGCTGGCCGGTGCATCGGGTCCGCTGATCAAGTCATTGACCTTGGCCCAGCTGCAGACGTACGACATCGGCCGCATCGATCCCGACACACCTTACGGCAAGACCTTCAGCACGCAGCAGCCACGCGATGGCACGCACATGCCGACGCTGGCCGCGCTGTTCGACCGCGTGAAGGCGCTGGACGCGAGCGACGTGCGCTTCAACATCGAGACCAAGATCAACCCCGGCCGACCTGAGGACACGGCCGGGCCCGAGACCATGGTGAACGCGCTGCTGAAAGTGGTGCGCGACGCCGGCATGATGCAGCGGGTCTCGATCCAGAGCTTCGACTGGCGCACGCTGCGGCTGGTGCGGCAGCTCGAGCCATCGATCCCGACGGTGTGCCTCACGACCCAGACTGCGAACAACGACAACCTGCGCGATGGCAACTGGACCGACGGCTTGAAGTTTGCCGACTACGGCAGTGCGCCCCGGATGGCGAAAGCGGCCGGCTGCGCAGTCTGGTCGCCCAACGGCGGCGCCGTGACCGAGGCGCTGGTGCTGCAGGCGCACGCGCTCGGCCTCACGGTGATCCCCTGGACGATCAACGCCCCGGCGGACATGGACCGCCTGATCGGATGGGGCGTGGACGGGTTGATCACCGACTATCCGGACCGGCTGCGCACGGCGCTGCAGGCCCGTCACCTGCCGCTGCCGAAAGCACTCGGGCACTGACGCGCGCGTGCCGGGAGTCCGCTGCGCGCGCGGACGCTGTATCCTTTGCCGTCTCGGCTGCGATGGCGCAGCCTTCCCAAGGAGCCCCATGAGCGACCATATCTACAAGAGCCTCGAACTCACCGGATCCTCCAGCGTCGGTATCGAGGATGCCGTCGACAAGGCGATCGCCAAAGCAAGCGAAACCGTGCGCAACATCCAATGGTTCAATGTGGTCGAAACGCGCGGCCATGTGGTGAACGGCAAGGTCGCCCATTGGCAGGTCACGATCAAGGTCGGCTTCACGCTCGAATAGCGCCGCCCCATGGAACCGGCTTAGTGCTCGTGCCGGTGGTGGGCGTCGGGGTAATGAGGATGGCTGTGCGACATCGGCTGGTGCCGATGCTCGTGGCTATGCCGCGTACCGGGCGCGACCGGCGGCACGTGGACATGGTCGTGATGCGGGTCGCCCGCCCCGTGCACATGTTCGTGCGTGTGCTGCAGGGCCTGGTGCCAGTGGCGATGTTCGTGGCGTTCCGATAGATGCAGCGCCACCCCGATCGCCATCAGCAGGCCGGCCGCAACCAGCGGCGCCGTGACCGCTTCGCCCAGGAGCGCGATGGCCAGGACGGCGCCGAAAAATGGCGCCACCGAGAAATAGGCGCCGGTGCGCGCCGTCCCGAGTTCGCGCAGGCCAACGACGAACAGGGCGAGGCTGGCACCGTAGCTGGCGAATCCGACCAGCCCCGCCGCAGCCACCACCGACAGCGGCGGCCATGCCGCCCCGAGCGCGAGCGCCAGCACCAGATTGGTCGTGCCCGCTGCCAGCCCCTTGATCATCGCGATCCAGGAGGCGTCGGCCAGCGACACCTTGCGCGTGAGATTGTTGTCGACGGCCCAGGCCAGGCAGGCTGCCGCGACACACAGCGCGCTCTGCCAGCGCGGCCAGCTCGCCTGCCCCGGCCACGCCAGCACGAGACCCCCGGCGACGATGGCCAGCATGCCCAATGAAACTCGCCGGTCGAAGTTCTCCTTGAAGACGAACCAGGCCAGCAAGGCGGTAAACACTCCTTCGGCATTGAGCAGCAACGAAGCCGCCGAAGCGGGCATGCCGGCCAGCCCTGCCATCAGCAGCACCGGCCCGGCCACGCCGCCGGCCACGATGGCGGCGGCCAGCCACCCGGTTTCTGCCGGCGCCAGCTGCACGGCGGGCGTGCGGGCGGCGCCGCGCAGCAGTGCCAGTCCAATGCCCGAGCCCAGGTACAGCAACGCGGCCAGCAGCCACGGACTGGTCTGCGCCAGCAGCAGCTTGGCCAGCGGTGTGCCGGCGCCGAAGAGCAGCGCGGCCGACAAACTGGCCAGCACGCCGCGCGGCAAGGCGGCCCCGATCACCGGTGCGTGCTTTCCGGGTGGCAGGCACAGGCCTCGCCATGCGCCGCCGCCACCAGTTCGTGCAGGATGCCGCACTCGTGCGTCGCATGGTCGGCATCGCAGCTGTCATGCAACGTGGCGAGTTGCCGCTCCAGGGCTCGCAGGCTGGCCAGCCGCGCCCGCACCCGGGTCAGCTGGGCTGCTATCAGCGCATCGATGTCGCCGCTCTCGTCGCGCGCACCGCCGACGAAGTCGAGCAGCCTCTTCACGTCGGCCAGCGGCATGTCCAAGGCGCGGCAGTGTCGCACGAACGCCAGCCGCTCCAAATGCGGGCCGCCGTAGCTGCGATAGCCGTTGGCCTCGCGCGATGGCGCCGGCAGCAGCCCGGCCTTCTCGTAATAACGGATGGTTTGCACCTCGACGCCGGTGGCGTGGCTCAAGTCGCTGATCTTCATGGTGGTCTACCCATAGGCCCTGACTGCGAATGGCTTTTCATACTAACTGCCTTGACCTTGTAGCGGCTTCATGGTTTTCAATGCCATGAAGGTATTACAAGGATTCGAACATGTCGGCGGATTGTCATCACTGCCACGCCCACGATCACGACCCTGGCTTGCCGGCGCCCGGCTACCGGCGGGTGCTGTGGATAGCGCTGCTCATCAATATACTGATGTTCGGCGTTGAAATCGCGGCGGGCTTGCGCTCGGGGTCGGTATCACTGCTGGCGGATGCCATCGACTTCTTCGGCGATGCCGCCAACTACGGCGTTACCCTGGCGGTGTTGAGCTTGGGCCTGGTGTGGCGGGCCCGGGCGGCGCTCGTCAAGAGCGCAAGCATGATGGCTTTCGGTGCTGTGGTGCTGGGCAAGGCACTCTGGTCGATGAGCCAGGGTGTTCCACCCGAGCCGCTGACCATGGGCCTGATCGGCACGCTGGCGCTGGCGGCCAACCTGGGCGTGGCGGCACTGCTTTACGCGTTTCGCGCGGGCGACGCCAACATGCGCGCCGTGTGGCTGTGCACGCGCAACGACGCGATCGGCAATCTCGCGGTGATGCTGGCGGCGCTCGGTGTTTTCGGCACCGGCACGGCTTGGCCCGACCTCGCCGTGGCGATGGTGATGGCAGGCCTGGCGATCACTTCGGGTTGGACCGTGATGCGCCAGGCCGGGCGCGAGTTGGCCTGGGGCGCGGCAACCTGATCAACGCAGGATCTTGCCCAGCAGCAGGCCGATCGCAAAAGCACCAGCCACCGTGCTCAGGGGATGCATCCTGATTTGTTCGCGCGCGTAGCTGCCGTACTCTTCCTGCATCGTCATCACTCTTTCGCTGCCGCTGGACACGGTCTGTTCGAGCTTGTCGACCGTTTCATGGGCCTTCTGGGCGACGCGATGCACCACGTTACCATCCATTCCGGTCACACCGGGGCCGTTCATGCTGGTAATGCTGTCGCTGGTTTCATTCATAACTGCTTCCTCTCGGGCATTCGAAAAAATCGCCAGCGGCGCCGGCGAATTCCCACTGTAGAAAGCTCGGCACTTTCGTGCTGTCGGTCAAAGCGCAGCAACCGCTGTAGGACAAGTCCTAGGAAAGCCCTGAACAAGCGCTGGTGCCTGTCCCACAAAATATCTGTACCTCTCGAGTGACCCACGTCAAGCATGCAGGGCGCGGCCGGGCGGACAATCAAACGCAAGGATTTGAAACCAGGAGGGACGACAGTGAAAGCGCTTCGACATCTCTTGATTGCCGGCGCGGTCGGCAGCGCAGCTGCGATCGCAGTACTCGCGCATGCGCAAGCGCCATCCGGCCACGATCAAGCCGCGCCCGTCAAGGTCGCGAAGGCCGACATGACCGAGGGCGAAGTGCGCAAGGTCGACAAGGCGAAAAAGACGATCACGCTCAAGCATGGCGCGATCAAGAACCTCGACATGCCGCCGATGACGATGGTGTTCGAGGCGGCGGATCCTTCCTTGCTCGGCAAGGTCAAGGCCGGCGACAAGGTACGATTCGTGGCCGCCAATCCGGGCGGCAAGCTCACGGTCACTGAGATACAGCCGGCGCAATAAGAAGCGCAAGCGCCAAAGATGACGAAACTGTAATTAGGCAGTCATGTTGGCCGCGGCGATCGAAAGCTACGATCCGAGGCATCAAAGCCCTCAGCGCCACCAGCCAACAAGGAACGCACATGAAGCTTCGCACCTGCACAACATTCCTCGCCACGATGATCGCCACAATTTCGGTGTTCGCTCAGACACACATGGGCGACATGAAGGGCATGGACATGAGCACGAAGCCCGTAGCCGAAACCAAGCAGCAGACCCATACGGCGGCTGGAACTGTGAAGAAGGCAGACCCGAAGGCGGGCAAGGTCACTTTGCAGCACGGGCCGGTGGCGAGCCTGAACTGGCCAGCCATGACAATGGCATTCAAGGTCAGGGACAAGGCACTCTGGCCAAGACTCGAGGAAGGCAAGAAGGTCGAGATCGAGTTCACGAAGCAGGGCGCGGACTACGTTGTGACAGGGGTCAAATGAGCGGCGGCCGCTGCTTTTCTGCCATCGGCCTCGCACTGGCGGGCGCCTACTACAAGACACGTCAATGAAACAGAAGACCATATTCATCACCGTGCTGGTCCTGCTTGCCGTCCTGATTGCGGGCGGCGTCCAGTTCTACCGGAGCCAGGACGCCGGGGAGGCGGCGCAGGCGGCAATGAACAAGGAAGCGCTAAACCGTTTCCACGCGCCTGCTATCGGCAAGGCGGATGCTTCGGTTCACATAGTCGAATTTTTCGACCCGGCGTGCGGAACATGCGCCGCCTTCTACCCGCTCGTGAAGAAATTGATGGCGGCACATCCGGACGAGATCCGCCTCACGTTGCGCTATGCACCGTTTCATCCGGGCTCCGATGAAGTCGTCAAGGCGCTGGAAGCAAGCCGCAAACAGGGGAAGTTCTGGCAGGCGCTCGAGTCTTTGCTCGCCGCCCAACCGGCATGGGTCCAGAACCACCGGGCACATCCGGACCTGATCTGGCCTTACCTGGCCCAGGCGGGACTCGACACCCAGACGTTGAAGAGCGACATGCAATCCCCCGACGTTGCGCGGCTCATCGCGCAGGACCTGGCCGACGCGACGACGCTGAACGTAGCGCAGACGCCGGAGTACTTCGTCAACGGCCGGCCGTTGCCGTCGTTCGGGTTCGAGCAGCTGCGCACGCTGGTCGAAGAAGAGCTCGCGGCGGCAGGCAAAAGGAAAGCCGGCTAGGGGGCCGGCGAACAGCAGCTCACTTGCACTGCTTCATCATCATCTGCATGTGCTCGCGCATCTCCGGGCTCATCGACTTCATGTGTCTTTCCATCATTGCCTGACGCTGCTCGGGCGTTTTCCCGCTCATCATCTCGTTGTGCATGTCGCACATGGCCTTCATGTCCGTCGCTGACATGTGCATCGGCTCGCCGCCTTGATGATGCGCCCCGTGCATGTGTCCGGCGCAGCCGGCGAGCAGTACGGGGGCGAGCAGCCATAGTTTCAGTTTCATAGGCTCTCCTGAGTTAACAAGATTATTGCGCACCCCGACGCAGCTCCCAGATGAAATTGCATTCGTGATTGCCATCCGCAATCCAGCGCCCGATGCCACCGCGATCGAACATCATTTCGTCCGGTAAGCAGGAATTGAACATCGCGTTGTCGATCACCGACGCTGCGGAGCGGGCTTCCTCTTCTGCCGGCTCGCGGGCTTACATCAGCTTGTGAAACTTGGAATGGTCGTGACCCTGCTTTGCCTTTGCTTTCGCCGGCGAAGCAGACGTTGCCATCGGGCAACCGCCCGCCATGGGCGTGGGCGTGCCCTTTTCCGCACCGTGGTCGTGGCGGGCCATGGTTTTGGTGCAGTCATGCGGCATGGATGCGGCGGCGGGCGCAGGAGCTGGGGCAGGCGCCTCCTGCGCGACGGCGGCAGCGGACAATCCGCCCGTTACGGCCAGTGCGAGAATGAGAGCGGTATTGCGGACAGACATGATTGAACTCCTTGACCTCGTTGCGGTTGCCGCCCCTTTCCGGAACGGCCGGATGCAACCCCTGCATCACTGTTCTTACTGTAGGAGCCCGGTCCCCACACCGCGCTGACCCGAACATTACAAATACGTCATCCACGCCGAGCTGCACGTGAAAATCCTGGTGATCGAAGACGAGCCGAGAGCCGCGGAATACCTGCGCCAGGGCTTAAGCGAAAGCGGCTATGCCGTCGAGGTGGCCCACGACGGGATGGACGGCCTGCACGCGGCAGCCAACGGCGACCACGACCTGTTGATCCTCGACGTAATGCTGCCCGGCATTGATGGCTTCGCGGTGCTGTCGGCGCTGCGCACGACCAAGCAGACCCCTGTCCTGATGCTCACAGCTCGGGGCAAGACCGATGACAAGGTCAGAGGCTTCGATCTGGGCGCCGACGACTACCTGGTCAAGCCGTTCCAGTTTCCAGAGCTGCTTGCGCGTGTGCGCGCGCTGCTCAAGCGGGGGCAGCCCGCTGCGGTGGACCCGGTACTCAGAGTCGGCGATCTGGAGATCGACGCCGTGCGCCACCGGGCCGTCCGCCAGGGGCAGCGGATCGACCTGACAGCCAAGGAATTTGCGTTGCTCTACCTCCTGGCCCAAAAGAGCGGCGAGGTGCTCTCGCGCACCCAGATCGCTTCGCTGGTGTGGGACATCCACTTCGATTCCGACAGCAACGTCGTCGAGGTGGCGATGCGCCGGCTTCGCGCCAAGATCGACGATCCGTTTGCCGAAAAACTGATTCATACCGTGCGCGGCGTCGGCTACGTCCTCGAGCACCGCGCGCCGTCATGAGCCAGGCTGTCGCGGCGCAACCGCGTACCCACGCGCCACTGGCGCTGAGGATCGCCCTCGCCAGCACCTTCTTCGGGCTGGTGGTGGCCGCTGGAGCCATTGTCGTGGGGTACTGGGCACTCTCGCAGCAACTGGACGAGCGATCCGCCGCTGAAATGCACGGACGGCGCGAACTGCTCGTCCACATTCTGTCTACTGTGCCTTCCGTCGATGCCATGGGCCAATCCCGGGATCGTTTTGCAGATCTGTTCTTCGGCCATGACGATCTGCATCTGGCATTGGAGGACCCCGGCACGGGACGGGTGCTGGCTGCGTTCTCCGACATTGCCGTTCACTCGGTCACTGCGCTGGGCCACGCGACAGCGGCGCCGGAAACGGTGCACACGTGGGTCACCCCCGAAGGGGCACGCTTCAGCGGCATTCATGGCACCGCTGCCGTGGCCGATGGCCGGCCGCTGCGCTATTACCTGTCGGTGGACCGGCACCGCGATGAGGGACTGCTGGCCGGCTTCATCAAGGCGACGCTGCTCGCGCTGCCACCGGTGCTGCTCATGGTGGCGGTAGGCGCCGGGTTGATCGCGCGCACCGGCCTGGCGCCGCTGCGCAGGTTCAACCGGCTGGCGGCGTCGATCGGGACCAAGTCCCTGAACCAGCGGCTTTCGGTGTCGGGCTTGCCGGGCGAGCTCGCCGACATGGCGACCGAATTCAACGGCATGCTGGAACGGATCGACGATGGCTATCGGCGTCTGCAGGACTTTGCCGCGGACCTGGCGCACGAGATGCGTACGCCGGTGGCTACCTTATTGGGACGCACCCAGGTGGCCCTGTCACAAACCCGGACCGTGGCCGAACTGCGAGAGGTGCTGGAGGGCAATGTGGAGGAGCTCGAACGCTTGTCGGCGCTCGTTACCGACATGCTTTTCATCGCCCGCGCCGACCACAACGCGGCACCGATTCAGGCCGAGCCCGTGGACTTGGCGGTCGAAGCGCAAAAGGTGGCTGAATACATGTCGCTCATTGCTGAAGAAAAGGGCGTTCACCTGCAAGTAACTGGTGGGGCGCCGCCGATTGCAGCTGACCGCTTGCTGATACAGCGTGCCCTCACCAACCTCATCTCCAATGCCATCAGGCATGCAACCGACGGTTCCACCATCGGCATTGAAGTTGTTGCTACCGGCCTGACCGCCACGGTGGCGGTGACCAACCAAGGTGAAGGCATCGCCGCGCCGAATCTGGAGCGCATCTTCGACCGTTTCTACCGGGTGGACACGGGAAGGGCCCGCCTCAAAGGCGGAACGGGGCTAGGTCTGGCGATCGTCAGATCGATCGCCAGCGCCCACAAGGGCGGTGTCGCGGTTCAGAGCGAGTCCGGCCGGACAACATTCACATTGACGCTTCCCGTCACTTCACCGGGCTCTTGACATTGATCTTGCCGACCATACCGGCTTGGTAGTGGCCGGCCACCAGGCACCCGAAATCGAATCTGCCGGGCCGGTTGAATGTCCACACCACCTGGCTCGAGCCACCCGGCTCGACATGCGCCATGTAGGGCTCGTCGTGTTCCATGTTCGGGAACTTCAACATCAGGGCGGCATGCTCGTCGAGCGTCTTGCCGGTGCCGATCACGAACTCGTGCAGCACCTTCCCACTGTTCTTCACGACGAACTTCACCGTTTCGCCTTGCTTGACCTCGATCCGGTTCGGATTGAACCGCATGTCATCGCTCATGGTCACCGCAATGGTGCGCCTCGCGGCCCTGGCGTCGCCGGCAATGCCCCAATCAGTCTGCTCTCTTCTCACCGGGCCGGCCTTCTTGTGCACCGCGCCTTCGTGGGCAGCGGCGCCTAGTGATGTTCCGATCAGTGCGGCGGCCAGCACGGTATTGATTCGTTTCATTTTCGAGTCCTTCGACAACGTGGAGAGATTAGTGCGTCGATCCGCAGGCGTGTACCGGCGCAGATCGGCCGCGGAGTTCATGTTGATCCAAAAGACACCGAAAGCAAGTAGCGAGACGGCAACAACGAGCATCAGCCCACCGGGCCGGAAATCCTCCTCCACCCCGCGCCCGGTGTAGACCATGGCCACCACTGCGATCCAGGCCACGCCCAGACTGATCCCGCCAATAACGTCGGACAGCCAGTGAGCGCCCAGGTACAAGCGGGAAAAAGCCACCAGGGTCACGTAAATAGCGGCCATGACGCCGATGGCCAGCCGCGTGGACATCGTTTGCCGTCTGGCCAGCAGGAATGCCAGAAAACCCAGCATCACCGTGCTCACGACGGCATGTCCGCTCGGAAACGAAAATTGCTCTACCCCGGTGTAGAGGTCGAGCGGGCGACGGCGCCCCAGTGTGAACTTGAGCAGTTGCACCAAGACCTCGCTGAAGGCCGTGACGCCGATCCAGTACGCCGCCGTATGCCAGCTGCGGCGCCAGAGCAACCACAGGGCCACCGAAATTGCCAGCGGCAACAGGACGCCGACACTGCCCATTTCGGTGAAAACAATCATCAGCCGATCCACGGGTGCCGTGCGCAAATCCTGCAGAAGGTGGAAAACCGCCAGGTCCACCTGCACCAGCGGGTCATGCGACAGCACGTCTTCCAGCACGCCCAGAAACAGCCACCCGGCAGCCAGCAGCAATACCGCGCCCAGCAGAAGTGCATGTGAGCCCGGACGGGCCGGGTCCAGCAGCGCGAGCGTTCCACG
>DATNBX010000244.1:0-26593 GCA_035571795.1 Ramlibacter sp.
GTGCCGTCGCGCGTGAGCACGCGCTTGACGGCGATCTCGGCGAACTGGCTCCACTGGCCGCCGGCGCGGTGGTCGGCGTTGTCGAACACCAGCTCGACCGAGGCGCGCGAGGCCGGTTTGCGGGTGTTGGTGCCGTTGAAGATCACGTCCTGCATCGACTCGCCGCGCAGTTCGCTGGCGCGCGACTCGCCCAGCACCCAGCGCACGGCGTCCATGATGTTGGACTTGCCGCAGCCGTTGGGACCGACCACGCCGACCATTTGGCCCGGCAACATGAAGTTGGTGGGTTCCGAGAAGGACTTGAACCCGGATAACTTGATGGAATTGAGACGCACGGCCCTGCCCGATGATGCTGACTGTTCGTGTGGCGCAAGCCCGACGGCTGCGACAGTGGCTCGGATGATACCGTGCTGAGGCAGGCTTCCTCGAGGCCGTTGCGCCTCTGGCCGAATCCGCCGCGCCGGCTTGCAACCAACCGTAATAACGCGACCCGGGCTGGAGGCCTTTCTGGCAAAAGAAGCCATGGCAGGCCGCATCCGCATCGGCGTTTCGGGCTGGCGCTACACGCCCTGGCGAGGCAATTTCTATCCGAATAAGCTGCCGCAGGCGCGCGAACTGCAGTACGCGGCGCGGATCTTTTCCTCGATCGAGCTCAATGGCTCGTTTTATTCGCTCCAGCGCCCTTCCAGCTATGCGCTGTGGTCCGAGCAGACTCCACCCGGATTCGTGTTCGCGATCAAGGGCAGCCGCTACATCACGCACATGCTCAAGTTGCGGGGCATCGAAGCGGCCCTCGCGAACTTTCTGGCATCGGGTCTCTTCGAACTCGGCGACAAGCTGGGGCCTATCCTCTGGCAGTTCCCGCCGGTGACGCGCTTCCATGCGGAGGTGTTCGAGGATTTCTTTTCAATCCTGCCACGCACCAAGGAACAGGCGATGTGGATCGCGTACGCCCACGACGGCCGCCTGAAAGGCCGCCATAGCCTGCTGCCCGAAGATGACGCGCCCCTGCGCCACGCCGTCGAGGTCAGGCACGAAAGCTTCGCGGATCCGGCGTTCATCGCGCTGCTGCGCAAGTACCGCGTTGCCTGGGTGGTCGCCGACACACCCCGGCCCTGGCCACTGTTCGAGGACGTGACGGCCGATTTCATCTACATGCGCCTGCATGGCTCGACCGAGCTTTACAACAGCCGCTACACGAGCGAGGAGCTCGATCGCTGGGCCGATTGCATTGCGGCCTGGGCGCGCGGCGGGCAGCCACCCGATGCGCGCGTCATCTGCCGGGAGCCGCCGCTGCAGTGCGCTTCCCGGGACGTCTATTGCTATTTCGACAACACCGACAAATTGCACGCGCCCGATAACGCCCGCGAGCTCATGGGCAAGCTGGGGCTGCGGGTTCCGTGGCATCCGGGCGGCGACACGCCAGAAGTCATGGAACGCAGGGTCAACTCCCGGATAATCGAGCCATGAATCCCCTGTTGTCCCGCCTGCAGCCCTATCCTTTCGAGCGGCTGCGGCAACTTTTCGCCGGCGTGACGCCCAACCCCGCCTGGCGGCCGATCAGCCTGGGCATCGGGGAACCCAAACATGCCACACCGCAGTTCATCAAGGACGCGCTGTGCGGCGGCCTCGACGGCCTGTCCAACTACCCCCTGACCGCCGGCGAGCCGCATCTGCGCGATGCATTCCGGCGCTGGTTGCAGACCCGCTACGGGCTGGCCGTGGACGCAAACACCCAGATGCTGCCGGTGAACGGCTCGCGCGAGGCCCTGTTCGCATTCGCCCAGACCGTGATCGATCCATCCGGCGGCGGCGCGGTGGTGGTCTGCCCGAATCCGTTCTACCAGATCTACGAGGGCGCGGCCCTGTTGGCGGGTGCCGACCCGTTCTACGCCGCGAGCGACCCGGCCCGCAACTTCGCGGTGGACTGGGACAGCGTTCCGGCCGAAACGTGGCTGCGCACCCAGTTGCTGTACGTGTGCTCGCCGGGGAACCCGACCGGGGCGGTGATGCCGCTGTCCGAGTGGAAAAAGCTGTTCGCGTTGTCGGACCGCCACGGCTTCGTCATCGCCTCGGACGAGTGTTACAGCGAGATCTATTTCGGCGACCAGCCGCCGCTGGGCGGCATGCAAGCCGCCGCCATGCTGGGCCGCGGGGATTTCCACAACCTCGTGTCGTTCACGAGCCTGTCCAAACGCAGCAACGTGCCCGGCATGCGAAGTGGTTTCGTCGCCGGGGACTCGGCGCTGATCAAGAAATTCCTGCTGTATCGCACCTACCACGGCAGCGCCATGAGTCCGGTGGTGCAGAAGGCCAGCATCGCGGCCTGGAGCGACGAGCAGCACGTGGTGGAAAACCGCGCGCTCTACCGACGCAAGTTCGCCGAAGTGACGCCCCTGCTGGCCGACGTGCTCGACGTGCGGCTGCCCGACGCGGGCTTTTACCTGTGGGCCGGCGTGCCGGAAAGCGACACCGAATTCGCGCGGGAATTGCTGGCTCAATACAATGTGACCGTACTGCCGGGCAGCTTTCTCGCACGCGCGGACGGTGGCCGCAATCCCGGGGCCGGCCGCATCCGCATGGCCCTGGTGGCTGACACCGAGGAATGCGTGGAAGCCGCGCAGCGCATCGTCCAGTTCGTCCAATCCAGATCGAAATAGAACAATGACCCAACAACTGCAGGAAATTATCGACGCCGCGTGGGAGAACCGCGCCAATCTTTCGGTCGGCTCCGCTCCCAGCGAGGTGACAGGCGCCGTGGAGGAAGTGATCGCGCAGATGAACAAAGGCCGGTTGCGTGTGGCCACCCGCACCGGCGTTGGCCAGTGGACGGTGCACCAGTGGGTCAAGAAGGCCGTGCTGCTGTCGTTCCGGCTGAGGGACAACGCGGTCATGCGGGCCGGCGACCTGGGCTTCTATGACAAAGTGCCCACCAAGTTCGCACAGCTGTCGGCCGAAGAAATGGCGGCCACCGGCGTGCGGGTAGTGCCGCCGGCCGTGGCCCGCCGCGGCAGCTACATCGCCAAGGGCGCGATCCTCATGCCCAGCTTCGTGAACATCGGCGCCTACATCGACGAAGGCAGCATGGTCGATACCTGGGCCACGGTGGGCAGCTGCGCCCAGGTCGGCAAGAACGTGCACCTGTCCGGAGGCGTGGGGCTGGGCGGCGTGCTGGAACCGCTGCAGGCCTACCCGACCATCATCGAGGACAACTGCTTCATCGGGGCGCGGTCGGAAGTGGTCGAAGGCGTGATCGTCGAGGAAAATTCGGTGATCTCGATGGGCGTGTACCTGGGCCAGAGCACCCCGATCTACGACCGCGCGACCGGCGCCGTGACCTACGGCCGCATTCCCGCCGGATCGGTGGTGATCAGCGGCAGCCTGCCCAAAGATGGCGGCCGGTACAGCCTGTACGCGGCGATCATCGTCAAGCGGGTCGATGCGCAGACGCGCGCGAAAACCAGCTTGAACGAGTTGCTGAGGGATTGAAGGCACGCGAGCGGCGGCAATGGATTTGAGCAGTAGACGGAGTAAGACATGAGCACCATGGAACGCATCCTGCGTCTGATGAGCGAGAAGAAGGCATCGGACGTGTACCTGTCGGCTCATGCGCCGGCGCTGATCAAGATCAACGGGCTTTGCCTGCCAATCAACAACCAGCTGCTGCCGCCCGATGCGCCCAAGGCCCTGCTGGCGGAAGTGCTGCCGGCCAACCGGATGGAGGAGCTGGAGCGGACCGGCGAGCTGAACATGGCGCACGCCATCGAAGGCGTCGGCAATTTCCGGGTGTCGGCCATGCGCCAGCGCGGCACCTACGCGGCGGTGATCCGCTACATCACGACCGTGATTCCGCCGCTGGCCTCCCTTTCCGTGCCGATGGTCCTGGCCGACCTGATCATGGAAAAGCGCGGCCTGCTGCTGATGGTGGGCGCCACCGGCTGCGGCAAAAGCACCACGCTGGCGGCGATGATGGATCACCGCAACGAGAAGGTGTCGGGCCACATCCTGACCATCGAGGATCCGGTCGAGTACCTGTTCACCAACAAGAAATCGGTGGTCAATCAGCGCGAGGTCGGCAGCGACACCGAATCGATGCAGACGGCGCTCAAGAACGCGCTGCGCCAGGCGCCGGACGTGATCCTGATCGGCGAAATCCGCGACCGCGAGACCATGTCGGCCGCGATCGCCTACGCGCAGTCGGGACACCTGTGCCTGGCGACCATGCACGCCAACAACAGCTACCAGGCCCTCAACCGCATCCTGTCGTTCTATCCGGTCGAAGTGCGGCCGACCATGCTCGGCGACCTGGGCGCGGCACTCAAGGCCGTGGTGTCGCAGCGCCTGCTGCGCACCGTACACGGCGGCCGCGCGCCGGCCGTGGAAGTGCTCCTGAACACCAAGCTGATTTCGGAGCTGATCGAAAAAGGCGACTTCTCCGGCATCAAGGAGGCGATGGAAAAATCGATGGCCGAAGGCTCGCAGACCTTCGAGCATGATATCGCGCGCATGATCGTCGAGGGCATCGTCGACAAGAAGGAAGGCCTGGCCTACGCCGATTCGCCCACCAACCTGCAATGGCGCCTGCAGAACGAAGCCGCCGGCAAGGACATGGCCATGGTGGAAGACGGTGCGTCCGAGGAAGACATGGCCGACGAGCCCTCCTTCACCGAAATCACGCTCGACGTCAAGCATTGAGGAAGAAACGTGGCCGCTGCCGCGGCCCCGGACCCGGACGAAATGAATCGCACGCTCCACCTGGCCGAACAGCTCATTGCCCGCCGCTCCGTCACCCCGGAGGACGCGCAGTGCCAACAGATCGTCGGTGAGCGCCTCAAGCCACTGGGTTTTTCCTGCGAAATCATCCTGAGCGGGCCGGACAGTTTCCGCGTTACCAACCTGTGGGCCAAACGCGTGGGCAGCCTTGAAACGGCGAAGCCGGGCGCGTCCCGCACGGTGGTGTTTGCCGGCCACACGGATGTCGTGCCCACCGGGCCGCTCGAGCAGTGGGCGAGCGACCCGTTCACGCCGTCGCAGCGCGATGGCAGGCTGTACGGGCGGGGCGCCGCCGACATGAAGACCTCGATCGCGGCTTTCGTGGTGGCAGTGGAGGAATTCCTGGCGGCCAAACCGGATCCGGCGCTGTCGATCGCGCTGCTGCTGACCAGCGACGAAGAGGGGCCGAGTGTGGACGGCACGGTGGTGGTCTGCGACCAGCTCAAGGAGCATGGTGAGCGCATCGACTATTGCATCGTCGGCGAGCCGACCTCGGTCGCTCGCCTGGGCGATATGATCAAGAACGGCCGCCGCGGCACCATGAGCGGCCGCCTGACCGTCAAAGGCATTCAGGGCCACATCGCCTATCCGCAGCTCGCGAAGAATCCGATCCACCTGGCGCTGCCCGCGCTGGCCGAACTGGCGACGCTGGAATGGGACTGGGGCAATGAATTCTTCCAGCCCACGAGCTGGCAGATCAGCAACATCCACGGCGGAACCGGCGCGGCCAACGTGATCCCCGGATCGGTCACGATCGATTTCAATTTCCGCTATTCGAGCGAGTCCACGCCCGAGAGCCTGCAAAAGCTCACGCACGAGGTACTGGACCGCCACGGCCTGGACTACGAGCTGGATTGGGTGGTGGGCGGCCTGCCGTTTGTCACCACGCCGGGTGAACTGATGGGTGCGCTGCAAAGCGCGATCCATGCTGAAACCGGCATCGAAACCGAGCTGTCCACGACCGGCGGCACCAGCGACGGCCGTTTCATCTCGCGCATCTGCCCGCAGGTGATCGAGTTCGGTCCGGTGAATGCGAGCATTCACAAGATCGACGAACACGTCGCGCTTGCCGACGTCGAGCCGCTGAAGAACATCTACCGCCGCACTCTCGAGAACCTCGAGCGGGGCCAGTGTTCCTGATCGAGCTCGTCAACGAGAGCGCCACGCGGCTCGAGCGGGCCGGCGTGGCCTTTGGCCACGGCACCACCAACGCATTCGACGAAGCCGCGTGGCTGGTACTGTGGCAGCTTGGCTTTGACCTCGGTGACCTGGACGGCGCCGCAAACGTGGCCGTGTCGCGCGAGCAGCAGGACACGGTGCGCGAGCTGGTCGGCGAGCGCATCCGGTCGCGCAAACCCGCCGCCTACCTGACCCGGCAGGCCTGGCTGCAGGGCGTGCCGTTCTATGTCGACGAGCGCAGCGTCGTGCCGCGTAGCTTCATCGCCGAGCTCATCGCCGATGGCGGCATCGATCCGTGGCTGGGCGAGCAGACCAGGCGGGTGCTGGACCTGTGCACCGGCAACGGCAGCCTGGCGGTGCTTGCGGCCATGGCCTGGCCGGATGTGACTGTGGACGCGGCCGACATTTCCGCTGATGCGCTGGCGGTGGCCCGCATCAACGTCGACCAGCATGGTTTGCAGGACCGCGTCCGCCTGCTGCAGTCCGACGGGTTGCAATCGCTGCCGGGCCCTTATGACCTGATTCTTTGCAATCCGCCCTACGTCAACGCGCAAAGCATGGCCGAGCTGCCGGCCGAGTACCGGGCCGAGCCAACGCTCGCCCTGGCCGGCGGCGCCGATGGCATGGATTTCATCCGGGTGCTGTTGCGCGATGCGCCGGCCCACATGAGCCCGCAGGCCGTGCTGGTGCTCGAGATCGGCAACGAGCGCAGCCACTTCGAGGCCGCGTTCCCCCGGCTGGAGGTGGTCTGGCTGGAAACCAGCGCTGGCGAGGACCAGGTGATGCTGGTCACGCGCGAAAATCTGCTGGACGGGATGACAATACGCAAATGAGCAGAGATACCATCACTCGCCTCCTCCACGCCGACCGGTTGGGATCCGTCGAGCACGGCGCCGTGCTCAAGCCGCTGCACATCGCAACCGCCTACGGCTACCCCACGGCTGGAGACCTCACCGACGTGTTCCAGGGCCGCAAGAGCGGCCACGTCTATGGCCGCCAGGGCAACCCGACCACCTCCGCCCTCGAGGTCAAGATCAGCCTGCTGGAAGACGCCGTCGGCACCGTGTGCTTTGCCACCGGCATGGCGGCGATCTGCGGGTCGATGACGGCGCTGCTGAAGAAGGGTGACCACGTGGTGTCCAGCCGGTACCTGTTCGGCAACACGGCCAGCTGGATGAACACCCTGTCGCAACTCGGGTGCGAGACCACGCTGGTCGACGCGACCGACGCCGCCCATGTGCACCAGGCCCTGCGGCCCGAAACACGCATGGTCTTCGTCGAGACGATCGCCAACCCACGCACCCAGGTGGCGGACCTTGAAGGCATCGGCAAACTTTGCGCCGAACAGGGGCTGCTCTACGTGGTCGACAGCACGATGACGACGCCGCACCTGTTCCAGCCGAAAGCCGTCGGCGCCTCGCTGGTCGTGCATTCGCTGAGCAAGTCGATCTGCGGCCACGGTAACGCCCTGGGCGGTTCGATTTCGGACACCGGGCTGTACGACTGGAACCGCTATCCGAACCTGCTGCCCGCGTATCGGCAGGGCGCGCCCGCGCTGTGGGGCCTGTTGCAGATCCGCAAGAAGGGCCTGCGCGATCTCGGCGCCACGCTCAGCGCAGAACATGGCCATCGCATCGCGGCCGGGGCGGAGACGCTGTCACTGAGGATGGAGCGCACCTGTGCCAATGCCCGGGCCCTGGCCGAGTGGCTGGAAGCCGAGCCGCTGGTTTCCAGGGTTCACTACCCGGGGCTGGCCAGCCATCGGCAGCATGAGCGGTCGGCAAAGCTGTTCAGGAATTTCGGCGCCTTGCTGAGCTTCGAAACGGCCGATGGCGTCGATCCGTTCAAGCTGCTCGATACGCTGGAACTCGTCATCAAGTCCAGCCACCTGGGCGACAACCGCACCTCGGCGCTGCCGGTCGCGCACACCATCTTCTGGGAGATGGGCGCGCAGCAGCGCGCGAGCATGGAGATCGCTGATTCGCTGATCCGCGTGTCGGTCGGCATCGAATCACAGGCCGACCTGCTGGCCGACTTCAAGCAAGCGTTCGACGGTTTGCGCAAGTGATCGTCCTGCGCAATCTGACCCTTCGCCGCAGCGCGAAGGTACTGCTGGAGAACGTCTCGGTCACGCTCAATCCGGGCGAAAAGGCCGGACTGGTCGGACGCAACGGCTCGGGCAAGTCCACTCTATTCGCTCTCATCAACGGCAGCCTGCACGAGGACAGCGGCGATTTCTCGATGCCGGCGCAGTGGCGCATGGCCCAGGTGGCACAGGAGATGCCCGAGACGGACGAAAGCGCCACCGATTTCGTGCTCGGCGGCGATACCCGCCTGATCGAGTTGCGCCATGCCCTGGCGCGCGCGGAGGCGAACCACGACGAAAACGCGCACGACGCCGCCCACGGCATGCAGATCGCGCACCTTCACTCCGACCTGGCCGACGCCGGCGAGCATGACGCCGTGCCCCGTGCCCAGTCGCTGATCCTGGGCCTCGGCTTCAAGACCGGCGAGCTGTACCAGCCGGTCAACAGCTTCTCGGGCGGCTGGCGCATGCGGCTGCAGCTGGCGCGCGCGCTGATGTCCCCGTCGGACCTGCTGCTGCTTGACGAGCCGACCAACCACCTGGACCTGGATGCGCTGGTCTGGCTGGAGGCGTGGCTCAAGCGCTATGCCGGCACGCTGATCGTGATCAGCCATGACCGCGAATTCCTGGACGCGGTCACCGGCGTCACGCTGCACATCGAGCGCCAGCAGCTGACACGCTACGGCGGCAACTACAGCGCATTCGAAACCTTGCGCGCCCAGCAGCTGGAGCTGCAGCAGGCAGCGTTCTCCAAGCAGAAGGAAAAAATCGCCCACCTGCAGAAGTTCATCGACCGCTTCAAGGCCAAGGCCACCAAGGCCAGGCAGGCGCAAAGCCGCGTCAAGGCACTGGAGCGCATGGAGAAGATCGCCCCGGTGCTGGCCGATGCCGACTTCACCTTCGAGTTCAAGGAGCCGGCGAATCTGCCGAATCCGATGCTCGCAATCCGGGACGGCGTGTTCGGCTACGAGCCGCCCCCTCCCCTTCCGGGGGAGGGTCGGGGTGGGGGCAGCCCGAAGATCATTCTTTCCAACCTGAATAAGTCCGTCCTGGCCGGCCAGCGCATCGGCATTCTCGGCGCCAACGGCCAGGGCAAGTCGACGCTGGTCAAGACCATCGCCCGCGACATTCCCGCGCTGGGCGGCACGCTCACCGAAGGCAAGGGCCTGAACATCGGCTACTTCGCCCAGCAGGAGCTGGACGTGCTGCGGCCGCTGGACACGCCGCTGGAACACATGTTCCGCCTGGCGCGCGAGCTGGGGCCGAACTCCGGTGAGTCCAGCCGCGAGCAGGACCTGCGCAACTACCTGGGCACCTTCAACTTCACGGGCGACATGGTCAAGCAGGCGGTCGGCACCATGAGCGGCGGCGAGAAGGCCCGGCTGGTGCTGGCGATGATGGTCTGGCAGCGCCCCAACCTGCTGCTGCTGGACGAGCCGACCAACCACCTGGACCTGGCCACGCGCGAGGCGTTATCGATGGCGTTGAATGAATTCGAGGGTACCGTGTTGCTGGTCAGCCACGACCGGGCCCTGCTGCGCGCCGTGTGCGACGAGTTCTGGCTGGTCGGCCGCGGCCAGGTGGTTCCGTTCGACGGCGACCTGGACGATTACCAGCGTTACCTGCTGGACGAGGCCAAGCGACTGCGCGAAGAAGCACGGGCTGAAAGCGCCGCCGGCGCGGATACCGCCACGCCCGCCGACGCGGTTCAACGAGCCGACGCCGGCCTCACGCCGCAGGAGCAGCGCAAGCAGGATGCGCAGCAGCGCCAGCAGCGGGCAAGCCGCATGCGGCCCCTGAAGCGCGAGCTGGAACAGGCGGAGCAGCGAATGGCCGTGCTGGGCGCCGACAAGGCGGCGCTGGAAGCGAGCCTGGCCGGCGGGCTGCCGCCAGCCGAGATTGCCTATGCCGGCAAGCGCTTGAAGGCCGTCAGCGACGAACTGCACGCGCTGGAAGAACGTTGGCTGGCCCTGTCGGGCGATCTCGAAGCGCTTGAAACAGCGCGCTAGTCGCTCCTGCGCCACACTGGCGCAAATACACCTGCATTGCCATGGCCACCGCACTCCAACTCGCCGAAGGCAACCCTGTCCTGATGGACGCGGTGCGGCGCAGCCGCAAGCTGCTGAACCGGCGCGCACTGGTCGGCGCCGTCGCGAGCACGGTGCCGGTTCCGGGGCTCGATTGGGCCGTGGACGCGGCATTGCTCACACGGCTGGTGCCCGCCATCAATGCGGAATTCGGCCTCACGCCGGCCCAGCTCGATAAGCTGCCCGACCACAAGCGCGAACAGGTGCAAAAAGCCCTGGCCATGGTGGGATCGGTGCTGGTCGGCAAGTTCATCACGCGCGACCTCGTGATGCGCATGGCCCAGACCTTGGGCAAGCGACTGACGGCGGTTCAAGCCGCCAAATACGTGCCACTGGCCGGCCAGGCCGTGTCCGCGATCATGGGCTACACCGCGCTGCGCTATCTGGGCGAGGAGCACATCAAGGATTGCGTGCGCGTGGCGGAGGCGGCGCAACTGATGCTGCCTGCGCCGGATCCGGCCTCCACGGAAAGGCCCAATCGCAGGCGCCGCCGCCAGGAATGACTCTCCCCTTGGATATTTCAGGCTGCCGTGGCGAATAAGTTCGGGTAGCCTGTCCCGCGCGATTCCGCGTAATCCTTGATGGCATGGAGCTCGGCCATTAGGCGGCGGTCGGTCAATGCCAATTCCCAGAACATGCGGTCCTGAACGGCCTGCCGATGGGCCGCCGCCCAGCGCTTGAATGCGGGCTTCACCGCAGAGACGATCGATTTGGCGAGGCGAGTAAGCAGCTCAATGGCGAAATCAACCTGCTCGAAGCTCTGCTGTGCAAGCTCCGCACGCACCATCAGGTACTGCAGGCTCGGATTCGCCGTGGTGGCAATGCTGGCCATGATTCATTCCTTTCCGATAACGCCCGAAACCATGTGGCTCCGTGCAATGGCCAGATGTTAGGGTTTTCACCTATATTTGTCGAATTTAGAGTTGTGATGGTAATCATTCCATATGGTGATGAGTGCCGCGGCGAACGCGCGGATCCCCCATAGCCGCAAAACGGGTCGAAGACTGACCCGCGAACTGTCACTAAACTGTCGCGGGTCCGAAAACGAAAAAGCCTGCTACGGTCTAGATAGCAGGCTTTTCTTATTCAACGCGGCCTTGTTGGTAGGACGTACAAGATTCGAACTTGTGACCAACGGATTAAAAGTCCGCTGCTCTACCAACTGAGCTAACGTCCCACGCGGCGCCTTGCGGTCGCCTTCCGAATGCGCGCCTTGCGGCGCCTTCAACTCTCCTGCCGCTTGCCTCGCGGCAGCAGCAAAGCCGCAGATTATATCGGCGTTGCGATTCCCGCCTTCACTGACGCCAGCCGGTCCAGCAACCAGCCCGCGGCGCATTGGCCGAAAGTGGCGGTGACGCTGACCACCGAGCCATACCCATGGCAGTTCAGCGTGCCGTCGCCCTCGATGGCGCACGATGCATCGGGCGGCGCCACGGACTCGCGGCTGAACACGCAGGCTACGCCGATTTTCCGCCCTTCGCGCGATGCGCCGTGGAGCTTGCGCAGGCGCGAGCGCACTTGGGCCAGCAGCGGGTCATGCGTGGCGTTGGCCAGGTCGTCCAGATCGACCTTGTGAGCCAGGCGCTTGCCGCCGGCGGCACCGGCCGTCACGAACAGGGTCCCGGTCTCGAGCGCCCATGCCGCCATGGCAACCTTGGCCTTGACCTGGTCGCATGCGTCGATCACGGCGCCGACACCGGCCGGCAGCAGCTGCGGCCAGTTGTCCGGCTGGGCGAATTCCTCGATGCAGTGCACCTTGCAGCGTGGATTGATCTGACCGATGCGCTCGGCCATGGCCTGCACCTTCGCTTGCCCCAGCGTGCCGGCTAGCGCGTGGATCTGCCGGTTGATGTTGGACTCTGCTATGTGGTCCAGGTCGATCAGCGTCAGCTCGCCCACACCGCTGCGCGCCAACGCTTCCGCCGCCCAGGAACCGACGCCGCCGATACCGACCACGGCCACGTGAGCGGCCCGGATCGCCGCCGCGCCGGTGACGCCATAGAGGCGCTCCAGCCCGCCGAAACGGCGTTGCAGATCGGCGGCTTCGTCGAGGTGGGTCAAGAGTTCGAACGCAGCTACCGGAACTTCGTCAGCCGTTCCTTGGCCGCGACCGCCGCCTCGGACTGGGGATAGGTCTTGATCAGTTCGTCGAGCGTTCTGCGCGCGCCCGCGTTGTCCTTCAGCTCGATCTGGCAGTTCGCGATCGACAGCACCGCTTCGGCGGCGCGCGGATGGTCCGCCGCCTGCGCCAGCATCGCGCGGAAATTGGCGATCGCACCCCGGTAGTCGCGATTGGCGTATTGCGCATTGCCCAACCAGAACAGGGCCGTGGACTTGAATCCGCTTTGCGGATAGCGCTTGATGAACTCGGTGAAGGCCGTCTGCGCCGCCGGGAATTCACCGCGCCGGAAGATCGCGAGCGCCGCCTCGAAGTCGCGGGATTCGGCCGGGTCGGCGATGAATTCCCGCCCCTCGACCGACACCTTGGAGGGTTCGACCTTGCGCAGCCGGTCATCCACGCCTTGCGCGATGTCCTTCTGGCGCCGCTGGATTTCAGCCAGGTCCCGTACCAGCCGCTCGTCCTGTCCGTTCAAGCGGGCGATCTCGCCGCGCAGCGCCTCGATCTGGGCCTGCAGGTCCAGCAGGCTGCGGCGCAGCTGGGCATTGTCCTCATTGGCACGGCGCAACTCTTCGACCTGGCGCTCGCCGGCCAGACGCTGCGCCTCGACCCGTTGCCGCAGGTCGAGAATGGCGCGGCGGGCCTCGTCGTCTTCGAACAGCGCGGCCGACGCGAGCGAGCTGGCTGCCAGGCACAACATGGCCAAGCCGGTGGCAATGGCGGTGCGCCAGGGCCGTGGATAGCGGGCGGCGGTACTCATCGCAGGTACACGATTTCGGCGCGGCGGTTCTGCGCCCAGGCCGCCTCGTTGCTGCCCAGCGCGACCGGCTTTTCCTTGCCGAAGCTCACGGCCTCGATCTGGCCGTCGGCCACGCCCAGCAAGCCGAGCGCGCGGCGAACGGCCTCGGAGCGCCGCTGGCCCAGCGCCAGGTTGTATTCGCGCCCGCCCCGCTCGTCGGTATGGCCTTCGATGGACACCTTGCGCCGTGTGTTGGCCTTGAGGAATCGCGCATGGCTCTCGAGCATCGACTGGAACTCGGGTTTGATGACATAGCTGTCGTAGTCGAAGTAGATGAGCCGGGCCACGTTGACCGGCCCTGCCCCGGTACCTGCGACTTCGTCCGCCGCCACCGGCGCCACTGTGCTTTCGGTGCCGCCCGGTCCACCTGGCTGGCCGGCGACCGCGCTGGCACTCTTGTCCTCCACCGGAACGTTGTCGAGCGGCACGCTCGAGCAACCGGCTATGGCGACGATGGCCAGGGCCAGGAACATTCGCTTGATCATCCAAATACCTCCTGAAAATGTCATTTCTGAAACGGACCCCAGTCGGGCTCGCGGATGTCGCCGCCCTGGCCGGCCAGGCGGGCCTTGATCTTGCCGTCCAATGTGGTGGTCATCAGAGCTTCCCGGCCATTCTGCCGTGTCGCATACACGATCAGGCGGCCATTGGGCGCGAAACTTGGGCTTTCATCGGCGGTCGTGTCGGTAATCGAATTCACCGTGCCGCTGCCGAGCTCCATGACCTGGAGCTTGAAGACGCCATTGATGCGGGAAATGTAGGCGAGCCACCTCCCGTCCGGGCTAACGGCCGGCGAGATGTTGTAACTCCCCGTAAAGGTGACACGCTCGGGGCTGCCGCCGCTGACGGGCATCCGATAGATCTGCGGCGCGCCACCCCGGTCGCTCACGAAATAGATGCTGCGCCCGTCCGGCGAATAGACCGGCTCGGTATCGATGCCGGCCGACTGCGTCAGGCGCCGCGGCTCGCCACCGTTGGCGTCGATGGTGTAAAGCTGCGAGCCGCCGTCGCGGCTGAGCGTCACGGCCAGGGTGCGCCCGTCAGGCGACCAGGCCGGCGCGCTGTTGGAGCCGCGGAAGTTGGCAATCAGCCGCCGCTTGCCGGTGGCCACGTCATGCACATAGACCACCGGTTTGCGCGATTCGAACGAAACATAGGCGAGCTGCAAGCCGTTGGCCGACCAGGCCGGCGAGATGATAGGTTCGTTACTGGCCAGCGCTGATTGCGCGTTCTCGCCGTCCGAATCGGCGACCCACAGGTTGTAGCGGTTCGCGGCCTTGGTGACGTAGGCGATGCGGGTCGAGAACACGCCTTTCTCGCCGGTCAGCTTTTCATAGATGTAGTCGGCGATGCGGTGGGCCGCCAGGCGCAGGTCCCCGACGGTGACGGCGTAGCTCTGGCCGCCGAGGTCCTGGCCGCGCACCACGTCCCACAGGCGAAAACGCACGTCCCAGCGGCCGTCCACCAGCCGCGTGAGACTGCCGGCCGCCAGTGAGTCGGCGCCCTTCTGCCGCCACGGCGTGAGGTCGGGGCGGCTGCCTTCGTCCAGCACGGCCCCGGCGGCGTCCACGGGGCGGAACTGGCCGCTGCGTTCCAGATCGGCCTGGACGATGGCCGCGATCTTCTGGGGCGCCTGCGCGTCGCCACGGAACGGCGCAATGGCAATGGGCAGTTGCGTCAAGCCCACGCCGGTGACTTCGACACGGAACTGCGCCAGCGCGCTGTACATTGGCGCCATCAGCAGGCCGGCCACGCAGGCCCGTCGCTGGATTGAAAAATCTTCGCCCATAAAGTCTCGTCCTTTTCTTCTGATCGTAGCGGACGCCGCCGGCCAAGTGTCCTGTCCCACAATTATCTGTGCTCTCGCTGGCCCGTATCGGGCCGCAGGCAAGGCGTGGTCGCAGGTCAATACTTGACGTATTGACCTGCGACCGCAACGCGGCATGCGGCCCGATACGGGCCAGCCCGAAGGGTTCGGCCCCTGCGGCGCCCTCGACAGCCGGCCAAAGGGGATCAAGACGCCCAGTCTTGACCCCCTTTGGCCGGCCGCCGATCATCACCGCATGAACTCGAACGAGAGTACAGATAATTGTGGGACAGGACACTAACGCTTGAGGATGTCTTTCCAGTCGGCCGCCCACCGTTGCTGGTGCTCCAGTTCCACTGCCTTCGCGTAGCGGTAGAACGTCACCTCGAAGTAGGACAGGGCGATGATGAAACCGGCCCAGCCGTCGAGAAAACCACGCTTGAAAAGATAGTGCCTCCAGAACGCCCACACGCCATGCGCCAGCGCCTTGCCCCAGCTCGATCCTGCCTGTCGCCGCTTGGTCGCGCCCAGCGAGGAGTAGCGGTTCATCTTGCTGATCGATTCGGCCAGGTCCCGGAACGGCAGCTGCCATATCGCATGGCGCAGGTAACCTGCCGTAACGCCGGGCGAGAGTTCGAAGCCTTCGTGCACCGGGCTCATCTCATAGCGCATCGCGTCCTTTCGGAACAACTGGGGCTGGCGATAGTTTGGATACCAGCCTGAGTGGCGGATTTCCCGTCCCAGGAAAAAGTTTCGGCGCGGCACAAAAAAAACGCCGTGTTCGCCCGCTTGCGCGAGCGCCCTGGCCTCCTGGCCCACCTGTGGCGTGCAGCGCTCGTCCGAGTCGAGGCTGAAGATCCAGTCATGGGTGCAGGCCGCGACGGCATCGTTGCGCAGCGCGCCAAAGCCCTGGAATGGTATCTGCACCACGCGCGCACCCAGCTCCTGCGCGATGCGCGCGGTGTCGTCCGTGCTGTGCGAATCGGCCACCACCACTTCGTCGGCCCACTGCACGCTGCGGATGGCATCGCCCACCTTGGCTGCTTCATTGAAGGCAATGATGTAGGCGGAAATCCGGGACATGGAGGTTGGGCTCGTGTTTTTCTCGGGCAGGCGGGTATTTTGGCCGATGGCGCAGGCGGCCCCGGCCGCGGCGGGTGGCGACGGACGGTCCGTAGATAATCGAATGTTGTCTGAATCGAGAGGCGGGTACGTAGTGTCGGAGAAAAGCAAGTGGGAAAACCTGCGGCCCTGGCCTGTCTACGCCATGGCCGCATCGATCCCGTTTTCACTGGCAGCGGCTAACCTTTCCAAGTTCTTCATGTTCATCTTCGGGCTGGCCGTGCTGGGCCTCGCCATCGCGCGCCGCAATCCGCTGCCCCAGCTGGCGCAGCTGCGCACGCCGGCAGTGATCCTGCTGATGCTGGCGGCGCTCGCGCTCAGCCTGGCGTATACCTCGGCGCCGCCGGCGGAGGCGCTCAACGACTTTGCCAAGTACGGCAAGCTGCTGGTCATTGCGCTCGTACCAGCCCTGGTGCGCACCCGCCGCGAGGTGCTGCTGGCCCTGGGCGTGTACATCGCGGCCGAGACATTCGTGGTGCTGACGTCGTACCTGCTCTCGATGGACCTGATTCTGCCCTGGGTCATCAAGCCGCGTGCGGTGCGCCTCTCGATCGGCACCGTGTACTCCAGCTATCTGGACCAGTCGATCATGACTGCCGGCCTGGCGGCCTTGAGCTGGCATTTGCGGGGTGAGTTTCCCGGTCGCCACGGCCGCACGGTGGCAATTGCGCTGGTGCTGCTTTGCGCGGTCAACGTGATGTTCTTCCTGCCCGGTCGAAGTGGCCAGGTGGCACTGCTCGTCGCGCTTTCCATGGCGCTGTTCTGGCTGATCCCCGGCGCCGGCAAGGCGGCCGCCGTGGTGGTGCCGCCGATGGTGCTCGCGGCAGCCATGGCCGCGTCACCGCAGCTGCGGGAACGGGTGTCGGCGGTGGTCACGGAATCGCAGGCCTACAGCCAGGGTGACCGTGCGCCCACATCGTCGGGGCTGCGCCTCGGTTTCTGGCGCCGCTCGGTGGAGTCGATCCTGGAAAGCCCGGTCGTGGGGCACGGCGCAGGCAGCTGGAACGCCGAGTACACGCGCCGCGAAGGCAGCCAGCTCAATCCGTCTTTCAAGGACCTGCGAAATCCCCACGAGGAATACCTGATGTGGGGCGTGCAGCTGGGCATCGTCGGCGTTGCACTATTGCTCGCGTTCCTGGTGCAACTGGTGCGCGATGCGTCGCGCTTCACAGCTGCAATCCGCCGGGCAATGAAAACGTTCGTGGCCATGCTCGCCGCGGTGTGCCTGTTCAACACCGTCTTGTTCGATGCCCTGATTGGCGACTATTTCTGCCTCATGCTGGGCCTGTTGCTGGCGCTGGGCCTGTACAGCGCGCCGCACGGAGAAGCCGCTTCATGAGCGACGCTGCCAGCCTGGACCGCGGCGCGCGCGCGATGTGGCAGCGCCTGGCGCGCCTGTTGCCCTACTTCAAAGGCGCCGGCTGGGCCATGCCGGCCATGGTCACGGCCACCACGATCGCCGCGGTGACCGAGCCGGTGATCCCGGCATTGATGAAGCCGCTGCTGGACCGGGGCTTCCAGGGCACGTCGTTCAATCTCTGGCTGGTGCCGCTGGCCCTGATGGGGCTGTTCGCGGTGCGCGGGCTGGCCGGATTCGTCGCGCAGTATTCGCTGGCCTACATGGCCAACCAGGCGATGGTGACGCTGCGTGGCCGGCTGTTCAGCCGCTTGCTGGACGCGCCGATGACCATGTTCGGCCAGACCTCCGCCAGCACGCTGTCCAACACCGTCGTCTACGAAGTGCAGACCGGCACGACGCTGCTCGTCAACGCCATGCTGTCCCTGATCAAGGACTCGCTGACGCTGGCGGCGCTGATGGCCTACCTGCTGTACATCAACTGGAAGCTGACGCTGATCGTGTTGGTGATCTTTCCCGGCGTGGCGGTGGTGATGAAGGTGCTGTCGCGGCGGCTGCAGCGCATCACCCAGGCCAGCCAGC
This sequence comes from Ramlibacter sp., assembly GCA_035571795.1. Classification (GTDB taxonomy): domain Bacteria; phylum Pseudomonadota; class Gammaproteobacteria; order Burkholderiales; family Burkholderiaceae_C; genus Ramlibacter. The sequence continues at coordinate 17,912 of DATNBX010000244.1, forward strand.
AGGCGACCGACCGGCTGGCCTATGTCGTGGAGGAAAACGTGCTGGCGCATCGCGTGGTGCGGCTGCACCAGGCCCAGCATGCGCAGGGCGAGCGGTTCGGGCGATTGAACCGGGAGCTGCGGCGGCTGGCGATGAAATCCACCATTGCGGCATCGGCGATGACGCCGCTGACCCAAATGCTGGCGGCGGCGGCCTTGTCGGCCGTGATCTGCACCGCGCTGTGGCAAAGCTCGACCAGCGGCATCACGGTCGGTGGCTTCGCCTCCTTCGTGACCGCAATGCTGATGCTGATCGCGCCGATCAAGCACCTGTCGGAATCGGCCGCCCCGATCACGCGCGGGCTGGCGGCCGTCGAGCGCGGACTGGACCTGATCGATCACACCCCATCCGAACCGGAAGGCCGGCATGAGGCGGTGCGCGCGAGCGGCGACCTGGTGCTGGACCACGTGACGGTGCGCTATGCCGGCAGCAGCAGCGACGCGCTCGACGAAGTGAGCTTGCGCATCACCCCGGGCCAGACGGTGGCGTTGGTCGGCAGCTCGGGCTCGGGCAAGACGACGCTGGTCAATCTCCTGCCGCGCTTCGTGGAACCTTCGGCCGGCCGCATCCTGCTCGATGGCGTCGAAGTGCGCGACTGGCGCCTCAGTGCGCTGCGGCGGCAATTTGCATTCGTCAGCCAGGACGTGGTGATGTTCAACGACAGCATCGCGGCCAACGTCACCCTCGGGCTCGAGCCGGACCGGGAACGGATCGCCGCCGCGCTGGAAGCGGCCAATCTGAGCGCGCATGTCGCGACGCTGCCCAGCGGCGTCGATACCGTGGTGGGCCACAACGCGACCGAACTCTCGGGCGGCCAGCGCCAGCGCCTAGCCATCGCCCGGGCGCTGTACAAGGACGCGCCGATCCTGGTGCTGGACGAGGCGACCTCGGCACTGGACGTGGAGTCCGAGCAGGCCGTCAGGACGGCGCTGCAGCGCCTGATGGCGGGACGCACGACGCTGATCATCGCCCACCGCCTGTCCACCATCGAGCATGCCGACCGCATCCTGGTGATGAGCGCGGGCAGCATCGTCGAGGAAGGATCGCACGCTGAACTGCTGCGGGTGAACGGCCATTACGCGCGCCTGTACAACCTCGCGGTGACGAGCGACCTGGACACCTCGCAGGAAGAGGTCCTCGAATGAGCCGGGTTTCCATCAGCGGCTTCACCTTCATCCGCAACGGGGTGATGCTGGGTTTCCCGTTCGTCGAATCGATCCGCTCGCTGCTGCCGCTGGTGGATGAATTCGTGGTCGCCGTCGGCCGCGGCGAGGACGACACGCTGGAGCGCGTCAAAGCCATCGGCGACCCGAAGATCCGCATCATCGAAACGGTCTGGAACGAGCGCATGGCCGACCGCGGCTTCGTGTACGCCCAGCAGAAGATGATGGCGCAATATGCCTGCACCGGCGACTGGGCGTTCTACCTCGAGGGCGACGAGGTGGTGCACGAGAACGAGCTCGACGCCATTCGCGCCAGCGTGCTGCGGCACCATGGAAATCCGGCGGTCGAGGCCCTGGTGTTCGACTACCTGCACTTCTACGGCTCGCCCGGCTTTGTGTCGGTCAGCCCGGGCTGGTACCGGCGCGAATGCCGGCTGATTCGCAACACGATCCGCAGCTACGCGCCGGATGGCCAGTACTGGCTGGTGATGCACGACCACAAGCGGCCGCGCAATCCACACGGCGCGCTGGCCGGCGCCCGCATCTACCACTATGGCTGGGTGCGGCGCGCCGAATTCATGCAGGCCAAGCTGGACCAGGTGGCCAAGTACTGGGAAGGCGCCGTGGTGCCGAAGATCAACTACGCGAACTTCGACCCGCAAGCCGTGGCTCCATTCACCGGCACGCATCCGGAAGTGATGGCGCAGTGGCTGGCGACGCAGGCCGAGCAGGCCCTGGTGTTCAATCCGGATTACCGGCTCACGCCGAAAGAACGCAAGTACCGGCTGTCAAAGAAGCTGGAGCAGCTCACGGGGCTGGATTTCAGCAGGAAGCATTTCAAGCTGGTGGCGTAGACGCCGTCGACGCCGGATCAGGTCCGGCATGACTGCCAATAGAGCGCTTCATAGTCCCGGGCAGCCTTCTGCCACGTGTGGCCTTGCGCGAACAGCCGTCCGGCCTCCGACAGTTTTGCCGCCAGCGCGGGATCATCCAGCACCCGCGCGACGGCTTCGGCGAGCCGGCAGTCGTCGCGCGGATCTTCCAGCAACAGCGCGTCTTGTCCGTTTCGCAGCATCGCCGATATGCCGCAATGCGCCGGGCCGCTCACCACCACCGGCAGTCCGTACGCCATCGCCTCGAGCACGACCATCGCAAAGGTGTCGTCCAGCGTCGGGTGCACCAGCGCCGTGGCGGCGCGATAAGCCAGGTCGATGTCCTTCAGCGCGCCGAGAAACAGGACCCGCTGCGCCACGCCCATGCCGCGCGCCTTGTCCTGGTACTGCGCAATGCCGGCCGGATTGCCCACCACTATCAGCATCGCGTCCTCCGGCACGCGCGGCAGCGCAAGCAGCAACGCATCCAGGCCCTTGCGGGGGTAATCGTTCGCGACAAACAGCAGCAGCGCCCCCGATTGCGGCAGGCCCAGCAAACGCCTCGCTTCAGCGCGTGACGGAGCGTCGGCCGGCAGGTTCACGCCCGGCGTGATCACCGACATCATGGCCGCGGCGGCGGGATAGGCGGCCAGCGCCTGCGCCCGCAGCGCCTCCGACGTGAGCACGACGTGCCGGCCCGGCGCAGGCCTGAAACGCTCAGCTTCGAGCGAAAGATTGGTGATCAGGCGCGGGCTGAGCACGATCTTCAGCCATGCCGCCGCCAGCTTCCAGCCGCTGCGCCCGCCCAGGACATTGGTGCGCACCGGCTTGACGTGCATGGTCTGCATGTGGCCGTGCCAGGTGTTCTCGTGCGAATGCACCACGTCGAACCCGCGCCGGGTGGCGCGCCAGGTGTACAGCGCATACCAGAGCTGGTTGATCCAGCGCGGCCTCGCCAGCAGGCGCGGCACGCGGTGGTAGCGCACACCCGGCCACTGATGCTCTATGAGCTGGGCAAACACGTGGACTTCATGGCGGGCGGCCAGCTGCTCCACGACGCGGATCGAGTAGCTCTCGGCGCCGCCCCCGGCCGGGCTGAAGATGCGATTGAGCACGGCGATGCGCAGCCTTCGAGCCACGCCATAGTCCTCGCTCACGTGCGCCGCCGGTCTTCGTAGCCCGTGGCGAGCTTGAGCCACAGCAGCGGCAGCGACGTGGCGCGCAGCACCGGCACCCGCGGCAACTCGAACAGGTCGTCGGCGCTGCCGACCCTGCCGCGCTGCGTGGTGGTAGCGGTGACGTAACCGGCCTCGCGCACCATCGCCGCATGTTCAGGCCGGTGGAAACCGTAGGGATAGCAGAAGTGGCGCACCGGCGCGCCCAACGACTGCTCCAGGTCGCGCTTGCAGCCGGCGATCTCTTCGCGTGCCGACGCATCGTCGGCCCGCATCAGGTCGGCATGGCTGCGCGTGTGCGCGCCGACCTCCTGCCCGCCGGCCAGCCAGGCCTTGAGCTGGCCGGCGTCCATCAGGCTCTGCGGCGCGACGCCCTTGGCCCGGTCCCAGATGTTCAGCCCACCCATCTGGCCGCTGACGACGTAGCAGGTCGCCGAAAATCCGCAGCGGCGCAGCACCGGCAAGGCCTGCTCGAGGTTGTTCACGAAGCCATCGTCCAGCGTGATGCCCACGACCTTGCCGGATTTATCGCCGCACAGGTACGGCTCCAGAGCGCTCATCGACAGGCCCTGGTAGCCAAGCGTCCTGAGCATGCCCATCTGCCGGGCAAAAGCCGCAGGCGACACCACCAGGCTTCGATACGGCGCGCCGGACGGCGGCGGCGCGTCGATCTGGTGGTAGGTGAGGATGGGGATCGGCCTCATTCAGTTGAGGACAGAGCAACCTGCGGTTGGTCCGCAAAGTATTAAAGAAGCACGATATCGTACTGTTCCTGTCCCATGGCGCTTTCGCTTTGCAGCGAGATCGGCTTGCCGATGAAGTCCGACAGGCCGGCCAGATGCTGGCTTTCCTCGTCCAGGAACAGCTCGATCACCTTGGGCGAGGCCACCACCCGGTACTCGCGCGGGTTGAACTGCCGCGCCTCGCGCAGGATCTCGCGCAGGATGTCGTAGGTGACGCTGCGCGCGGTCTTGACCGTGCCCTTGCCCTGGCAGGCTTCGCACGGCTCGCACAGCATGTGGGCCAGCGATTCGCGGGTGCGCTTGCGCGTCATTTCGACCAGGCCAAGCTGCGAAAAATTGCCGGCCATGGTCTTGACCCGGTCGCGCGCAAGTTGCTTGCGGAACTCCGCCAGCACGGCTTCGCGGTGGTCCTCGCGCGCCATGTCGATGAAGTCCACGATGATGATGCCGCCCAGGTTGCGCAGCCGCAGTTGCCGCGCGATCGCGTGCGCGGCCTCGAGGTTGGTCTTGAAGATGGTGTCGTCGAAATTGCGGGCGCCGACGAAGCCGCCGGTATTCACGTCCACCGTCGTGAGCGCTTCGGTCTGGTCGACGATCAGGTACCCGCCCGATTTCAGGTCGACCCGCCGGCCCAGTGCCTTGGCGATTTCCTCGTCGATGGAAAACAGGTCGAAGATCGGCCGCTCGCCCTTGTACAGCTGCAGGCGGCCGGCGGCGGCCGGCATGAATTCGACTCCGAAAGCCTGCAGATTGCTGAACTGTTCGTGCGAATCGATGCGGATCGTCTGCGTCTCCTCGTTCACCAGATCGCGCAGCACACGCTGCAGCAGGCTCAGGTCCTGGTGCAGCAGCGAGGTCGGAGGAAGTCGCCCCGCCGCCTCCTTGGTACGCGTCCACGTCTTGCGCAGGTAGGCGATGTCCTCGGCCAGCTCGGCGTCGGTGGCGTCCTCGCCGTTGGTGCGCAGGATGAAGCCGCCGGCCGGCTCGCCCACCAACGCCTGCAGGCGCGCGCGCAACGCGTCGCGCTGGTCCGCTGGAATCTTTTGCGACACCCCCACATGGTCGTCCTGGGGCAGGAACACGAGCAGGCGCCCGGCAATGCTGATCTGGGTCGACAGGCGCGCGCCCTTGGTTCCGATCGCGTCCTTGATCACCTGCACCATCAGCGACTGGCCTTCGAAGACCTGTTTTTCGATCGGCACCTGGGGCTGGCTGTTGCGCACGAAGCCGGGCGGCTCGCCATCCGGCTGCCGATGCCAGACGTCGGCCACGTGCAGGAATGCGGCGCGCTCCAGGCCGATATCGATGAACGCCGATTGCATGCCCGGCAGGACGCGTGCGACCTTGCCCAGGTAGACGTTGCCCACCAGCCCGCGCTCGAGCGTGCGTTCCACGTGCAGCTCCTGCACCGCCCCGTTCTCGACGATCGCGACGCGCGTCTCCTGGGGCGCCCAGTTGATCAGGATGTCCTGCTGCATTTGCTCATTGACTTTTGTGGGACCAACCGGCTAGATGCGGAAGCCGAACGCGCGCAGCAACTGCGCCGTCTCGTACATCGGCAAGCCCATGATGCCAGTGTAGCTGCCGCTGATGCGGGAAATATAGGCGGCCACGCTGCCCTGCACCGCATACGCGCCGGCTTTGCCCAGGGGTTCGCCGCTGGCCACGTAGCGCCTGATCTGCGCGGGCGTCAGCGCGGCGAAGGTCACGCGCGAATCGCTGGTGGCGTCCAGCCGTTTGCGGCCGTTCTGGACGGCGACGGCCGTCAGCACGCGATGGGTGGCGCCCGACAATTCGCGCAACATGCGCGCCGCGTCGCGGCCGTCGGCCGGCTTGCCGTAGATCACCCGCCCCAGTGCCACCGTCGTGTCGGAGCACAGCACGGGCGCTGCCGGCAGGCCGCGGCGCTTCAGGCGCTGCATCGCCGCGTCGAGTTTCAGCGCCGTCACCCGGCGTACATAGCGCCCCGGCGCTTCACCCGGCAGAGCGGCTTCGATCGACTCGGTGTCCTCGTGCGCATCCGGCAGCAGCAATTCGTGCCGCACGCCAAGCTGCTCGAGCAATTGCCTGCGGCGCGGGCTTTGGGAGGCGAGGTAGAGGAACTCACTCACGGTGGTACGGGTGGTTCGCGTTGATCGACCACGCGCGGTAGAGCTGTTCGACCAGCAGGACGCGAACCATTGCATGCGGCAAGGTCAGGTCCGACAGGCGGATACGCTCGTGAGCCGCGCGCTTGAAGCCGGGGTCGAGCCCGTCCGGGCCGCCGATCACGAGCACCACGTCGCCACCCTGGAGCTGCCAGGCCTTGAGCCGGCCGGCCAGAGCCATCGTGGTGAGCGCCGTGCCGTGTTCATCCAGCACCACCACATGCGCTCCCCTGGGGATGGCCGCTTCGATGCGCTGGCGCTCGGCCGCGAACAGGCTTTCCAGGGTCGAGGCCGTGCGCGGTGCCGTCTTCACCGCCTTCAACTCCACCCGCAGCTCGGGTGGAAAGCGCTTGGCATAGGTGTCCCAGGCAGCCTGGGCCCAGCCGGGGACCCGCTGGCCCACCGCCACGATGACCAGCTTCATGTCCGGGATCTGGGCGTGGCCTTCCTGGCGGGCGCAGCTTTTCGGGCGGGCGCTTTTTTCGCAGGCGCCTTGGCCGCTTTCTTGGCCGTAGCGGCCTTCTTCGCAGTTGCCTTCTTCTTCGTTGCCGTCTTCGCGGCTGTCGTCTTCACAGTTGCCTTGTTCACTGTCCGGGCCGGTGCCCTGGTGCCGGTGGCGCTCGCCGGCGCGCTCCTGGTTGCGGTTGCGGCCGGCCTGGGCGCACCGAATTTCAGCCGCACCGGCTTGTCGCCCCAGATCTCCTCGAGATGATAGTACTGCCGGATCGCCGGTTGCATGATGTGCGCGACAGCGGCGCCGCAGTCCACGATGATCCACTCGCCATTTTCCTCGCCTTCGACGCGCGGTTTGGGAAAGCCCGCCTCGCGCACGGCGTCACGCACGCTCGAGGCCAGCGCCTTGGTTTGCCGGTTCGAAGTGCCCGAGGCGACGATCACGCGCTCGAACAGCGGTGAGAGGTGCTCTGTGTTGAAAACGGTGATGTCCTGCGCCTTGACGTCCTCCAGTCCATCGACGATGGCACGCTGGAGGCGCTGGGTGTCTTTTCTTGCGGCGGCTTCTTGGGTCATCAAATGGCTTGGTAAAGGTGATGTTGCTCAATATAACTTGCAACGGCCGGGGGGACCAGATGGCCGAATGCCTCTGCGGCCGCCACCCGTTCGCGCACTTCGGTCGCGCTCTCGGGCATGGCCGGCAGCCGCAGCAGCCGCGCCTGCGCTTGCTGCGGCAGCGCCGGCTGCGCTGCAACGGGGCTCGTCTGTACGGAGGGGCGAGCTGCCATGCAGACTGTCGCCAGCTCCAGGATCGCTTCCCATTCGCGCCAGCGCGTCAGCGAAACTGCCTGGTCCTCGCCCATGACCAGGAAAAGCCCGGCGGCCGGATGCTCGGCCTTCAGCTCGCGCAGCGTGTCGATGGTGTAGGTGGGCCCCGGCCGCTGCAACTCGCGTTCGTCGATCACCGTGCGCGGGAGATCGGCGAAAGCGAGCCGCGTCATCGCCAGGCGGTGCTCCGGCGCACTCATGGCTCGTGGCTTGTGCCAGGCCTGTCCGGTCGGAAAGATGCGCAGCTGGTCGAGCTGGAGCTGCTCGAGCGCCGCCTGGGCCAGCGCCACGTGCGCCAGGTGCGGCGGATCGAACGCGCCCCCGAATACGCCCAGCCGTTGGCCGGCGCCCGGCGCTGCGCTGGTCAAATCCAGTCCCTTCGCACCAGGAATTTGGTGTACAGGTCAGCCTCGGGCGAGCCCGGTTCGGTCTGGCGCTGGTAGGACCAGCCGGCCAGCGGCGGCATCGACAGCAGGATCGACTCGGTGCGTCCCCCCGACTGCAAGCCAAAGTGCGTGCCGCGGTCCCAGACCAGGTTGAATTCGACGTAGCGGCCGCGCCGGTACAACTGGAAATTGCGCTCGCGTTCGCCGTAAGGGGTGTCCTTGCGGCGCTGCAGGATCGGCATGTAGGCATCCAGGAAGCTGTCGCCGACCGAACTCATCATCGCGAAGCTGTTCGCAAAGCCGCCCTCGGCGAAGTCGTCGAAGAAGATGCCGCCGATGCCCCGCTGCTCGCCGCGGTGCTTCAGGCAGAAATACTCGTCGCACCAGGTCTTGAAGCGCGGATACTTGTCGCTGCCGAACGGCTCGAGCGCGGACCGGCACACGCCGTGGAAGTGAACCGCGTCTTCCTCGAAGCCGTAGTACGGGGTCAGGTCCATGCCGGCGCCGAACCAGATGACCGGGTCGCCCTGCTGCACCATGGCGGCCAGCATGCGCACGTTCATGTGCACCGTGGGCGCGTAAGGATTGCGCGGGTGCAACACCAGGGAAACGCCCAGCGCCTCGAAGCCCGATCCGGCGAGTTCCGGCCGGTGCTGCGTGGCCGACGCCGGCAATCGGGGGCCGACGACGTGCGAGAAGCCGCAGCCCGCGCGCTCGAACACCTTGCCGTCTTCCAGGATCATGGTGATGCCGTCGCCTTGCAACGGCTCGCCTTTGCCCTTGCTCCATTTGTCCTGGAAGAACTTGCCGCCATCGACCTGCGCACAGGCGGCGGTGATGCGCTGCTGCAGCTGCAGCAAATACTCGCGAACGGTG
>DATNBX010000245.1:0-2488 GCA_035571795.1 Ramlibacter sp.
CAGGCTCATCTGCACCGGCAGGCGCTGAGCCTGCGCCTGTCCGAAGAAGATTGCTGCGCGCTGAAATTCCTGATCGAGTCGCTCAACGACGACGGCTATCTGGAGGAGTCGCTCGAGTCGCTGGCGGCCGGGCTGGCTCCCCACGACGAGGAGCAGCAGGAGGAACTGGTGCACCGGTTCACGATGGCGCTCGGCCTGCTGCACCACCTGGAGCCGGCGGGCGTCGGCGCCCGGTCGCTGGCCGAATGCCTGTCGCTGCAGCTGAAGGCGATGCAGGCAGCGGGCGACGCACCGGCGGCCTGCGACACGGCGCTGCGCATCTGCTCCCACCCGATGGAGCTGCTGGCGCGCCGTGACGTGAAGCGGCTGGCCCAGCTGTGCGGCGACGGCGAAGCGCAGGTGCGGGCGGCGATCGGGCTGATCACGCGGCTGGAACCCAAGCCCGGCCGCCGCTTCGTGGACGTCGAGCGCAACATCGTCATTCCGGATGTGCTGGTGACGCGGGTCGGCCGCGGCGGGCAGACGCGCTTTCGCGTGCAGCTGAATCCCGAGGTGATGCCGCGGCTGCGCGTCCACGATGTTTATGCCGGTGCGATCAAGGCGCACAAGGGCGAGGGCCAACAGGCCCTGCAGCAGCGGCTGCAGGAGGCACGCTGGTTCATCAAGAACATCCAGCAGCGTTTCGACACGATCCTGCGCGTGTCGAACGCCATCGTCGAGCGGCAGAAGAACTTCTTCGTGCACGGCGAGCTCGCGATGCGGCCGCTGGTACTGCGCGAAATCGCCGACGAGCTCAACCTGCACGAATCCACCATCAGCCGGGTGACCACGGCGAAATACATGTCAACGCCCTACGGCACTTTCGAGCTCAAGTACTTCTTCGGCTCGGCGCTGGGGACCGAAACCGGCGGCAATGCCTCGAGCACCGCGGTGCGCGCGCTGATCAAGCAGTTCGTGGCCTCCGAGAACCTGAACAAGCCGCTGTCGGACAGCCAGCTGTCGGACATGCTCAAGGAGCAGGGCATCGAATGCGCCCGCCGCACTGTCGCCAAGTACCGGGAGGCGCTGCGCATCGCACCGGCGAACCTGAGAAAAGCGCTGTAGGAAACGCAGGAAAGACTCTCGTGAACCAGCTGCGACTGTTCCTGCCCTGCGCGGCCGGCGTGGAAGGATTTCTGGCCGACGAAGTGCACCGGCTTACCGGCCTGGCCGGCGACGATCTGCTGACCGGCCGAGGCGGTGTGGCGTTGCGCGCATCGTGGCGCGACGCGATGCTGCTGAACCTGCACAGCCGGCTGGCCCAGCGCGTGCTGGTGCAGTTGTCGCACACGCCATACCGCAGCGAGAACGACCTGTACGAAGCCGCGAGCGCCGTCGCCTGGGAGATCTGGTTCACGGCCCGCGAGAGCTTCAAGGTCGAGGTGACGGCGCAGCACAGTCCGCTCAAGAGCCTGAACTTCGCGGGATTGAAAATCAAGGACGCCGTCGCCGACCGTTTTCGCCACAAGGGCGGCGAGCGGCCCGATGTGGACACGCAGCGGCCCGACGTGCGCATCTATGGCCACCTTACCAGCGACAGTGCCACGCTGTATATCGACACCTCGGGCGAGCCGCTGTTCAAGCGCGGCTGGCGCGAGGACAAGGGCGAGGCGCCGCTGAAGGAAACGCTGGCCGCAGCCATGATCGCGGCCAGTGGCTGGAAGGCTGCCACGCCCTTGTATGACCCCTGCTGCGGCAGCGGGACGATCGCCATCGAAGCGGCCCAGGTGGCGTGCCAGATCGCGCCGGGCCAGCTGCGGCGCTTTGGCTTCGAGCGGCTGCTGCCTTACGAGGTCCATGTGTGGCGCGCGCTGTGGGAGGAAGCCAGGGCGCAGCAGCGGCCCGCCAGCGCGCCCGTGTTCGGCAGCGACGTGGCGTTCCGGATGGTCGATTTCGCGGTCCGCAATGCGGGCCGGGCCGGTGTGGCCGAGGCCGTGCAACTGCGCGGCGGCGACGCCCTGCAGCGCATGCCGCCGACCGGCGAGCCGGGCGTGATGCTGGTCAACCCGCCCTACGGCGAGCGGATCGAAACCGCCGGCGTGGCCGGGCGCAGCCAGGGCGGGCGCGAGCGGGCACAGGGCGACGAGGGCGGCGACTTTTTCAACCAGCTCGCCGCGCATTGGAAAAAGAACTACGCCGGCTGGACCGCCTGGGTGCTGACGCCCGATTTCAAGCTGCCCTCGCGCATGCGCCTGAAGGAGTCGCGCCGCGTGCCGATGTGGAACGGCCCGATCGAGTGCCGCCTGTTCCGGTTCGACATGGTGCGGGGCTCCGCCCGGAAGATGGCGCAGCCTGATCAGGACAGCGAAGTTGAGCCCTGACGGCACCCGGCCGGCGCTCCTGGTCCTCGACACCAATGTGGTGTTGGACCTGCTCGTCTTCGCCGATCCGGCGACCCAGCCGCTGCAAGCGGCGCTGGCGTTGCGCCAACTGGACTGGTTGGCGACGC
>DATNBX010000246.1:0-11414 GCA_035571795.1 Ramlibacter sp.
GTGTAGAACAGGATGCGCTCGGTGGTCGTGGTCTTGCCGGCGTCGATGTGCGCCGATATGCCGATATTGCGATAGCGCTCGATGGGGGTCTTGCGAGCCATGGTGATCTTTCGTTGGTGGACGCTGGCCCGCTTGTGGCGAGCCAGCACATCCTGAGATGGGGACGGTTTCTAGAAGCGGAAGTGGCTGAAAGCCTTGTTCGCTTCTGCCATGCGGTGAACCTCGTCCCGCTTTTTCATGGCGCCGCCGCGGCCTTCCGTGGCTTCCATGAGTTCGTTGGCCAGGCGCATCGCCATGGACTTTTCGCCGCGCTTCTTGGCGGCTTCCTTGAGCCAGCGCATCGCCAGCGCCAAGCGGCGCACAGGCCGCACTTCGACCGGCACCTGGTAATTGGCGCCGCCGACGCGGCGGGACTTGACCTCGACCATGGGCTTGACGTTGTTGATCGCCATGGTGAAGGCTTCGACCGGGTCCTTGCCCGGGTTCTTCTTCTCGATCTGCTCGAGCGCGCCGTAAATGATGCGCTCGGCGATCGCCTTCTTGCCGCCTTGCATGATCACGTTCATGAATTTGGCCAGCTCGACATTGCCGTACTTGGGATCCGGCAGGATTTCACGCTTGGGGACTTCGCGACGACGTGGCATTTTTCACCTCTTCAATTTGCTTCAGCTGGCTCGTCCCTTCCGGGGGCCTTGAGGGTCATGGGACCCTCGCTTACTCGGCCCACACGGACAATTCCGTGCTTCGGGCCACTACGCTCGCCTCACCTGCCAGGATGATGCGAGCACCGACAAATTCACCGCTATCAGGCTTTCTTCGGGCGCTTGGCGCCGTACTTGGAGCGCGACTGTTTGCGGTCTTTCACGCCCTGCAGATCCAGCGAGCCGCGCACGATGTGGTAGCGCACGCCCGGCAAATCCTTGACGCGGCCGCCGCGCACGAGCACCACCGAGTGCTCCTGCAGGTTGTGGCCTTCGCCGCCGATATAGGAAATGACTTCGAAGCCATTGGTCAGGCGCACCTTGGCGACCTTGCGCAGCGCCGAATTGGGCTTCTTCGGCGTCGTGGTGTACACACGCGTGCACACCCCCCGCCGCTGGGGGCTGTTCTGCATCGCGGGGCTCTTGGATTTGGTCTTTTCGACCTCCCGCCCGTGACGCACGAGTTGGTTGATGGTTGGCATTAACGTCCCTAAACGTCGAAAGATGAAATACGCGGAAAAATTGCGCGCTTTTCCCGCCCCAAATGCGGGAAAGCCCTCGATTGTAGCCCGGTCGAGGTAAATGCTCAATGCCCGGCAGTCAAACCGGGTCCCGGCCCCCGGGTCAGGTCCGGGGCTGACTCCGCCGGGATGACATCCTCAGGCGAGCCGTGGATCCCGGCCTGCGCCGGGATGACATCCGGCGGCTGCCTCGCAGCCTTCGGATGTCACTTGATCCAAAGCCGCAAGGAATCCCAGGCCCGCCCGAAGACGCCGGCCTGTTCCACCGTGTCCAGGGCGAACAGCGGCACGTCCAGCAACGGCTGGTCGCCCGAGCTGATCTTGAGCATTCCTACCTGCTGGCCCTTTTTCAGCGGTGCCACCAGGGGGTCCGGCCGCGCCACCTGGGTCTTGATCCGCCCGGCTGTGCCGGCCGGGATAGCCACGACAACCGCCTGCGTACGGCCCAGCTTGACGGTTTTTTCGCTGCCTTTCCAGATTTCCGGCGTGGCGACAGGCTGGTTCGCGTCGAACAGTTTGATGCCGTCGAAGGCCGTGTAGCCCCAGTTGAGCAGTTTCTGCGCCTCGTTGGCGCGGGCGGTCTCGCTGGTCGAGCCCAGCACGATTGCCAGCAGGCGGCGGGCGCCCAGGTTCGGGAAGTCGCGCTTCGCGGTGGCGATCAGGCAATAGCCGGCGGCGTCGGTGTGGCCGGTCTTCAGGCCGTCCACGGTGGGATCGCGAAACAGCAGCATGTTGCGATTGGTGTCGTTGGCCGTGGGCGTGCCCTGGTAGCGGTACTTCTTGATGGAGTAGTAGGGCAGGTATTCGGGGAAATCCTGGATCAGCCGGGTGGCCAGCACGCTCAGGTCCCGCGCCGTGGTGCTATGGCCCGCTTCGGTCAGCCCCTCCGGGTTGCGATAACCGGTGGCCTTCAGGCCCATGGCCTTGGCCTGGTCGTTCATGAGCTGGACGAAGTGCTCGTACGTGCCGCCCACGCCTTCGGCCAGCGCCACCGTCGCATCGTTGCCCGACTGCACGATCATGCCCTTCAGGAGGTCATCCACCGGCACCTGCATCTTGGGATCGATGAACATCCGCGAACCCGGCGTTTTCCAGGCGCGCTCGCTGACCGGCAGCGTTTGCTTGAGGTCGACCTTCTTGTTGCGCAACGCGTCGAATACCAGATACGCCGTCATCAATTTGGTCAGCGAAGCCGGCTCGATCGGCGCGTCGACGTCGCGCCCCGCCAGCATCTGGCTGGCGGTGATATCGAGCAGGAGATAGCTGCGCGCCGCGACTTCGGGCGCCTGCGGCACCTGCGCGGCGGCGGAAAGACCGAGGAGGGCAAGAAGGGACGCGGCCAGCGCCAGCACGAATTTTTTCATGGCTTGAGAAGAATCAGGAACGAAGGTGGCGGGCCACCAGGCTTTTCAGGAGCGGCAATTGTCCGTGAAAGAAATGACCGCCTCCGGGGACCACCGTAACCGGAAGTGACTGGGGCCGCGCCCAATCCATCACCGAGGCCAGCGGTACCGTGTCGTCGTGCTCACCGTGGATCACCAAGGTCATGTCGTGCGCTTCCGCCGGCAGCGTCGCCACCTCGAAGCGCGAGGCCGCGGTGCCGACCAGGACGATTTTTTCGATGCGGCGCGAAGACCACAGCGCTTGTGCGGCGCGGCTGGCAACGAAGGAGCCGAAGGAAAAGCCGGCCAGCCCCAGCGGGCCTTCGGCCGCCTCAGCGGCGATCAGCGCCAGCATGTCATCCAGCTCGCCGCGGCCCTCATCGTGCTGCCCCTGGCTGGCGCCGACGCCGCGGAAATTGAAACGCAGGGCCGTCCAGCCCGCCTGCACGAAGGCGCGGGCCATCGTCTGGACCACCTTGTTGTCCATGGTCCCGCCAAACAGCGGGTGCGGATGGGTGATCACGGCCGTGCCGTGCCGGGGCTTGCCCGACAAAGGTTCGTCGCGCAAGACTTCGATGGCGCCGGCCGGACCGGCCACGAGGAAGCGCCGGGTTTGGGAATTCATCGTCCCAGGTGCGGCGGCGTCAGCAACCGTTCGACGACCTGGCCGTTCTTCAGGTGCGATTCGACGATCTCGTCGATGTCGTGCGAGTCCACGTAGGTGTACCAGACCGCCTCCGGGTAGACCACCGCCACCGGTCCGGCGGCGCAGCGGTCCATGCATCCGGCCCGGTTCACGCGAACCTTGCCGGGGCCGGCCAATCCTTGCGACTTCACCTGCGCCTTGCAACGGTCATAGGCCTCCTGGGCGTGGTGCTGGGCGCAGCAGGCTTCGCCATTCTGGCGCTCGTTCAGGCAAAAGAAGATGTGCCGCTCGTAATACGAGGAGGTCGCTGAGCTCATGTGGCGATTCTATTGGGCGGATCACCGCGCGAGACTCGCAGCAGCACATAGGCCAGCGCCGCATAAGGCCACATCCATCCCAGCCACTGGGCCAGCCCGTTGAAGCGGATGAAGCGGCCCTGCTCCCAGGTTTTCAGCGTTTGGGCGAAATACGCGCTGGCCGGCGCCTGGTTCAACAGGCTGAGGTGGATCACAAGCCCCAGCAGCACCAAGGCAGCGCAGCCGCGGCGTGCCACCGGCAACAGCGCCAGGGACAACAGCAGCCCCGCAACGAGGCCGAGCCGCACCGGCAGGCTGAGCCAGGCCCAGGCGTGCGAGGGACCCCAGCTCAACGCCGCCGACAAGGCCGTCGCAGCCACTCCGATAGCGACGGTGGCAGCAGCAAACAAGGCGCGCCGCGCCCGCGAGCGGATGATCGAGTAGCCCAGCAGGCTGGGAATGATGGCGCCCAGGGCGACGCAGACCAGTTCCGTGCCCGGAACCAGCGGCTGCAATTCGACATCGCGAACCGGCAGCCATTCCAGGAACGGCGTGTCGAGCAGCCATTCGGTGAGGGCGCCTTCCACCCGCTCGAAAATCTGCCCCAGCCCGAACGGCACCGAAGCCGGAAAAAGCAGCGCGAAGGGCCAGAGTGCCAGCAGCACCAGCGCGCCGCGCGAATCCTCGACAAACCAGCGCACGCGAAAGCGGCTCCAGTGGTCGATCGCGCCGGCCAGCTCCAGCGCCGCCGCCAGCACCGCGCCCAGCAGCGCCCCCCCGACATTGAGGGCGAAGTCCACGTTCGAGGCAACGCGTGATGGCAGGTAGCTTTGCAGGGCTTCCATCGACAGCGACAACGCCGCGGCCGCGAGCACGGCGACCGCCACCGCGGCGGGGCGAGTGGTCGGTGCGAAGCGCTCGCTGCCGCGCCGCAGAAAGCTCAGCGCCAGCAGGAAACCCAGTGGCACATAGCCGGCGACATTGGCAGCGAGATCGAAGCCGGTCCAATACTTGGGCCAGGGGCTCCACAGAAATTCCCAGGGCGCCAGGCCTTGGTCGCGCCAGCCGGAAAACGGATACAGGCTGGCATAGACGATCAGTGCCGCATAGGCTTGCGAAAGAGGCCAGGCGGAGGTCTTGTGCATCCTCGCCCGGTATTCATTGGAACCAGCGCATGGCCGAAGTGTAGGGACAAACAACAGCGGCAAAAAAAACCCCGGCTCAAAAAGCCGGGGTGAGAAGCCTTTTTGCTGTCACACATTAAGGCGCCCGCTCAGGGAGGAAAAGCGGGGAGCGGCGAACCGCCCAGCCGTAATTTAACAAACCACCCGATCGGTTTCAAGGGCACAGCACAGCTTTTACCTGCCGCACCGGCTGATTTCGCGTAAATCAGCCACTTCGCAACGTGGCTGGTGCGCAACCGCGACAACGCCCCATGCCCGGGATGGAGCACAATTTCCGCCATGAGCCTGCACGCCCCCTATCCCCACGGCCGTCCGCGCCGCCTGCGCCGCGACGATTTCACCCGCAACCTGGTGCGCGAGCACAACCTCAGTACGCACGATTTGATCTATCCGGTGTTCCTGCTGGATGGCCGGCAACGCCGCGAAGCGGTCGCCTCGATGCCCGGCGTCGAGCGCCTGAGCCTGGACTTGTTGCTGCCGGTAGCCGAGCGATGCGTCGAATACGGCATCCCGGTCATGGCGCTGTTCCCGGTCATCGATCCGGCTTTGAAGACGCCCGATGGCCGGGAGGCCTTCAACCCGCGGGGCCTGGTGCCGCGCGCCGTAAGCGAACTCAAACAGCGCTTTCCCGGCCTGGGCGTGATGACCGACGTTGCGCTGGATCCGTTCACCAGCCATGGCCAGGACGGCCTGCTGGACGAGACCGGCTATATCCTGAACGATGAAACGGTCGAAGTGCTGGTGCGCCAGGCGCTGACCCAGGCCGAGGCGGGCGTGGACATCGTCGCGCCGAGCGACATGATGGACGGCAGGATCGGAGCGATCCGTTCGGCGCTGGAAGACCGGCGCTTCATCCACACGCGCATCATGGCCTACAGCGCCAAGTACGCCAGCGCCTTCTATGGGCCGTTTCGCGACGCGGTCGGATCGGCCGGCAACCTGGGCAAGAGCAACAAGAAGGTCTACCAGATGGATCCGGGCAACACCGACGAAGCGTTGCGCGAAGTCGCCATGGACATCGCCGAAGGCGCCGACATGGTGATGGTCAAGCCCGGCATGCCTTACCTGGACGTGCTGCGGCGCGTGAAGGACGAGTTCCGGGTACCGACCTTCGTCTACCAGGTCAGCGGCGAATACGCCATGCTCAAGGCGGCCGCGCAAAACGGCTGGCTCGACCATGACGCGGTGATGATGGAAAGCCTGCTCGCGTTCAAGCGCGCCGGAGCCAACGGAGTGTTGACCTACTTCGCACTCGACGCCGCCAGGCTTCTGCGGAGCTAGGGCCTGGCCCTAAAGGAACCGCGCCGCGCATGCACATCGTCGAGTTCACTGCCGGTACGCTCAGGTTTCTCGACAAGCTCCCGCACAAGGCGCCCGCGACGGGCTTCGTGTGGATTTACGTGGAACGCGAATCGCTGCAGGACGAAATCGCGCAGCTGCAGCAGGCGGCGCAAAACCTGGGCGGCTCGGTCATGCTCGATCTGCACACCAAGGACCTGAGCAACCGGGCCCATCCCTCGGATTACGACTACACCTCGATCTACGACCTGGTCATTTTCCGCCGCCTTGCCAGCGAGCCCGAGGTGCGTTCCGAAGGGCATGAGCATGAGCCGGCATTTGGCGCGCCGGGCCCGCTGGCCGCCTTCGGCCGCATCCGCACGCGCGCGGTGGGCTTCGTGGTGTTCGACCGGCTGCTGATTTCGGTCCACCCGGCCGGCTGCTTTGTCGCCAGTTCCTTCATCGAGCGCTTCCTGGGCGATGCAGTCCAAAGCGAGGGCCTCAGTGTCGCCGCCCGCAGCCGGTTGCCCACCGGCTCGGCCGACCTGATGCTGCGCATGCTCAACCTGATGGTGGACAGTTATCTGGAGCTGCGCAAGGAGCTCGGCGGCCAGCTCGATCATTGGCAGCAGTTGATCCTCGCGCCGGGTTCGCGCGGCGCGGACTGGAGCGCGCTGATGGCGGCGCGCACCGCGCTGCACACCCTGGAAGACCTGTGCGAGGAGCAGAACGACGCGATGCAGGAATGGCTCGACACGCAGCGCGAGCAACCCGCGCCCTGGATGTCCCAGGCCGAGCGCGACGGCTTGCTCGCCCGTGCCCGCGACGTGGTCGAGCATATCCAGCGGGTGGTGCACCATGTGCGGCGGATGGAACATGGCGCCGAAACCGCGGTGCAGATCCATTTCTCGGCGCAGGGGCACCGCACCAACGAGATCATGCGGGTGCTCACGGCGCTGACGGCGGTGTTCCTGCCGCTGAACTTCATCACCGGTTTTTTTGGCATGAACTTCGAATTCCTGCCGCTTATCCATTCGGCACCGGCAATGTGGGCCATGCTGGCCGTGATGGTGGCCGTGGCGCTGGTGGTGCTGGCGGTGTTCTGGCGCAAGCGCTACCTGGCGCGCACCGCGCATTGACGCGGTTGGACAAGTCACGATGAGCAGCAACCACCACGCGCATTCGCACAACACCAAGTCCGGGCCCCACTACCGCAGCGGCGAGACCGAGGCGGAAGTGACGCGCGAGAACGTGCGCGCCATGCGCGAACTGGAGCAGGCCGCGATGGGCAAGCGCACCGGCGCCGACCGGTTGGCCGCGGCGATCGCGCATTTTTGCGGCAGCATGACCTTTGTCTGGATCCACGTCGCGCTGTTCGCCGCCTGGATCGGCTACAACGTGCTGCCGTGGTTCGAGCATTTCGACCCCTATCCGTTCACGTTCCTGACCCTGATCGTGTCGCTCGAGGCGATCTTCCTGTCGACGTTCATCCTGATCAGCCAGAACTACGACATGCGGGTGACCGAGCGGCGCAATCAGCTGGACCTGCAGATCAATCTGCTGGCCGAGCAGGAGAACACCAAGACGCTGCAGATCCTGGAGCGCATCGCCAAGAAGGTCGGCGCCCACCTCATCGACGACCCGCAGGTGCGGGCACTGGAAGAAGCGACGCGGCCCGATACGCTGGTCCAGCAGATCGAGGATGCTTATCGCGAGCAGTCGGGACAGCCGCAACCGCCGGACAAGCCAAAGCCTGGCTCGCCTTGAGCTGCGCCGCCCACGGCGCACCCGTCACCTGAGGCCGAACAGGCGCGCGCCGTTGTCCCAGGCGATCCTGCGCGCCACGTCGGGCGGCAGGTCGCCGAGCCAGGCGCGATAGCCCTTCATCAGGTCGTCGTAGTAAAGCCAGCGCTGGTTGATCCAGGTGTCCGATCCGATCATGAAGCGGGTCGGGTATTTCAGCAGCAGTTCGCGCCACTCCGGGCAAAGTTTCCCGCCCTCGCAGGTCAGGCCCGGCCGGTACGACAGCTCTCCTATCAACAACGGGTATTTCGCCAATAGCTGGTCCACCCGCGCGGCCGGCGGCCCGCCGATGCCCGTGTGCGCCCAGATCAGGCGGACGTTGCGGCCGCGCGAGGGCGTATTGGCCATCAGCAGGTCGATCGCAACGTCGTCGACATGAGCCAGCACGGCCAGGTTCTTCTCTTCCGCCAGCGTCATCAATTTTTTCGCGACCGCCCCGCTGGCGTTGGCGCTGTCGTACAGGTGGAATTCGCCCAGCCCGCGAAACGGCCCCGCGGCCGTGCCGCGGGCCAATTCGGCCAGCACCAGCTCGTAGATCGATTCGTCGCGAAACCAGCTGTCGTAGTCGGCCCGGTTGCGATACAGGCGCACAAAGGGCACGACCGTCACACCGGCTTCGCGCGTTTGCGGCGATGCGGCCAGCGCCTTGGTGCCGTCGTTCGGCCGCGAATTGGCGATGATGGCCTTGACGGCATTGCGCTGCATCCGCGCCAGCACATCCGGCAGCGGGTGCGGCGACTGCGCCTCGTCGTTGTAATGCAGGTGTGCGTCGAACAGCGGGCCGTTGTATTCCGCAGCCTGGGCCGCACCGGCACATGCGAGCGCCGCCAGTGCCAGCCGAGCCCAGCCAATGCAGTTCCACCGGCGCATGCTGATGCCCTGCACCACAAGAAGCTAGGCCAGATGCCGGGCGAAGAAGGCCAGCGTGCGTTCGCGTGCCTGCTGCGCCGCTGGCTGGTCGTACGAGCCGCGCTGGTCGCAATTGAAGCCGTGGTTGGCGTGATAGACATGGACCTCGACTTCGGGATGGGCTTTCCTGAAGGCTTCAACACTGTTCAGCGGGATCCAGTGGTCCTGGTCGCCGAAATGCGCCAGTACCGGCACCTTGGGCCGGCGCGCCACCTCGTCCGGTGTCGTCATGCCGCCGCCGTAGTACGGCACGGCGGCGGACAGGCCGTCCAGCGTGCAGGCCGACCGCCAGGTGAGCAGCCCGCCCCAGCAGTAGCCGACGATGCCGACCTTGCCGGCCTGCGCGGCATGTGCGATCGCCGCCTGGATATCCTGCATGACGCCGGGCGTAGGCAGCGCCTCGACGGCGGCTTTCATTGCCTGACCGGCGGCGATGTCGTCAGGCGAGTAGCCGATATCCACGCCCGGCTTCACGCGATGAAAGGTGGACGGCGCGACGGCCAGGTAACCTTGCGCGGCGTAGCCGTCGGCGACCGACTGGATATGCGAATTCACTCCGAAGATTTCCTGCAGCACAACGATGCCCGCCTTTGGCTTGCCGGCCGGTTGCGCGACGAAGGCGGGAAAGACAAAACCATCGGCGCCCTTGAGATCAACGAAACTGCCCATCTGAATCTCCTTGCAGTTGGCCGGCCCATCTTTGCTGTAATGGCGGTTCGGCGAGCCCGCAAGCTTACCGTCAGCGACCAATTGGTGCAGGAGGCAGATCGTGGAGCAGGTACTACTGGTTACCGGGGGCAGCCGCGGCATCGGCGCGGCCACCGCGCTGCTGGCCGCCGAGCGGGGCTTTGCGGTCGCGGTGAACTACATGGCCAATGGCGCGGCGGCCGATGAGGTGGTGCGCCGCATCCGCGCCGGCGGCGGAAAAGCGGTTGCGCTGCAGGCCGACGTGGCGCGGGAAGACCAGGTGGTGACGATGTTCGAAAAAGTCGACTCGCAACTCGGCCGGCTGACGGCGCTGGTCAACAACGCCGGCGTGGTCGACCGGGCGGCCCGGGTGGAGGAGCTGAGCTTCGAGCGCCTGCGGCGTATGTTCGACGTGAACGTGATCGGCTCCTTCCTTTGCGCCCGCGAGGCCGTGCGGCGTATGAGCACACGCCATGGCGGCAGCGGCGGCGCTATCGTCAACGTGTCGAGCGCCGCTGCGCGGCTGGGCGCCCCCGGCGAGTACGTGGACTATGCGGCTTGCAAGGGAGCGATCGACACCTTCACGATCGGCCTGGCCAAGGAAGTAGCCGCCGAAGGGATCCGCGTCAACGCGGTGCGGCCAGGCCTGATCGACACCGAGATCCACGCTTCCGGCGGCGCGCCCGACCGCATACGACAATTGGCCCGCCAGGTGCCCATGCAGCGCGGCGGCACCGCGCAGGAAGTGGCCGAGGCCATCGTCTGGCTGCTCTCGAGCGCGGCCAGCTACATCACCCTTTCGTTGCTCGACGTTACCGGAGGCCGATGATGAGCTTGATCAAGTATTTCTGGGAAGACCTGCAGCCCGGCACGGTGAGAGACCTGGGCGAGGTCACGTTGTCGGCTGAGGAGATCAAGGACTTTGCCGAGCAATTCGACCCGCAGCCTTTCCACACCGACGAGGGGGCGGGCCGGCGTTCGATCTTCGGCAGCCTGTGCGCCAGCGGCTGGCACACCGCCGCGCTGGCAATGAAACTGACGGCGGAAAATTTCCTCAACGAATCGGCCAGCATGGGTTCCCCGGGAGTAGAGAACCTGCGCTGGCTCAAGCCCGTCTACCCGGGCGACACGCTGCGGCTGGAGCAGACCATCGTCGAATCGCGGCCGCTGCGCACGCGCACCGACACCGGACTGGTCCGCTCAGCCTGGGACATGTTCAACCAGAACGGCGAAAAGGTTCTGCACATGGAGGGCTACGGCATGTTCCGCCGTCGCCATCCGGCGGGTCCGGAGGAAGCCGCCCGACTCAAGGCCGACAAGGCGAAAGCGTAGCGCCGATGGACTTCAAGCCGCTGGTGACTTTGCTCGCGGTGGTGAATCCGCTGGCCATCGTGCCGTTTTTCATTCATTACACGCAGGGCTTCTCGCGCGAGCAACGGCGCCGCACCGTGATCACCGCCGCCATGAGCGCGTTCCTGGTGATCGCAGCCAGCGCGCTGCTGGGCCTGAAGATCCTGGAGTTCTTCGGCATCTCGCTGGCCAGCTTTCAGGTCGGCGGCGGCATGCTGCTGCTGATCAGCTCGATGAACATGCTCAACGCGCAACCGGCCGAGGCCAAGCCGCAGACCAATGAACTGGCGGACGGGGCCATGAAAGCCGCGATGGGCGCCAGCATCGCGGTCGTTCCGCTGACGATTCCGCTGCTGACCGGGCCGGCCACGATCTCCACCGTGGTGATCTACGCCGAGCGGGCGCACACGCTGCTGCAGTTGTCCGCCCTCGTCGGCTACGGCGTGGTGATCGGGGTGGCCACGGCGCTGTGCTTCGCGCTGGCCGACCCGATCGCGCGCGTGCTGGGCAAGACCGGGATCAATGTGATGACACGGCTCATGGGCCTGATCCTGGCGGCGCTGGCGGTGGAAGTGATGGCGCTGGGACTGCTCAAACTTTTTCCCGGGCTCGGGCACTAGATGATCAACTTGCGGGACAGATCTTTAGCTCTGTCCC
>DATNBX010000247.1:0-12442 GCA_035571795.1 Ramlibacter sp.
GCATGCATCTGCGTCGGCGTGCACAGGATTACGGCATCGACGTCCTTGCGCGCCAGGCTGTCGGCCAGATTCGTCGTCACGTGGCCGATGCGGTACTTCTCAGCCACTTGTCGGGTCTTCTCCAGTTCCCGGCTGACGAGCGAGACCACCTCGACCCCGTCGATCAGCTTGATGCCGTCCAGGTGCTTGATGCCGAATGCGCCGGCACCGGCGAGGGCTACCTTGATCACTTCGTTCTCCTTGATCAGTCGAGGACAGAGCAACCGCTGCTGCGCAGTTTTGTTGGTCTGTCCCGCAATTCAACTCAATTCTCCAAAATCAAATGTCCCACGGCTGTGTTCGACGCGGGCACATGGTAGAAGCGGTGCACGACCTTGGGGGCCGCACCCCCGGCCAGATCGGCCATTGCGCCGCGCGCGATCAGCCACATCACCAGCTCGATTCCTTCACTGCCCGCCTCACGGACGTAGTCGATGTGCGGCATGGCGGCCTGCGCCTGCGGGTCGGCAATGAGCCGGTCGAGGAAAGCCGTGTCGAACTCGCGGTTGATCAGCCCGGCGCGCGGCCCCTGCAGCTGATGGCTCATGCCGCCGGTGCCCCAGATCTGCACCTTCAGGTCCTCGTCGAAACTCTCCACCGCCTTGCGGATCGCCTTGCCCAGGTTCAGGCAGCGCCGCCCGGAAGGCACCGGGTACTGCACCACGTTGACGGCGAACGGGATCACCGGACAGGGCCAAGCCTGCGGCTGCCCGCACATCAGCGACAACGGCACCGTGAGCCCATGGTCGACATCCATCTTGTTGACGATAGTCAGGTCGAAGTCCTGCTGGATCACCGACTGCGCAATGTGCGAAGCCAGCTCCGGGTGCCCGATCACCCTGGGCACGGGGCGCGGTCCCCAGCCCTCGTCCGCCACGTTGAACCCGGCCGCGGTGCCGATGGCAAAGGTGGGAATGATGTCCAGGCTGAACGCGTTCGCGTGATCGTTGTAGACCAGGAAGATCACGTCGGGCTGCTGGTCCTTCAGCCACTTCTTCGAGAAGTCGTAGCCCTTGAACACGAGCTGCCAGTACGGCTCCTGGGTCTTTCCCATGTCGAGCGCCGCACCGATGGCGGGCACATGCGAGGTGTAGACGCTTGCGGTGATTCGGGCCATCTATTTCTTCTCCGCCGGCTTCTCGCCGACATAGCGGTTGCCCTCGACAGAGCGGCCGCCCGCCACCATCATCCTGCGGTATTCCTCTTCCGTCATGCCGGTCATGCTGCCGGCCATTTGCTGGAAGCTCTTGCCGTCGGTGGCGCCGATCTTGGCCAGGAAATAGATGTTGCCGCCCAGTGCGATGCACCGGTTCAGGTCGCGCGCGAGCACCGCCTGCTTCTGCTCTTCCGTCATAGGCCACTCGTCCAGGTAGGCGCGCTCGTTGGACTTGAATCGCTCGCGGTTTTCCGCCTTCATGAGCGACATGCAGAACTGGTTGAGGTGATAGCCCTTGCGCGATTGTTCGGCGTCGAAAATCGTCGTCCCGGGCACGTCCAGGTAGGGTTTGTCGAGTGGCATCTCAGACTCCGCGGAGCCGCCTCAAGGAGGCTGAAGCCCCCTCGGGGGGCAGCGAACAAATGTGAGCGTGGGGGCTCATGCTTTCCCTTCGGGCCAGTACAGGCGCGCCGGATTGTCGACCAGCAACTTGTGCTGCAGCTCGGGCGTCACCGCGATGTGGGGAATGAAATCCACCAGCAGCCCGTCGTCGGGCATATGGTCTTTCAAGTTCGGGTGCGGCCAGTCGGTGCCCCAGAGCACCCGGTTGGGAAAATTCTCCACGATGCGCCGTGCGAAAGGCACGACATCGCGGTAGGCATTGCGTTCACCGTCCAGTGCCGGCGGGCCGGAAACGCTCAGCCGCTCGGGACAGGTGACCTTGCTCCAGACGTTGGAGTGTTGCCGCAAGAAATTGACGAACAGCTCGAACTCGGGCCCGTCGACCGGCTTGCTCACGTCGGGCCGGCCCATATGATCCACCACCACCGTCGTGGGCAAGGCGGTGAAGAAGTTCCAAAGCTCGGGCAGGTCCACCGATTCGAAATAGATCACCACATGCCAGCCGAGCGGCGCGATACGCTCCGCGATCTCGATCAGTTCGTCCTTGGGTGTGAAGTCCACCAGCCGCTTGATGAAGTTGAAACGCACCCCGCGCACCCCGGCTGCATGCATGTCGCGCAGTTCCTGATCGGTGACGCTGCGCTTGACGGTCACCACGCCTCTGGCCTTGCCGTTCGAATGGCGCAGGGCGTCGAGCAGCGCGCTGTTGTCAGCGCCATGGCAGGTCGCCTGCACCAGCACGTTCCTGTCAAAGCCCAGGTGATCGCGCAGCGCGAACAGCTGTTCCTTGCTCGCGTCGCACGGTGTGTATTTGCGCTCAGGCGCGAAGGGAAACTGCCCGCCCGGGCCGAACACATGGCAATGCGCGTCGACGCTGCCGGGCGGCAGCTTGAAATGCGGCTTGCTCGGGTTGGCATACCAGTCGAGCCAGCCTGGGGTCTTGGTGAAATCCATTCTCGTCCTGTTGGAAATCGGGCTACTCGGCGCGCGCGATGCCCCGCAGCCCGGCTCGGGCGCTGATGGCCTGCAGACGTCCGCTGGCTTGCATTTGCCGGGCGAAATTGCTCAGGAACGGTTTGCCTGCGTCCCGACCCTTGGGGAAAGCGATCGCGAGGCTTTCCAGGCCCCAGGCCCCGTCGAGGACGCGATAGCCCGGCGGCAATTCGTCCGTCATCTCGAAAAGGATGCCCTTGTTGGTTGCATAGACGTCGATGGCATGCGCCTGCAGCATTTCCTGCGCCTGCTTCAGCGATGCGGCTGGGAGGATCTGCGCGCTCTTGAGCTGGCGCGTGAGGGTGCTTTGGGACGTGCTGCCCTGTGTGACCCCGACACGCACGCCCGGGCGATCCACGTCGCCAGGTGCTGCGATGGCAGAGCCGGGTGGCACCAGGTAGCCGAGTTCCAAACGGATCAGTGGCGCGGTGAAATCGACGTCGCGCGCGCGACTTTCGGTCGCATTGGTGAAACTGAAGTCGACCTGCTGCGCCTTGATCGCATCCAGCACCTGCGCGATCCGGACGAATTCCACCATCTTCACCGGCACGCCGAGCTGCCGGCCCAACTCCATTCCCAGATCGTGTGCGACGCCGGCGCCCTCACCCGTCTTCGCGTCGCGCACGAGCGAGGTCGGGCTGCCTGGATAGATGCCCACACGCAGCACGCCCGTCGGGGCCAGCGCGGCGCGCGCTTGCGGGTCGGCTGCTGGCGTCTGGCCGGCACAGCCTGCGAGGAACAGCACCGCTCCCAGCACCAGGCCTGCAAAACAACGTCGCGACGAGTTCATGGGCATCCCCAGGAGGACAACGCGTGGATCAATCGATGTACTTCAACCCCGCCTTTTCGAGCGGCTCGCGCATCTTGTACATGTCCAGCCCCAGCACCCCGGACGCGAGCTTGGCGCGCTTCTCGCCTTCGTTGGCCTCGCGCGCAGCCGCCGCGTCCAGTGTCTTGCGCGCCAGGGCGGCGGGCACGATCACGACACCGTCGTCGTCGGCCACCACCACGTCGCCGGGATTGACGCTCATGCCCGCGCAGACGACCTGAATGTTCACCGAGCCCAAGGTGGACTTGACCGTTCCCCTGGAACTGATGGCCCGGCTCCACACCGGAAAGCCCATCTCGGTGAGTGTCCTGACGTCGCGGCAACCGCCGTCGATGACCAGGCCCCTCGCGCCGCGCGCCTGGAAGCTGGTCGCCAGCAGGTCGCCGAAGAAGCCGTCGGTGCTGTCGGAGGTGCACGCGGCGACCACGACGTCGCCCGGCTGGATCTGTTCGGCCGCCACGTGCATCATCCAGTTGTCGCCCGGCTGCAGCAGCACCGTGACGGCCGTGCCCGATACCTGCGCGCCGGCATAGATCGGCCGCATGTACGGCTTCATCAGGCCGATGCGGCCCATCGCCTCGTGCACTGTCGCCGAGCCGAATCGGGCCAGCCCGTCGGCCGCTTCGCGATCGGCGCGCTTGATGTTGCGGTAGACAACGCCCAGTTCGTACATTTCAGATTCCCCTTGCTTTCAGCCGCGCATCCAGGCGCGGAAAGACACGGCGCGCATTGCTCTCGTAGATCTGGTGCCGGTCCTCGGGACTGAGCAGCTTGGAAGCCTCGATGTAGCGCTTGGTGTCGTCGTAGTAATTGCCGGTCTCCGGATCGATGCCGCGCACCGCGCCGATCATCTCGGAGGCAAACAGCACGTTCTTGACCGGGATCACCGTGTTGAGAAGGTCGATTCCCGGCTGGTGATACACGCAGGTGTCGAAGTAGACGTTGTTCAGCAGGTGCTCGGTCAGCAGCGGTTTCTTGAGTTCCTGCGCCAACCCGCGGAAGCGCCCCCAGTGGTACGGCACGGCGCCGCCACCGTGCGGAATCAAAAAGCGCAGTGTCGGGAATTCCTTGAACAGGTCCGACGTCAGGCACTGCATGAATGCCGTGGTGTCCGCATTCAGGTAGTGCGCGCCGGTGGTATGGAAGCACGGGTTGCAGCTCGTGCTGACGTGGATCATCGCCGGGATGTCGTACTCGACCATCTTCTCGTAGATCGGATACCAGTGGCGGTCGGACAGCGGCGGCGAGTTCCAGTGGCCGCCCGAAGGATCGGGGTTGAGGTTGACGCCGACGTTGCCGTATTCCTTGACGCATTTGTCCAGCTCGGGGATGCAGGTTTTCGGATCGACGCCGGGCGACTGCGGCAGCATCGCCACCGGCACGAAATTGGCGGGGAAAAGCCTGCTGACACGGAAACACAGCTCGTTGCAGATCGCCGCCCAGGTCGACGAGACGTTGAAGTCGCCGATGTGATGGGCCATGAAGCTCGCGCGTGGCGAGAACAGCGTGATGTCGCTGCCGCGCTGCTTCATCAGCCGCAGCTGGTTGGTTTCGATCGATTCGCGCAGCTCGTCGTCGCTGATCTTCAGGTCGCCCGCCTTCGGCATGACTGCGCGATCCTTGATGCCGGCGATCTGTTTGTTGCGCCAGTCCTCCAGGGCCTTGGGCGCCGTCGTGTAATGGCCATGGCAATCGATGATGAGGCTCATTGCGTCTTGTCCTTGTAGTTCACCGGGCGCTTGCTTCAGGCCGGCTCCATGCCGTGGCGGCGTTTGGCCTCGGCCGCCTCGGCCGAGGCCATGAAATCGAGCATGCGGCGCACTGCCTCTCCTTGCGTGGAGGCCGTGCAGACGCCGGCGGAGAAGGTCGTGACGATCTGGATCGGCTCGGGCAGCGGCCCGACGACGTCGATGGCTTCGAGGTGCATCAGCTCGCTCAGTTGCTGGAAACCCAGTGCGACCTCGCCGCGCGCCACCAGCGCACCGACCGGCACTCCCGGGGGCGCTTGGACGATGCGTCCTTGCAGTTCGGCGCCGATGCCCCACCGCTCGAACAGGCGGGTCAGCGCGACGCCGCTGGGGCCGGTGGAGTAGCCGATGCTGGCAGCGGCGAGCACCGCGCGGCGCAGCGCCTCCTCGGTGCCGATGTCCGGCCGCGGGGCGCCCGCTCGCACGGCGACCGCCACCGGAGACCGGACCAGGTCGACCTCGCTGTCCGCGACCACGCGGCCGGCGCCGACCAGCCTGTCGATCGCATCGGACGCGAGAAACACGGCGTCGAAGGGCTCGCCCTCCTGGACCCGGCGAGCCGCGTCCACCCCGCCCACCGATTCGATGGCAACGGTGCAATGGGCGCGACGCTCGTATGCCGTCGCCAGCTCGACCAGCACCTGCCGGGTCGCCATCGACGAGATGCCTCGGATCAACATCCGCTCATTGTGGCCTTGGCTTGGGCAGCCCGGAAGGCCGCGCCGCGACTAGCAGCTATAGCAAAACGGCATAATTGTGAGCAGGTTATTCAAATCTCGCCTGCCGGCTTCACATGGACCTCAAGCAGCTCGAATACTTTGTGCGCGTGGCGGAGCTGGGCAGTTTCACTCGTGCGGCCGTGGCCCTGGATGTCGCGCAACCCGCACTCAGCCGGCAGGTGCGGCTGCTGGAAGTGGAACTGCGGCAGAACCTGCTCACGCGCAACGGCCGGGGCGCCACGCCGACCGAGGCGGGCAAGCTCCTGCTCGAGCACGGGCGCGGCATCCTGCACCAGGTGGAACGCGCCCGCGAAGAGCTGGGACGCGTGCGCGGCGCTCTCGCCGGAAGAGTGGCGATCGGCCTGCCGCCCAGCGTCGCCAAGGCGATGACCGTGCCGCTGATCCGCGAGTTCCGCCGGCGCATGCCGGAGGCCGCGCTCTCGATCAGCGAAGGGCTGTCGGTGGCAATGCATGAGTCGCTGGCGACCGGCCGCCTGGACATCGCCCTGCTCTACAACGCCACTCCCTCGGCCGGCATCGAATTGACCGCCTTGCTCGAGGAACCCCTGTTCCTGGTGCAGCGTCAGGCCGGCAGGGCCCAGCCGGCCTCCAAGCCGCGCCCGGTGCGGCTGCGCGAAGTCGCCAACCTGCCCCTGGTCATTCCCAGCCGCCCCAACGCGATCCGCATGCAGGTGGAAAGCGAGATGGCCAATCTGGGCTGCCGGCCGAAGGTAGCGCTCGAGATCGACGGAGTCGGCGCCATCCTCGATCTCGTCGAAGACGGCGCGGGCAGTGCCGTGCTCTCGCGCAATGCGGTCGCCACGTCCGCGCGGCCGCAGGCTTTCGTACTGCGCCCGATCAGCGCGCCGGCGGTGCGCAGCAAGCTCGCGATGGCGACGAGTTCGCAGCGTCCGGCCACGCTCACGCAAAAAGCCGCGCTCGAACTGATCAAGTCATTGGCGCAGCAGCTGATCGCAGGCAAATGAAACGGGCGCAGCAGATTGCCTGCTGCGCCCGCGAAACGTGCCGGCGACTGCTATTTCACCAACAAGGTGAACGGCCAGACATAGGCTTGCAGCGTGACCAGCGCACCCACCAGGCAGGCCAGTGCGATCGAATGGAGGAACACATAGCGCAGGATGTCGCCCTCATGATGGAACCAGCGCGTGGCGGTCGAGGCAACCACGATCGACTGGGCGTCGATCATCTTGCCCATGACGCCGCCCGAACTGTTGGCGGCGCCCATCAGGTTGACCGACAGGCCGAGCTGCCCTGCGGCCACCTTTTGCATCCCGCCGAAGAGAACGTTCGAAGCGGTATCAGATCCCGTCATCGCCACGCCGATCCAACCCATCAGCGTGCCGAAGAAGGGGTACAGGACCCCTGAATTGGCAAACGCGAGTCCGAGCGTGGTATCCGTACCCGAATACCGCGTCAGGGTGCCAAGCGCGAGCATCAGCACGATCGTGAGCAACGAGTAGCGCACCAGCATCAGCGTGCGGAAGAATTGGCGCACGATTTCGACCGGGTTGTACTTCATCACCAGCGCGCCGACGATGGCCGCAAGCAGGATGCCGGTGCCGGTGGCAGACAGCAGGTTCAGCACATAGACCGCACCTTCTTTGGTGGGCTTGGAAACGACGGGCGCCACTTTCTCGACCATGTTGTGCAGGCCCGCCATCGGGAAGGTCGGCGCATACAGGCTGTTGAGGTAGGTCTTGACCCACGGCAGTCCCCAGAGGAACACGAACACCGTCAAGATCGCCCACGGGGTCCAGGCACGGATCAGGTCAGCGCGCGAGTGGGCTGTGATCGCAGTGGCGGGCTTGGCCTCACCGCTGTCGGTCTCATGGCCCTTGAGCGAGGGCGAGCGCCAGATGTTCTTCGGCTGCCAGACACGCAGGAACAGGATCAGCGAAACCATCGAGACGATCGCGGCGATGATGTCGACCAGCTCGGGCCCGATGAAGTTGGACACTAGGTACTGGGGGATGGCAAACGACAGTCCGGTGACCAGGATGGCCGGCCAGATTTCCATCATCGCCTTGCGCCCCGCGAAGGCCCAGATCAGCCAGAACGGCACCAGCAGCGAGAACAGCGGCAATTGCCGGCCGATCATCGCCGTGACTTCCATCAGGTCATAGCCGTGCACCTTCGCCAGCGTGATGACCGGCGTGCCGAGCGCGCCGAACGCGACCGGTGCGGTATTGGCGATCAGGCTCAGGCCCGACGCTGCCAGCGGGGAGAAGCCCAGGCCGATCAGGATACCGGCCGTCACGGCCACCGGGGTGCCGAAGCCGGCCGCGCCCTCGAAGAAGGCGCCGAAGCAGAACGCGATCAGCAGCAGCTGCAGGCGCCGGTCTTCGGTGATCCCCGAGAGCGAGTCCTGCAGGATCTTGAAGCTGCCGTTCTGCTCGGCCAGCTGCTGCAGGAAAATGATGTTGAGCACGATCCAGCCGATCGGCAGCAAGCCGGTCAAGCCGCCCAGCACAGCCGCCTGTCCGGCCATCGTGGAGGGCATGCCGTAAATGAAAATCGCGATGACCAGCGCGCTGAACAAGCCCAGCCCGGCCGCCACGTGCGCCTTGATGTGCAGGAAGCCCAGGCAGACTAGCATCACCACGACCGGCACCGCTGCCAGGATCGTGGACAACACCATGTTGCCAAGGGGGTCGTAAATTTGTTGCCAGACCATGGTTGTCTCCGTCGTAAGTTGATACTCAACAGAGGACAAATGTATCCAGCAGTACTACAAAGCGTTGTGAATTCTTTTCGCAGGTTGGCTGAAAGGTTTTAAATCCGCCGCGATCCGTCAGCTTATTGTCAGCGCCTGCTGAAGCCAATCGACGAAGGCAGCGCACTCCCACCGTTCCAGCGCGCCCGGTTTCCAGCACAGGAAATAGTGATGGGGCGAGGGCACCGTATTTGGCGACAGCCGCACCAGGCGTCCGTTGTCGAGCCAGTTGGCGCCGAGCCGCATCCGCATTAGTGCGACGCCGAATCCGGCCACGGCCGCATCCAGAACCAGCCCGATGTCGTTGAACTGGTCGCCGCCGCCCGGCTCATCGAGCGTGATGCCGCAGGCGGTGAACCACGTCCGCCACGGCTCGAGTGGGCAGCGTATCAACCTGGCCCGCGACACCGCTTCGGCAGTTTTGAATCCCTCGAACGGCCCGGCCTCGTTCAGGTACTCGGGGCTGCAGACGGGACACACGTCGTCCGACAGCAATCTGACGCTGTCGCGGTCCGTGAACGGGCCGGTACCGAAGCGCAGCTCGATGTCGGCCTCCTCGGCGGTCACGTTCAGGAACGGGATCGTCACCTGCAGCACCAGGTCGACTTCGGGATAGGCGTGCCGAAAGCTCGCCAGTCGTGGTAGCAAGAGCTGGCGCGAGAACGTCGGCGTCACCGCGACGCGCAGCCGCGTCGCCTTGGGCGCGGCATCCTGGCCCGGAACCTGTTGCAAAGCTGCGATAGCTTCGCGCACCCTCACGATGTAGATGGCGCCTTCCGCGGTGAGACTGAAGTCGCGACCGAACAGCTTGAGCCCCAGTTGCGACTCGAGCTGCCGGATGCGGTGGCTCACCGCACTCGGGGTCACGTTGAGTTCCTCGCTCGCGAGCGTCACGCTGCGCAGGCGCGAGAGGGAATCGAAGGCCAGCAGTCCTTGAATGGGCGGAATACGCGGTGCCGCCATGGACGCTCCTTTCCGGGCTCACGAGATGGGGCTGTGCCCATTGGAAGTGCCCCGGGCCGGCGCTACTTGACGCAGGTCAACGGACCCGCAGCCTCAGTGCCCGCCCTGCTTGGCGGCGACCAGGCGGTCGGCGTAGTCCTGCCAGCGCGCATCCCTGGGGAGGTCCTTGAAGACGCCGGCTGCGGCCTGGTCGGCCACCCATTGCTGCTTGTCCGCAATGCCGGCGGACATGAACGGCTCGAAGCCCGCCTCGCGCACCGTGTTGGCCGCCTCGCGCATTTCCTCGGCCCGGCGCTTGCCGTGCTGGACTACGCGGCTGAAGAAGTACGCGCCCTGTCTGGGCCAGTCGATAGCAGGAAACGTTTCGGCCAGCGTAGGCAGCACGTGGTCCTCCACGCCGTATTCGCGCGCCGTGGTGTAGCTCTCGATCACCAGCGCTTCCAGGCCTTTGATCATCACGCTGCGGCATATCTTGATGGCCGAAGCGACCCCGAGCTTTTCGGACACGGCCTTCGCATCCATGCCCCAGCTTGCGAGCAGGACCGCGAGTTCGACCGCCATCGCGCCTCCCAGCAGCATTGGGACCTTGATGCCGTACGGCGGCACCGAGGTCATCACGCCCGCTTCCACGTAATGCGCCTGGGCCGCGTCGATCAGCGCCGCCGCCTTCTGCTTGGTACCGGGCGAGGCCGAGTTGAGGTCGAGGAACACCGTGCCCGCGCGAATGTGCGCGGCGGCTTCCTGCGCGACAGCCAGGGTGTTGGACGCAGTCACCGCGGAGATGATGAGTTCAGATGCTCCGCAAAGCGCCTGCATGGAGGGCTGCGCCGCGATGCCGGCACCGGCGGCATGCGCGGTTTCCGCCGTTCTTGTCGCCGGATCGGCGAATTTCAGGTCCCAGGCGTTGATGGTCGCCGCGCCGCTCTTGTCCTTGAGCCCGGCACCGAAGATCTTGCCGACTTCGCCATAACCGACGAGGCCGATGCTGCGGATTTTCATCGACTTTCCTTGTCACTGCCGCTGGATTTTCGCGCGTGCGATGACATCGCTCCAGCGTTTGATGTCGGCCGCCAAGTGTTCGCGCAGCTGCGCAGGCGAGCTGCCTTGCGCGACCAGGTTGAGCTCCAGCAGCCGCTTCTTCACGTCGGGCTGGGCCACTGCCGCCTGCACTTCGCGGCTCAAACGCGCGATCACATCGGCCGGTGTCTTCGCCGGCACAGCCAGGGCATTCCAGGACGAGACATTGAAATCCGCCAGCGCACCCCCGCTTTCGCGCGCAGCGGGCACATCGGGCAGCTGCGGCGCGCGCTGCGCGCCCAGCACCGCCAGCGGCAGCAAGGCATGAGCGGCGATCTGCGGCATCAAAGGCCCGAGGATGTCGATCGCAGCGTCGAGCTCGCCGCCTCGCAGCGCCGTGATCACCGGCGGCGTCCCGTTGAAAGGGACCACCTGCGCGTCGATACCGGCCGTGGACTTGAACAGCTCGGCCGCCAGGTTCTGCGTGGTGCCTACTTGCGGCGTCCCCACATTGAGCTTGCCCGGATTGGCGCGGGCATAGGCCAGCAAGTCACCCAAGGTCTTGAAACGTCCCCCCTCCTTCACCACGATGGCCAGATCGAACGTTGCCAGCATCGAGACCGGCGCGAAGTCCTTCAGGGTGTCGAACGGCAATGCCTTGAACAGGGCCGCGCTCACCGCCGTGCCGCTGGAGATCAGCAGCATGGTGTGGCCGTCCGCCTCGGCGCGGGCCACCAGTTCGCCGGCTACGATGCCTCCGGCGCTCGGCTTGTTTTCGATGATGACGCTCTGCCCCAGGGGTCCGGCGATCTTCTGCCCCACCGTGCGCGCCGTGAGGTCCGCGGCGCCGCCGGCCGCGTTCGGCACCACGATCTTGAGCGTCCGCGAAGGAAAGGACTGACCCCACGCGAACTGCGGCAGCGCGGCGCACGCTGCCGCAGCGAACAGGTGTCTTCGGTTCATCATGAAGGCATCATGCCCGATGAGAAGTTCGTGGGGACAGGGTTTCTACCGCGCCACACCCAACAGGCGGTCCAACAGCTCGGGTGCGTCCTTCAGCTCCTGCGCCGAGCCCGAGTGCACGACGCTGCCGTGGTCGAGCACGACGGCGCGATGCGAGATCGCGAGAATCGCTTGCGGATGCTGCTCGACGATGATTGCCGACAGCCCCTCATCGCGCGTGATGCGGGCGATCGCGCGCAGCAGTTCCTTGACGATGATCGGCGCCAGGCCTTCCAGCGGTTCGTCCAGCAGCAGCAGGCGTGGATTGAGGGCGAGTGCCCGCCCCACGGCCAGCATCTGCTGCTCGCCGCCCGACAGCTGCGTGCCCAGATTGTGCGTGCGCTCGGCCAGGCGCGGAAACATCTCGTAGACGCGCGCCGGGGTCCATGGACCGGGCCGCGCCACCGCGGTCAGGTTCTCATGCACGGTGAGCGACTTGAAGATATTGCGCTCCTGCGGCACCCAGCCGATGCCGGCCGCTGCGCGCTCGTGCGAGGGCAATCTGTGCAGATCGATGCCGGCGAGCCTGATCGTGCCGCCGTGCTGGCGCGTCGCGCCCGCGAGCGTGTTGATCAAGGTGGTCTTGCCGGTCCCATTGCGCCCGAGCAGAGCCATCGTTTCGCCGGCCGAGAGCGACAGCGAAACCCGGTCCAGGATGACGGCCTCGCCATAGCCGGCGCTCAGGTCATCGACCTGCAGCAAATCAGTCATCGCGGCTGTCTCCGTGGCCAAGGTACACCGCCTTGACCCGCGCGTCGCTGGAAATCTCCTGCGGCGTCCCTTCGGTCAACACGGCGCCATTGACCATCACCGTCATGCGCGTGGCGAAGCTGAACACCA
>DATNBX010000248.1:0-12154 GCA_035571795.1 Ramlibacter sp.
GCGCCGCTCGTGCCGCGGGTCGCGCCAAATCGCGCCGGGGCATTCAGGATCATTGTCATTTCTCCTTGTTGGCCCATCCCACTGGGCATGCAGTGTGATGAGCCAACCCGCTTGTGTCAGCGACCCGAAAAATGCGCGCAACGTCGATAGGGATGTTGCTCAGGTCGAGCTGGCCGCACGGCTGAGCCACGAGGGGAAATACGTCGCGCGAATCGCGGCTCGTCTCAGCTGTTAGATTGCATCGCCTCGGGTTGCGCTGCGTCGCAGGAAAGCCGTACAACCGTTACTCCCGGCGTCATGCCCCGTTCTTGAAACCGCGCAGACCCCAGCCACTATCAGATTCCTCCCACACCGTCCCTGGTGCGTGGCTCTACTGTTGATTGCGAGGTTATTGCCATGCTGGAAACTCTGCATCCCGATCCCACCTTCCACCCGTCACCGCGCCTGGCGATGGAGGCCGAAGCTGAACATATCGCTTACACGGTTCTGCTGTCGCCGGACCGGTCGCGGCCCGATGCGCTGGCGGTGGTCGATGTCGACCCGAAGTCGAAGACCTACGGCTCGGTGCTGAAGCGGCTCGAGATGCCGAATCGAGGCGACGAATTCCATCACTTCGGCTGGAACGCCTGCAGCTCGGCGCTCTCGCCGATGTCGGGCCACGCGTTCCTGCAGCGCCGCTACCTGATCATTCCGGGCATTCGCTCGTCGCGCATCTATATCGTCGACACGCAGCCCAACCCGCGCGATCCGAAAATCATCAAGACGATCGAACCTGAAGAGATATTGCGCAAGACCGGCTACTCGCGCCCGCACACCGTGCATTGCGGGCCCGAAGGCATCTATGTCAGTACCCTGGGCGGTGCGGGTCCGGACGGCACGCAAGGCCCGCCGGGCGTATTCATCATGGACTGCGAGACCTTCGAGATCCTGGGCCGCTGGGAGATCGACCGGGGCCCGCAAAAGCTGCACTACGACTTCTGGTGGAACCTGCCGCGCGACTACATGGTGTCCAGCGAATGGGGGCTGCCGCCGCAGTTCGAAAACGGCATCGTCCCGGAAGATCTGCTGGGCAACAGATACGGCCACTCGGTGCATTTCTGGGACCTGCGCGAGCGCAAGCACATGCAGTCCATCGACCTGGGGGCCAACCACCAGATGGCGCTCGAGATCCGCCCGGCGCACGACCCGACGCGCCAATACGGTTTTCTCGGCGTGGTGGTGGACACGACCAACCTGGAGGGGTCGATCTGGACCTGGCACCGCGAAAACGGCGCATTCCACATCGACAAGACCGCGACCATTCCGGCCGAGCCGGCCGACGCGGCCCAGCTTCCAGCGCTGTTGAAGGGCTTTGGCGCGGTCCCGCCGCTGATCAGCGACATCGACCTGTCGATGGATGACCGGTTCCTCTACGTGGCGTGCTGGGGCACCGGGGAATTGCGGCAGTACGACGTGACCGACCCGATGAAGCCGGCCCTGTCCGGCAGCGTGCGCGTCGGCGGTATCGCGCAGCATGCGCAGCATCCCAGCGGCCGGCCGTTCGGCGGCGGCCCGCAGATGACCGAGATCAGCCGGGACGGCAAGCGCGTCTACTTCACCAACTCGCTGTACAGCACGTGGGACACGCAGTTCTATCCTGAGGGCGTGCCCGGTGTCGAGGTGATGTGCAACGTGGGCGCGAATGGCGGCATCGAACTCGACCCGAAGTTCTATGTCGACTTCGGGGCGGACTACGGCGCGCACCAGATCCGCCTGCAGGGCGGCGACTGCTCGACCGATTCGTTCTGCTACCCCTCGGCTTGAACGCGACGGCAGCGCTCTGGCTCACGATCGTCGCCATCGGCGTTTATCACGGTCTCAACCCCGCGATGGGTTGGCCGATCGCAGTAGCCAACGGCATGACGGCGCGGCGCGCCGGCGCCGTGTTTGCCACCCTGCTGCCGCTGGGCGGCGGGCATTTCGCGGCGATGGCGGTCGCGCTCGTGCCGTTTGCCTGGCTCAGCTGGTATGTGGACTGGGGCCGCGCCGTCCGCCTGGGCGCGGGCACGCTGGTCGTGCTGTTCGGCATCTACAAACTGTTCGAGCGGCGGCACCCGCGCGCGTTGGCGCGGATTCGACCGACACAGCTGGCCTGGTGGTCGTTCCTGATGGCCACGGCGCACGGAGCAGGGCTCATGCTGGTGCCGTTCATGCTGGGTCTGTGTGGCAAGGCGCCGGCCGAAGATGCCGGCCATGCCGGCGTCATGAATTATGTGGCCCAGTCCAACATCGCTGCGGCCGTCGCTGTCGCGGGGGTGCACACGCTGGCGATGATGCTGGCCGGTCTCACACTGGCCTGGGCCGTTTATCGCTATCTTGGGCTGCACTTCCTGCGCCGTGCCTGGTTCAACCTCGACCTGGTCTGGGGTGCGAGCCTGGTCCTGGCCGGGGCGGCGGGGGTGGGGGCGGCGTTGTGAGCCGCTGAAATCAGCGCGCCCAGCCTCGCAGCCGGATCGCCGCCGCCATCGTCAACGCGTAGACCACAAAGCTGGCGGCAACGACAAAGAAGAACGCGCTGGCGGTGGCCTGAAGCAGGTGCACGCAGGCCCAGCCGGCGCCCGCCACGACCACGAGGCGCCCGGCGCTGGCGGTCAGCGGCCACAGCATGCGTCCCGCACCTTGCGACGCGAAGAACAGCGCCAGCCCCAGGCCGAACAGGCCATAGCAGCCGCCGACGATGTTCAGGTACAGCGAACCGAAATCGCGCACCGACGGGTCCGCGGTGAACAGATCCATCCACAGGTGGGGCGCCAGCGCTGTCGCCAGGCCGATCGCGCCGGTGACGGCGGCGACCACTGCGGCGCCGCTCCAGGTGACCCGCATGGCGCGTTCACGCTGCCCGGCGCCCATGTTGGAGGCGACCATCGCCGTTAGCGCCGATCCGAACCCGAACGCGATGGGCACCAGGATGTATTCGAGCCGCGCCGCCACGCCATAACCCGCCAGCGCGGCGATGCCGTAGCTGCCGACGAACGCGGTGGACACGGCGATCGACACGTTGCTGATCAGGGGACTGATCGAGGCCGGCACGCCCACGCGCAGGATGTCGCGCAGCAGGTCGGCGCGCAGGCGCCACGCCACGCGGCGCAGGTACAGCACGCCGCGCGGGCGCAGTAGATGCGCGGCCAGGGCCGCGCTGGCCAGCCCATTGGCCGTCAGCGTACTGGCGGCGGCACCTGCAATGCCCAGGCCCGGCAGGCCGCCCCAGCCGAACACCAGGAGCGGACAAAGGACGACGTGCACGACAGCGATACCCATCATCGCCAGCGAAGGCAGCAGCATGTTGCCCGAGCCGCGTACCGCGCCGGCCAGCACATTGGTAAGCCAGATCAGGACAGCGCCGCCGAACAGCACGTTCGAGTAGGCCAGTGCATCGTCGAGTGCGGCGCCGTGCCCGCCCATGGCCGCGTAGATCGGCCGCGCCAAGGCGAGCTCCCCGAGCGTGAACAGGGCGCCTGCAACGCAGGCGATGAGCAGCGCGTGCTGCGCGAGCCGGCTGGCATCGGCGCCCCGGCCGGCGCCCAGTGCGCGCGCCACAGCGGCCGTGGCCGCGCCGCCGATGCCGCCGGCCGACATCTGCAGCATCAGCATCGACAGCGGCAGCACCAGCGCGATGCCCGCCAGCGCTTCGGCGCCCAGCTGGCCGAGGATGAAGCCGTCGTAGCCGATGGTCAGTGTCAGCGCGAACAGGCCGATGATGTTCGGCGTCGCCAGCCGGAACAGGGTCGCCACCACGGGCGCGTGCAGCATCTGGTGCGTTCGGTCAGCCGGGGTGCCGCCGCCGGGCGGGGACGCGGTGCGTGGGGATGCGGATGATGTGAGCGTGTTCATGGGATGTACCTGTATATGGTTTACGGAGGGCGTTGGGCCGTCAGGCGGCCGGTGCCACGAGATAGATGCCGGGGTCGGCCGAAAGGCCCTGCTTGACCTGGCGCGTCATCTCGTCGGCCAGCACTTCTTCGGCACCGGCTTCGAGTGCATCGAGCGTGCGGCGCACGATCACTTCCGGGCTCGACTTCGCCACGTCCAGCCCGCGCGTCAGATCGGTATCCACGAACCCGACGTGCATGGCGAGCACCTGGGTGCCCTGCGCGCGCAATTCGTGGCGCAGGCCGTTCGTCAGTGCCCATGCAGCCGACTTGGTGGCACCGTAGACACCCAGCAGCGGGCGGTTGATCCAGCTCGCGATCGAAAGCACGTTCACGATCGCGCCGCCGCCATTGGCCGCCAGCACGGGCGCGAAGGCCTGGCTCAGGCGCAGCGGGCCGAAGAAGTTGGTCTCGAGCTGCTGGCGCGCGGATTCGACGCTGCCTTCCGCCAGAAAGCCACCGACCGACGCGATGCCGGCGTTGTTGATCAGCAGCGTTACGTCTGCGCAGCGCCTGGCCGCAGCCGCGACGTCCTCGGGCCGATTCACGTCGAGCTGGATCGCTTCCACGCCGGGCAGCGTGATGCTGGCCGGGTCGCGCGCGCCGGCATATACCTTGTGCGCGCCGCGGGCCAGCGCGTCGCGGGCAAAGGCGAGGCCCATGCCGCGGTTGGCGCCGGTGACGAGAACGATTGCGTTGTCGAGTTTCATGGGGAGTGCTCCTTGCGATGGGGATGCGGTGCAGCGGATGGGACCGTAAATATGATGATCGTCATATTACGGAGTGAACAAAAAGCCGCCGGCCCGGCGGTGCGTGCAGGCGTCATGACTCAGTGGGTCGTGGTGGCGTCGAATTGCGCGAGCAGGCTGCGGCGCGTGGCCGCCAGCAGTGCCTTGCCTTCGGCGTTATCGCCGAGGGCTCGCGCGAGCTGGAGGGTGCCGACGAGCTGGCTGGCGATCAAGGCCGCGCTGTCGCGCGCCGCCCCGGCGGGCAAGGTCGCCCGGACCCTGGCAACCAGACTGCGCACACGCTGCGCAGCGGCCTCGCGCACCTCGGGCGCCTGGCGCGGCATTTCGGAGGCGAGCGCCGCGACAGGGCAGCCGCTTTCAGCCGATGCCAGGTGGCGTTCGGACAAGTAGCCGTCGACCAGCGCACGGAAAGCGCTCACACCACGCGCCTGGCGGCTCGCCGCGTTCTTGTCGATGCGGGCGGCGCTATCCCGCCCGGCGCGTTCGAGCGCTTCGGCGAGCAGGGCGTTGCGCGAGGCGAAGTGCGCATAGAAGCCACCATGCGTCAGTCCCGCCTCCTTCATGATGTCGGCCACGCCGACGCCGTTGAAACCGGCACGCCGAATGGCGCGCGCGGCGGTGTCCACGATTCGTTCGTGGCTCAGTTCTTTGCGGCTGCGCGGTGTGTCCATGAAAGCAGTCTAACAGAAAATATGATGATCGTCATATTAGGCGGTTGTTGCGTTCTCGCCCAGCAGGCCCACCGCCCCCGAGTCCAGGTGTCCCTACTTTGGTTGGGGTTACGATTGAATCCCAACTTCCTGGAATCGTCATGCATGCAACGCGTTCCGTAGTCCGCACCTCCGCATCTGCGCTGCTCGCCTTGGGGCTTGGCCTGAGTGCGGCAGGCGCCCATTCGCAGAATGTCAAGCCGCCCAAGGCGCAGCTCTGGCTCGACGTGTCCACCGGCAGCATGGCCGGCATGCCTGAAATCGAAATGCCCGCCGGCATGGGTGGGATGATGCCGGGCATGATGGGTGGAAGGGCCGGGTCGGGCGGCGCTTCCTCTTACGGCATGGCGCGCGGCATGAGCATCATGCCGCCCCGGGTGCTGGACATCGCCTTCTACAACAGCCTCAATCCGGGCGTCGAGGCTGCTCAAGTCATCCCTCCCGGAATGCGCATGGGCGAAAGCTTGCCGCTCATGCCACCCAAGCCACAGTCGGCCAGCGTTACTGAACGGGAACCGGGCGATGTGCCGCAGGACGTCGAGCGGCCCAAGGGCCGGATCCTCATCTACTGGGGCTGCGGTGAAACGGTCCGCCCGGGACAACCGCGGGTCATCGACCTGAGCCGCGCCGGCGTGGCTGATTTCGGCGCCGCCTTCGCCGGCCGGCATGCGCCCGATCGCGGCGCCAAGGTCGGGACCAAACATGTCCTGTTCCCGAACGAACGCAACAGCGTCGCGGTGCCGCGTGACAGTTCCCTGGTGGGCGAACACCAGGTCAGGGGTCCGGGTGTGCCGGCATCGATGAAATTCACGCTTGCCGAGGCGCAAAACCTCATGCCCGCCATTCAACTGAATTCCGCGGGCAAGGTGCAGGACAGCATCGCCCTGAGCTGGACGTCCGTGTCCTATGCCCGCGCCTACTACTTGCACGCCATGTCGTCCAGCGGCAATGACATGGTCATGTGGTCGAGCGCCGAAACGCCCGATACCGGCATGGGCCTGTTCGACTACCTGCCGAACGGGACGATTGCCCAATGGACGAAGGACCGGGTGCTGCTCGGGGCGGACGTCAATCGCTGTGCGGTGCCGAAGGGGATTTTTGCGGCCGCGCCCGGGGCCAGGGGCGACGCGACGGCGATGCTGCGCATGATCGCGTACGGCGGCGAGAGCAACTTTGCTCATCCACCGCGGCCGACCGATCCCAAGGCGACCTGGGAACCCGAGTGGGCGGTGCGTGTCCGCGTGAAGGCGCACACCATGGCGATGCTGGGCCAGGAGCAGGAAAGCAGCGCGGGCCGCTCGCCGGCCAGAAGGCGGGGCGCCGAACAGGCCCCGGCAGTCTCACCGTCCGAGCCGGCACCGGAACAGCAGACCGGCGAATCGCCAATGCTGCCGGTGAATCCAGGCGCAATCCTGAAGGGGCTGTTCGGGCGTTGATCGGCCGGGAAGCGGCGCGGGTTCCACCGCTCAGCAAGCGACGAGATCCGTGTGCGCGAAGCCCTTGGTGTAGGCGAGCACTGAAATCACCGTGGGCTTGACGCGGAACAGCATGACCTCGTCGGGGCTGGGCATTGGCATCGGCAGCGGCGGTGCGTCCGGGTACTTCAGCGGCAGCATGCGCAAGATCTTTTCCGCTTCGGCCCGATCGGTCACAGCAGTTGCGTGCGCCGCCATCGACAGGCCGGTGATCTTCATCACGTCCGGCGTGTCGTGATCGATCGTCAGCGATACGCGGTCGTCGCGCGCCAGGTTCTTGGCCTTCTGGC
The DNA here is from genome assembly GCA_035571795.1 of Ramlibacter sp. Classification (GTDB taxonomy): domain Bacteria; phylum Pseudomonadota; class Gammaproteobacteria; order Burkholderiales; family Burkholderiaceae_C; genus Ramlibacter. The sequence goes on from DATNBX010000248.1 coordinate 7,133, forward strand.
TTTCCAGGCCGCAGAGGAACCACAGGGTCAGTCCTTCGTTTACATAGCCGACGGTGGTGGCCTGCGGCCAGCCGTCCGGCCGCAGCGTGGCAACGGTCATGATCCGGTGTTCATCCAGCAGCTGCAGGATCTTGCGTCTGATTTGCTCGTCCATGTTTATCCTCCAGGATCGCCGACAGCGGCGCCTCACCAGTAATCTATGGACGAGGATTCGCGGCGCGGCTTTGACGGCGGTCAAAGCATGATCCGCGGACCATCCGGCCGTGCTGCACGGCCGCCTGGCTGGGGCAAACCATGAGCCGATCTGGAAAAATCCTTGCGTTAGATCAACACTATATTTAGTGGCAAACGCCTACCATGCACGCTACATATAGCGTTCGAGGAGGCGAAAAATGTCCCATCCATTCTCGGCGGCGCCGCTGCCGGCCCAGGTTCTCAAGCGCGACGGCCAGCGCGTGCCGTTCGACTCGCGCAAGATCGAGGCCGCGTTGCAAAAAGCCGGCGCGGCCTCCGGCGAGTTCGGCGGCGACGAAGCCGCGCTGCTCACGGCGATGGCGCTGAAGGTGCTGGCGTACCGTTTCGCCGGCCAGGCGCCGGCCATCGAACAGATCCAGGACGTGGTCGAGCAGACGCTGATCGCGGCCAATCACCTCAAGACCGCACGGGCCTACATCGTCTACCGCGAGCAGCACGCCCGGCTGCGCCAGGACAGCAAGACGCTGGTGGACGTGGAGGCGTCGATCAACGAATACCTCACGCGCGCCGACTGGCGCGTCAACGCCAACGCCAACCAGGGCTACTCGCTCGGCGGGCTGATCCTCAACGTCGCCGGCAAGGTCACGGCCAACTACTGGCTGTCGCACGTGTACTCGCCCGAGGTTGGCCAGGCGCACCGCAACGGCGACATCCACGTGCACGACCTGGACATGCTGAGCGGCTACTGCGCCGGCTGGTCGCTGCGCACGCTGCTGCACGAGGGGCTGAACGGCGTGCCGGGCAAGGTGGAGGCCGGGCCGCCCAGGCACATGTCGTCGGCGGTGGGGCAGATCGTCAATTTCCTGGGCACCCTGCAGAACGAGTGGGCCGGCGCGCAGGCCTTCTCGTCGTTCGATACCTATATGGCCGCGTTCGTGCGCAAGGACAACATGGCGTACCGCGAAGTGCGCCAGTGCATCCAGGAGCTGGTCTACAACCTGAACGTGCCCTCGCGCTGGGGCACGCAGACGCCGTTCACCAACCTGACCTTCGACTGGACCTGTCCCGACGACCTGCGCGAACAGGTGCCGGTGATCGGCGGACAGGAGATGCCGTTCATGTACGGCGACCTGCAGGCCGAGATGGACATGATCAACCGGGCCTACATCGAGGTGATGACGACCGGCGACGCGAAGGGGCGCGTGTTCACCTTCCCGATCCCGACCTACAACATTACGCGCGACTTCCCCTGGGAGTCGGAGAACGCGCAGCTGCTGTTCGAGATGACGGCCAAGTACGGGCTGCCCTATTTCCAGAACTTCGTGAACTCCGAGCTGGAACCGAACATGGTCCGCTCGATGTGCTGCCGGCTGCAGCTCGACCTGCGCGAGCTCCTCAAGCGCGGCAACGGCCTGTTCGGCAGCGCCGAGCAGACCGGCAGCATCGGCGTGGTCACCGTCAACTGCGCAAGGCTGGGGCACCTGCACCGGGGCGATGAGGAAGGCCTGCTGCGCGCGCTCGACCGGCTGCTCGAACTGGGCAAGCAAAGCCTGGAGGTCAAGCGCAAGTTGATCCAGCGCCTGATGGACCAGGGCCTGTTCCCCTACACCAAGCGCTACCTGGGCACGTTGCGCAACCACTTCTCGACGCTGGGTGTGAACGGCCTGAACGAGATGGTGCGCAACTTCAGCGCCGATGCCGACGACATCACGACCGAACGCGGACACGCCCTGGTGCTGCGCCTGCTCGACCATGTGCGCGAGCGCATCGTCGCCTTCCAGGAAGAGACCGGCCACCTGTACAACCTGGAGGCGACGCCGGCCGAGGGCACCACCTACCGCTTCGCGCGCGAAGACAAGAAGCGCTGGCCCGAGATCCTGCAGGCCGGTACGGCGCAGCAGCCGTTCTATACCAACTCGTCACAGTTGCCGGTCGGGTTCACCGACGACCCGTTCGAGGCGCTTGAGCGCCAGGAGTCGCTGCAATCGAAGTACACCGGCGGCACCGTGCTGCACCTGTACATGGGCGAGCGCCTGTCCAGCGGCGCGGCGTGCCGGGAACTGGTGCGGCGCGCCTTGACGCGCTTTCGCCTGCCCTACATCACCGTCACGCCGACCTTCTCGATCTGCCCGACCCATGGCTACCTGGCCGGCGAACACGAGTTCTGCCCGAAATGCGATGACGCGGCGCTCGAACGCAAGCTTCACGCCATCGCTGCCCAATCACCCGTTGCCAACCTTGTTGCCGAGGAGACTGCGTCATGAATGCCTGTTCCGCTGAGGAAATCACTGCCATCGAGCTGACTCTGACCGACGACGAGCGCCAGCGCTGCGAAGTCTGGACCCGCGTGATGGGCTACCACCGCCCGGTCGCCAGTTTCAACGTCGGCAAGCAGGGGGAGCACAACGAACGCCAGTTCTTCAGAGAGCGACTCGAACCGCAAGCCGGATGACACCGGCGTTGCGCGTCGGCGGCCTGACGGCGCTGACCTCGATCGACTTTCCCGGGCGGCTGGCCGCCGTCGTGTTTCTGCAGGGCTGCCCCTGGCGCTGCAGCTATTGCCAGAACCCCGGCTTGATCGCCGCCGAGGCGCCAGCGGCAATGTCGTGGCATCAGGTCCGCGCGTTCCTGCAGCGGCGGCGCGGGCTGCTCGATGCGGTGGTGTTCTCGGGTGGCGAACCGACCTTGCAGGCAGGCCTGGGTGATGCGGTGCGCGATGTGCGCGAACTCGGCTTCGAGGTCGGCTTGCACAGCGCCGGCATGTACCCCGAGCGCCTGGCCGCCGTGCTGCCTTCGCTCGACTGGATCGGGCTGGACATCAAGGCGCCGCCGGAAGAGTACGACGCGGTCACGGGCGTGCCGGGCAGCGGCGCGAAGGCCCGCGCGTCGCTCGCTCACGTATTGCACAGCGGGATTGCCTATGAATGCCGCACCACCTGGCACGAGGGATTATTTGCGCTCGAGCAGTTGCGCGCGCTCGCGCAGGAACTGGCCGGGCTCGGCGTCACGCACTGGTCGGTGCAGAGCTGCCGCGCCGACGGCCGGCCACAGGCGGCGCCGCCGGCCGCCGAGCTGATCCGCATGGGCGAGCAGTTCAGCGCCTTCTGCTTGCGGTGACGCCGCCGCGGCCAAGATGCAGCCCGAACCCCCAGCGCCCCTGGCTTCCTCGGGACGGTCGCGAGCAAAGACCGTGCAAAGCTTGTTACTTCACGGTTGAGGAACAGCGAGAACTGGGGCCGCGTTTTACTAGGTGTGGGGCCGGTACGCAGCTCGGCATCAAGACGGGCTCCGTTGCGAATTGTTGTGAATGCCGACACCTCCTTGCCTAGATTGACTCTAATTGGGCACATCAAGGAGACAACCATGAACTCGCGATCAATGCATGGTGGCCGACGCGTTCGTTCAGGCTTGGCGCTTCTGGCCACGCTATCGGCGGTGCTGCTGCTCAGCCCCGCGGCGCAGGCTCAGCGGATGCACGGTTCGGGTGGCTCGCACTTTGGCGGCCAAACCGCTGGGAGCCCTCAGTTCAACCGGGGCGCAGGCAACTTTTCGGGCGTGCGGCGCAGCGGCGTGGTCGCGCGAGGCGGCCACTTTCACAGAGGCTTCGGCCGGGTGGTGGTGATCGGCGGCGTGGGATTTGGCTTCCCCTATTGGTATCCCTATCCGTATCCGTACTACGCGTACCCGTATGCCTACGATGCTTCCGCGGCCATGCCGGCCTACAACATGCCGCCGCCGGCGCCGACCTGGTTCTACTGTGAGGCCTCGGGTGCCTACTATCCCTATGTCGCGAGTTGTCCGGGCGGCTGGAGGGAGGTGCCCGCCACGCCGGCCCAGGGTTACCCGGTTCCGCAGCAATAGGAGCTGCCCTTGTCATCCGCATATTCAACTCGCCTTCCGGCGCCGCCAAGCCGCAGCCGCCTGCTCGCGGCCGGCGGACTCGCCGCCGCTGCCTTGTTGCTCGCCGGCTGTGCGCCAATGCCGGTCGGGCCGACAGTCGCCGTGATGCCGGCCCCGAACAAGCCTTTCGGGCTTTTCGTGCAGGACGATCAGATGTGCCGCGGCTGGGCCGCCCATTCGATCGGGCAACCCGGCAGCGACCTCGCCGCCCAGCAATTTGTCGGGTCCACGGTCACGGGGGCCGTGATCGGTGGGCTCGCGGGGGCGGCGGTCGGCGGCCACGGCAGTGCCGGCACCGGCGCCGCCGTGGGCACCCTGGTGGGCAGCGCAGCAGGCGCCAACCAGAGCGCGGCTACCGGCTGGCGCGCCCAGCGCAGCTACGACATCGCCTACCAGCAGTGCATGTATGCGAAAGGCAATGTGCTGCCGGGGTCGCGCTACGGCTCGTATCAAGCCTACCCGGCGCCGCCTCGGCCGCCTGCGCGCTGACGCACTGATGACGGGCGCAGCGGGGCGCTAGGCGGGACCGGCCGGAGCGCTCGCCCGAAACTCCGCCGGCGTCATGCCCGTCCACAGCCTGAACGCCCGGATGAAACTTTTCTCGTTCCTGAATCCCGTCGCAGCGGCCACCTGCTTGACCGGCTTGCCGGTCCGGTAGAGCAGGTCCTTCGCGCGTTCGCGGCGCACTTCGTCCTTCAGCTGCTGCAGGCTCGCGCCTTCTTCTTTCAGTTGCCGGTGCAGCGTGCGCGACGACATGTGCAACAGGCTCGCCAGGCCTTCGGCGCTGTGCGCCTGCCCCGGCCTGGCCACCAGCGCCTGGCGCACCTGTTGCACCAGCAGGCGGTCGCGACGGTATTGCCGCACCGTCAGCGGCAGCGCGTGCTGCAGCATCTGGCGCAGCGCCTTCTCGTCGCGCCGCAGCGGCAG
>DATNBX010000249.1:0-2013 GCA_035571795.1 Ramlibacter sp.
TCCCAGCCACGCCCTGCGCGCCGCGTTGTTGTCGCGCAGCGCCGTCTCGTACGAGATGCGGGTGCGCGGCGGGTCGTCGTCGCATTCGCACACGACCGTGCAGTACAGATGATGTTCGGTGCCCGGGTCCAGCTGCAGGTCGAACATGGCGCGCCCCGCGTCGATGGCACTGGGCGCAGGGTCGAATTGGATGCGGGTGCGGCGCAGGTGCTGGTCGCGGCCGAGGTACGGCAGCACCACCTCATGCGCCTGGACTTCGGGCTGGAGCCGGTCGCCGCGCCGCTCGCGCTTCATGCCGCGCACTTCGAACAGGTCGACGAAGTCGCCATCGAAGGTGAACTCCAGCCGCACGCTGGTGCGTTCGGTGCCGTGGTGCGTGACGCGAATGTGCTCGTGGCACGTGCCATGCCACAGCAGCTTGGCGCGAAAGATATGCAAGGTGCCCTTGGCCAGCGACTCCCGCCCGTTCCTGGCGGGCAGCTCCGGATTCATCAGGTCGATCACCAGCAGGCTGTTGGACTCCTCCACCGACGAGCCCAGGTGCAGCGGGCGCACGCCGTCGACCAGCAGCTCCTGGTGCGACAGGAAGCGCGTGTCGTTGTGGTACAGCCCTTCCTTGCCCGGCGCCAGCACCTGGATGTCGCCGAAACGGTCGAACATGGCGAAGGTCTCGTCGTTTTTCAGGACCTTCGGCTGTTCCTCGGTGCTGGCCGAAGTGGCGGCCACATACCACTTGTCGCCGATCTGGATCTTCTGCGGCATGCGCTGCCTTTCTGCCGGCGTCTACGCCGGCACGCGTGCATTCACCAATTGACGGTAGACGTCCAGGTAATGCCGCGCCATCACGCGAGCCGCGAAACGCTGTTCGAACACCTGGCGGCAGCGGCGCCGGTCGATCCGATCGATGTCCTTCGCCGCGGCGATGGCCTGCTCCTGGTTCTCCACGATAAACCCGGTCACGCCGGGGTCGATGATCTCGGGCACCGATCCATTCGCATAGGCAATCACCGGTGTGCCGCAAGCCATCGCCTCGATCATGACCAGCCCGAACGGCTCGGGCCAGTCGATCGGCATCAGCAGGGCCCGCGCGTTGCCGATGAAGCCGTCCTTCGCCTGCTCGCCGATTTCGCCGACAAACGTGATCAGCGGATCGTCGTCCAGCAGCGGCTCGATGGTCGACTCGAAATAGGGGCGGTCGGCCGGGTCGACCTTGGCCGCGATCCGCAGCGGCCGGCCGCAGGCTTTGGCAATCTCGATCGCGCGGTCGGGACGCTTTTCGGGAGAGATGCGTCCGACGAAGGCGAAGTAATCCTGCGGCTGCGCTTGCAGCGAGTACAGCCCCAGCGGCAAACCGTGGTGCACCGTCGCCCGCCAGTTGGCCCAGGGCACCGGGGTGCGCTGGCTGTTCGAGATGGAAACCATCGGGTGATTGCCGAAGCGCTTGAACAGCGGTTTCAGATCGGGCAGATCCAGGCGGCCGTGCGGCGTCGACATGCAAGCCGTTTCGCATTGGCCCACCAGCGCAAGCTGCAGCACATCGATATGAAAATGGATGATGTCGAAAGTGGACGCCGCCTTGAGCACCATGTCCATCATGATGGTGTGCCAGACCAGCGGATCGGGTTTGCGCGGGTCCAGCCGCAGCCCGGTGGGCACCACCGGCACCAGCCTGGCCGAGGTGACCGAGTCTCCGCTGGCGAACAGGGTGACGTCATGACCCATCTCGACCAGCGCTTCGGTAAGGTAGGACACGACACGTTCGGTTCCGCCATAGGCGCGCGGCGGCACGCTTTCATACAACGGGGCGACCTGGGCAATCTTCACGGGTACAACACTCCTTCTGGCCGGCGATCGAGCTGCGCCGTAGAGGCCAAAAAGCCCTTTGGAAAATGCTGCGCGGCACCAATAGTGGCTGAAGTTATCCGCTCGGGTTGACCTCAGGTGTAGGACAACTCCGCGTGTCCGAAGGGTGCAAAGCTACGGCCAGAGATTCAGGCAGGGATGAATGGCGCC
>DATNBX010000250.1:0-24275 GCA_035571795.1 Ramlibacter sp.
ATGCTGACGACCTTGCGGCGCCCGTCGATCAGCCTCAGCACCTGGACGACCACCGTGATGGCCGAGGCGATCTGCTGGCGCGCCGCCTTGTGCGGCAGGTTCAGGTTGGCCATGCCGATCATGTTCTCGAGCCGGGCGATGGAGTCGCGCGGTGTGTTGGCATGGATGGTCGTGAGCGAGCCCTCGTGCCCCGTGTTCATCGCCTGCAGCATGTCGAACGCTTCCGCGCCACGCACCTCGCCGATCACGATCCGGTCGGGCCGCATCCGCAAAGCGTTGCGCACCAGCGCGCGCTGGGTGATCTCGCCTTTGCCCTCGATATTCATCGGCCGGGTTTCAAGGCGGACCACATGCGGTTGCTGCATCTGCAATTCGGCCGCGTCCTCGATCGTCACGACGCGCTCCGAGTCGGGGATAAAGCCCGAAAGGATGTTGAGCAAGGTGGTCTTGCCGGCGCCCGTGCCGCCGGAGATGAGTACGTTGACCTTGGACTTGACCAGCGCCTGGAGCATTTGCGCCATCTCGGGCGTCAGCGTCTTCAGCGCTTCGCCGGTCAGGTCTTCCATCTTCAGGGGTATGAGCGCGAAGCGGCGGATGGAGATCATCGGCCCGTCGAGCGCCACTGGCGGGATGACCGCGTTCACGCGCGAGCCGTCGGGAAGCCGGGCGTCCACCATCGGGCTCGACTCATCGATGCGTCGCCCCACCAGCGAGACGATCTTGTCGATGATGCGCAGCAGATGTTTCTCGTCCGTGAACGTGACGTTGGTGAGCTCCAGCCGCCCCTTGCGCTCCACATAGATCTGGCGGTAGGAGTTGACCAGGATGTCCGAAACGGCCGGGTCGGCCATCAATAGTTCAAGCGGCCCGAATCCGAGCATCTCGTGCTGGATGTCGCGGATCAGGCTCCCACGTTCCGCGTCGTTGATCACCGCCTGCTCCTCGAACAGCAGCCTTTCGACCATCACGGCGATTTCGTGCCTCAGCTGTTCGGGCGCGAGCGCTTCCAGCGCGGCCAGGTCGAACATGTCGAGCACTTTCAGGTGGATGCGCTCCTTCAGGGCCTTGTAGGCGTCGCCGCTGGCCGCCGCGACTTGGGGCCTCATGGGCGAGTCGGCACCGCCTCCATTGAGCTTTTGGCGCAACGACAAAACGGTCTGCTCGCGCGGCAGTGCGCTGATAGGTTGAATGCTGCTCATGTCATGCCTTCCTGAAAAGCCGGCCCAGCAATCCGCCGCGGTTTTCCTCCGGGCGAGGGCTCAGTGTTTGCGCGAAATCGGCCAGATGCTTCGCCACGGTGTTGCCTCGAGCGGTCCTGGAAAGCAGGTCGCCGTGATTGATCGAAGCGTTCACTTCGCGATAGGAGTTGGGAACGGTGTGCAGGTGCACGCCTCCCAGCGTGCGTTGCACCTGGTCCAGGCCGATCTCATTGGCCTTGTCGAAACGATTGATGATCGGTTCGGTCTTGTCCTGCGCGTAGCCCAGCGACCTGAATGCCTCCAGCAACTTGCCTGCATTGCGCAAGTCGGGCAGGCCACACTGCAGTACGGGAAATATTCGCCAGGCGCGATCCAGCGCCTTGATGACGAGGGTGTCCAGCGAACGGGGGAGATCCAGCAGGACGAAGTCGTACTGCGTTGCCGCGAGGTTCAGGATCGCATCGATGTGCTCAGGCTTGACCTCCATGGCATGGGCCAGGTCCTCCGGCGCCGCCAGGACACTGTAATTGGGCGCTATCTTCACGGTACCAGCCATGAGCAGCGATGCGTCCAGCCGGCTGATGTCCCGCGCCATGTCCGCGAGCGTGGAGGACGGTTTGCCATCGTGAACGAACGAGAGAGCGTCGCCAAACTGCAGGTTGAGGTCGATCAGCAGAACCGATTTCGTCTCGGCCAGCTGCCAACCCAGGTTGGTCGTGAGGAAAGTCGCGCCGGCGCCGCCCTTGCAGGGCATGAAAGCCAGGATCTTTCCCAGTTTGCGGGCCGGCGCCCGCTCGAGCTTGGCGGCGATGCGGCCCACAGCCGCTGTCAGGGCGGGCGCGGTCACTGGTGAGGGCAGCACCTCCCGTACGCCCGCCCGCATCGAATTGATCAGGAACTCCGGTGTGTGGGTCGAGCACAGCAGGATCACGGCGATCGCGGGGTGATGCGCGGTCACGAATTCCACATGCTCCAACTCGTGCGTGTCGCAGCAAATGCCGTCGACCAGCATCAGGTCGGGCTGTTCGTGCTCGGCGATTTCCCGCATCCTGCTCTTTCCCCCATCGAAGAGAAACGCGGTATGCCCGTCCGCCTCGAGCACGCGGCCCACTTCCTCAAGGTGGCTCGGGCTGGGTGAGATGACTGCTATCTTCATTGAGCTGTCCGTAGGTTATGAGCAGATATTTGCGCCTGCATAGCTGTTGGGGTCTTGCCCCATGATTTCCCGAGTCAGGTAAGTCTTGAACGTGGGCATGGGGATGGGGGACAAGGCCGTGGCCGCGCCGGCGATCGGCGAGATCCACTGGTAGTTCAAGCCGACGATCGTCACGGTGACACCCACGCACGTAGCGGGCGTGCAGGCGTTGCCCTTGTCGTCCTCCCAGGCCAGGTCGATGTCGCTGATCTGCGGCAACAGCGCCTGCATCCTGGCCAGCACCTTTGCCTTCTGGTTCTCGTCGTCACACACGACCGCGTAGCGGGCGCCCGAGCGGGTCGCCTCGTTGGCCGCATTCCAGGTGTAGAGCATTCGGCTGAAGTCGGTGATGCCGAGCGCGAACGTCAGAAAAATGATCAACACCAGGGCGAACTCGATGATCGTCGCGCCCGATTGGCGTGCCTTCAGCGGCATCACAGGTAGCTCCTCATGGTGGCCCTGATGTCGGCGAACCCGATATCGCCGAAGGTCAGGCCAAACGCAGTCGCGAGCATCGAGTTGAACGTGTAGCCGGTGATGCTGATAGTGACGGTGTTGATCACCGGGTTGGTGCCGGCGGTCTGCCAGGTCGGGTCCGGCACGTTCGAGGTGCTGAGCCCCCGAGCAAGGGGCGTTCCGGTGCCGGACAGGTTCCCATAAACGGCCAGGTTGCGCGCTTTCGCAATCGCGGCCGCGTTGCCGGGCGTCTGCAGCGACAGGTAGCGGGCCGAGTCGCGTACCGACTTGGTCAAGCTGTTGTACTCCCAGATGGCGCGGCCGAACTCCGTGGTGATGAACGTCAGCACCAGCAGGAAGGGAAGGATCAGTGCGAATTCGACGATCGCCACTCCTTTTTGGTTCTTCTTCATGGCTTGCTCCTATCGGACGAGAGCCGGCACCAGCGGCCCGGCCACGCCGCCCGGCATGCCGCTGAAACTGCAGGGGCTCGTCACGCTGCCCGCGTTTCCAATGAACTCGAGCTGGACGTTCTTCATCGGAATGCTGAGTGGCTGCAGCATGAGCATGCAGGCGAAGTCGATGACTTTGTTGGTCGCGTCGGTGATCGGCACCGTGACGATGCGCCGGTTGGTTCCCCAAGCTCCATGGCTTGCGGGCCCGGTTCCGGAAGCGGCCAGATCCTTGAAGCTGTTCAGGGAGAGGTTGCTGATCGACTCGCAGCTGTTCGCGCCCTTGACTTTGCCGCTAGGCGCGCAGGCTCCGAAATTCGCGCGTTTGGTCACGAAGTTCGCGGCTGTCGCAGCGGCGCCGGGGTCAGTGCCGTCATAGGCGCTGTGTTGGCTTGGCCAGTTGGTGGCGCTGTACGAGTAGCCTGTGTAGTCCGGCCGCATGTAGCTCGGATCGGTGCTGAAATCAGGCAGCTTCTTGTAGATGCCGAACCGGAAGTTCCAGTCTTCCGCAATCGTCGTCTGGGTGCCTGGCGTGCCCAGCACGTCGTTGACGCGAGTGCCGCACTTGCCATCCATTTCCGCTCTTGTTTCCGACGCACTGTTCGAGCCGTCGAGATTGGCCCACCCGATGAAACCGCCCGGAATCGTGCTCTGGGTCGTCAGCACGGTGACCCAATCTCCAGGAGCGTATCCGTAATTCGGAGCTTTACCGCCCGCTTTGGGCTTGAGAGTCACCGGAATGGAACAGGTGGTCTGGCCATGGGCGCGCGTGGCGACGGCACGCGCCATCACGTTGCGGGTACTGGGGTAATCGGTGGTGTTGCCGGAGAAGGCGCCCATGGCCTCCATCAGCCACATCTGCACGCCGGGCTGGACGTGCTCGCATTGTGCGTACTGTGCCTTGGTCGGGTCCGTGGTGGTTGCGTAGGCCTGATCCCGGAAGATGATCTCGGCGTTCGAGATCTGACCCTTCCCGCTCCAGCTCGCTGACTGGAAATTGACCGCATTGAGGTTGCCGGCGGTCTTGCCGGCACTGATGGCGCGGTCGATCGCCGAAGGGCCGCCGCCTATTGCAGCCTGCAGGTCCAGCTCCTGGGCCGCGGCGAGTGCGCAACTGTCCATGGCGGTCTGCAGCTCTGACTTGACGACAAACAATCGTCCGAAATCCAGCGCGAAACCCATGAAGCCCAGCAGGAAAAGCGTCAGCAGGGCGACGGTGATGATGATCGCGCCCCGTTGGCGATGACATCCGGCAGCTGCGCGCATGAAGGGCCTCCTGTTGATTGGCGGTCCGGCGGGCTGAATGGGCCGGGCCGAGTGGACCGGCCCATTCAGATGGAACCGGATCAGCAAGTTCCGGTGGTCAGGCAAAGGTTGACTTTGGTGATCCACGCGCCGAAGTTGATTCCGGTGGCGCCCATGATCAGGAGGATCAGGCCGAGAGAGACGACGGCGACGATCAAGGCGTATTCAATGATTTGCGCACCATCTTCTTCAATGGCGAAGGAACGGACCAGGCTCAAGAGTTTTTCCATGATTGACCTTTCAAATGACTGAAGAAAATTCTTCGGGGAAGAGGTTGCAGGACGGTGTTGGTTAAGTCATGCGTACGCCCTCCTTTCCTATTGGCCGGAGCCGCCGAGGGCGCCTCCGATGTTGATGACGTTGACCACCGGCGGTGGCGCCTTGAAAGAATCCTGGTACCGCACCATCGCTTCGCGGGAGGCGCGGCCGTCCATGCCGTTGATGGATTCCGGATTGCTGCCCGCATTGGGGTTGAGGGTCATCCTCTGGCGTGCCTCGCGCACCGCCTCTCCGAAGTGCGGGTCGTAATTCGGCGTGGAAGAGACTGCGCAGCCGGCGAGCAGGGCCAGCAGCGCGGGAGCCAGTAACGTGCGCATGATGTTCTCCGTAAGGTCTGGTTTCAGTAGCCGGTCGTGTCTGACGGGGTGGACCCGATCGACTCGGCCTGGACTGTGGATGTGCGGACTGCTGCCGTCGAAGCCACCGGTGCGGCGCCGGTCGCAGGCGCCGGCATTGGTGCGGCAGACGCCAACGGGGCGGCTTCGACGGCGGGTGCAGGTGTTGTTTCCAGCGCTGCATTGGGCACAGCTTCAACGGCCGATGAGCGGACCGGTGGCGGTCCCCCGCGCTCAGCGGACCCCATGAACATGACGTCGCCGCGAGATGGCACGATGTGGTTGTCCGTTGGCAGCGTCACCGCGGTGGTCAAGGGCTTGACCAGGCGGGGGGTCACCACGAACATCAGTTCGGTCTGGTCGGTCTGGAACTCGGTCGAGCGGAAAAGCGCCCCCATCACGGGTACTTCTCCCAACCCGGGGAATTTCTTCAGCGCCTCGGTCACGTTGTTCTTGATCAGGCCCGCGATCACGAAACTCTGGCCGTCGCCGAGCTGCACCGTGGTGTCGATTCGCCGCGTCGACATGGACGGGAGAATGGCGGTGACTCCGCCGATCGTGGTGAATGGCGATCCGGTTTGCGTCAGTTCGGAAACCTCCGAGACCAGTTTCAGGTTGACGCGGCCGCCGTCCAGGACCGTGGGGGTGAATTTCAGGCCGACGCCAAATTCTTTTTCCTCCAGGGTAATTCTGGGGATCCCGGTGCTGCCGAACTCCTGCGAGACCGGAATGAAGATCTTTCCGCCGGAAAGGAAACTAGCCGACTGACCGCTGATCGCGACGATATTGGGCTCGGCAAGAACTCGCACCAGCCCATCGTCCCTCTGGCCGTCGATACTGAGAGCGCCCCGGCCGATCCGCAGCGCCTGGACCAGCCCGCCACCGCCGCTCAGGAAGTTGGAAATCAGGGAAAACGTATTGAGGCCGCTGCTGGCGTTGCGCGTCAGATTGGCGCTGGAACCCAACTTGTCGAGCAAAGTCTTGCTGACTTCCGCGATCTTCACCTCCAGCATCACTTGCTGCGGCGTTGTGATCCGCAGGAGATTGACGACCTTCTTCGCATCCCCATACGAGATGGCCAGGCTCAGGGCCTGGTCGAGCTTCACGGCGTCACTGACGGTGCCGGTGAGCACCAGGGAGGTGTCGGCGCCCCTTACCTTGATTCCAGTCTCTTCCGGCATCAGCTCGGACAGCTTGACCTGCAGGGTTTCCGGGTCGACGGTGACGACGATATCCTTGACGACGCAGCGGCCGTCGCTGCTTTGGAGCACTACATTCATCGAACCGGTCTTCTTGCCAAGAAAGAACAGCTCGGTCGGACTGAGCAACGTGACCTCAGTGTCGGCGACACCATCCGAGGCAGCGGCTGCGGATACCCGCGGCGGAGCACCCGGCGGTGTTCCCGGGGCCGGCGTGGCGGGGCGGCCGGCACGGCTCATTCCCTCGCCACCGACTATTACCCGCGCAACCGGGAAGTCCAGGCGGACCACCCTCGATTTGCCTAAGGTCAAGACAGTCGGAGGATCGACTACCACCGAACTGCACGGGCGCAGAACGGGAGCGGCCGCAGCCGCTGGTTTTGCGGCCGCGTTCCGGGTAGTGGCCGTTTGCGCGTAGGCCGGCACGGCCAGGGACGTCGCCATCAAAATGGCGGCAGAGTAGCGGCGAGTGTTCATCAATATTTCTCCCGAAGTTGTTGTTCTCGGAGCGGGGCGCGCAGTGGGATCAGAAGCAGTCGAGTGCGCGTGTCCCGCTACGGATCACCTCGACGCACATCGCCGGCGGTCCTGACATGACCATCGTCGCGCGCTTCGGCGCCACGACCGGACGCGCAGAAACCTGTATCGGTTGCGCCGCCGCAGGCGCGGCTGGCGGAGGCGTGAACTTCAACAACTGGTTCTTGGTCACTCCGGCCGTGGAGACTGTCTTCTTGTCAAGCTGGTTTCGGAGAACCAGTGAGAGCGTGCCAACGCTGCGGGCGAGATCGAGCTTTTCAGCATCTGCGGGGGACAGCTCCAGCGTGACCGCGCTGACGACCTTGGGCTTGGTGTCGTCGCGGCTCGCTTCCTGGGCGACTGCAAGTACCAGCACCTGCTCGAGCACGGTCATGCTCACCTGCGTGCCCATTTCCCCCTTGCCGTGCTCTTGCTGCGCGTTCACCATCACGTCCACGTAGTTCCCCGGCAAGGCGAATCCGGCAACGCCGATCACGTCGTTGACCCGCACTGTCATCGCCCGCTTGCCTTCAGCGATGACAGCCGAGAGCCCGCCCGTGGTTCCGGCCGGCGACAACTTGCGTTCGACGACGGCTTCGCCGCGCAACACGCTCGTTCTCACCACCCGATCTTGCAGATCCTTCGCGTCCTTGAACGTCCCAGGCGGCACCGACTCGCTCGGCCACTCCGCAGTCGTGAGCATCTGGGGGTTGATCCTGTTGCCAAGTTCGATATCGACAGCTGCAACCACGACCTTGGTCGACGCGATGTTTCCACGCTGGGCGACCCAGGAAGCCGCATAGACGGCGGCCGCCAAGCCTGTGATGACCGCGAGGACCAGCAGGGCGATCGCCTTGATGTTTTTCATACGGTTCTCCTTGAGATGTGTTACGCGAAACCCAATTGCGCGGCCACCAGGTAAGCCATGGTTCCCGTGGCGACGCTGATGCCGTACGGCATCCTTCCGATGGATGCCTCGGCCTCGATCGGAGCGGCTCGGCGAACGCCGCCCATGACCGAGAAGGTCATGAATTGCACGAAGTTCTTCACGTTGCCCAGCATGCGCATCAGGGCTCCATGCGACAGGGCCAATGCGACGGCGAGGACACCGGCCGCGGTGAACGTGAAAAGGATGGCGTACAGGGTGCCGATGGCGCCCAGGAACGCGCCGGCCATCGCCATCAGCTTGACGTCGCCAGCGCCCAGGATTCTCAACACGTACAGCGGCAGCAAGACTGCAAACCCGACGGCCAGCCCGCCAAAGGCCCACAAGAAACCGGCGTGATCGGGCGAAGGCAGCAGGGCGGCGCAGGCCAGGCCAAGGAGCATTCCGCCGGCGGTCAGCCAGTTCGGAATGCGGTAGCTTCGATAGTCAATGACGGCGGCGGCAACCAGCAGCGCGATCAGCACGCCGATGCGAGGGTTGGCCGCCAGCATGGCAGGCAGATCGAGTAGCGAGGCAGCAGCGTCTCTCATGTAGCGGGCTCGTTCTTTTGCGTTCAACGCGAGTTGCGTTGACGCAAATATGGACGTGGCGACAGAGCCGCACAATGGTCATTGAGTCCCGATTTGACTAGGACAAGCCTCCCGACAGAATTGACTGCAAGGGCTTCGAACAACGGGTCATCGGGTGCGCGAAATCGCTGCCGGAGCCGGCGCACGTGCCCCGGAAGCATTGCGCAAAAGGGGCTTCAGTCCAGTGGCTCGAGCCGTGGCGAGAGCAGCTTCACGGCCACGCCGGTCGTGCCGAACCGATACTCGACGCGCACGATCTCGCCCACCGCGCTGAACTTCATGTGTTCCGGCAGCTGCATCTCGAAATCGAGCAGGCCAAACAAGTCGTGCTCGCCCGCCATTTCAAAAAACAACCCGCTGGAGCTGATGTTGCGCGTGACCGCATGTCTGCCGTCGCGTATTCGCAGCGGCAGCGCCAGGCGCTCGCGAGGCTCCTTACGCTGCTCCTTGAACTTCAACATGCCATCAGTCTGGTTTGACGGTTCGACTCTGTCTGTGGGTGCTCCCGGCCTTTTTTCTAGGTCAGCCGTCATGGGTTGAGCAGGACAGGGCGGGACGAAAGTACCGGGAGGTTCGCCAAGCTCAGCCGTGCTGCAAACGCCAAGCTCGGCCGTGCTGGAACGTAGTGCAAGCCTGAGCAAGTTTCTGAAAGCGCGGCGGATTATTCCACGGTGACTGCAAAAATTTGAAAATTTTCTCGAGACTTTCGGCACAGTCCAGTGCAGCTCATTAGGATCGAACGTCTGGTTATATGAACCCCTGAGCTTCGATATATGTTCACAAGCCAAGCGCGTCCCATCCAGGTCCACCTCGTGGCCCAGCCCATGGTGTGCTGGGGCCTGGAACGCCTGGTGCAATCGGCCCATCCGCGGCTGGAGGTGATGGGTATGGCGGCGACGGCGGCCGAGAGCTTTCCGATACTGGAGCGCAATGCCCCCGATGTGGTGGTGCTCGATCTGGATGGCGACGAACCTTCCGGAGCCCTGGGCGAGCTGCAGGCCCGCACGCGCGCCAAGATTCTCGTGCTGACAGGTTCGCCGGACCTGGCCATGCTCGACCGGGCCGTGCTCGCGGGCGTGCGCGGTGTGGTCAAGAAACGCGAGCCGCCCGCCACGCTGCTCAAGGCCATCGAGAAAGTGCACGAGGGCGAACTCTGGATCGACCGGGGCGCCACCAGCCGCATCTTCATGGAGATGGCACGGCAGAAGGTCGCGGAGAAAAACGATCCGGACAAATCGAAGATCTCCACACTCACGTTGCGCGAGCGCCAGACCATCATCGCGGTGGCGAGCGACGCCGCGGCGCCCGGCAAGGTGATTGCCGGACGCCTGTGCATCAGCGAACACACCTTGCGCAACCACCTCACCTCGATCTACAGCAAGCTGGGCCTGTCCAACCGGTTGGACCTGTACGCCTACGCGAGCAAGCACAGTCTGAACAAGCCGAACTAACAACCTGTTTCCGGCGCGCGGGAATTTCGCCGCAGCAGGCGGCGCGGCGTGTGCTTTGACACGGTTGCTAAGATAAAGGCAGAACCGGCCTTCGCCGGCACTATCGAGAGGGAAGAGGGTGAGGCCGCGAACGCGCCGCCGGACCCTTCGCCATGAACTTGCTGACAATTCTGATCGCGACCTCGGGCGCGGGCATCGGCAGCGTGTGGCTGGCCGCAGGCCTGATGCGCCTGGGCATGCTGGGCGGTGGACCCGAACAGGCGGCACACGCCGGCCCGCCGCATCTGCTCAGCCTGGCGGCCGGCGCGCTGTTGGCCACGGCCTTCATGCACCTTTTACCGGAAGCTTTCGAAAGCCAGGCCGGGGCCAAGGAACTCTTTTCCACCCTGCTGATCGGGCTGGTCTTCTTTTTTCTGCTCGACAAGGCCGAGCTGTGGCATCACGGCCACGAGCATCACCATGAGCACGAGCACGAGCATGACGCGGACCCGGCGGACCATCAGCCGCCGCTTCGCGCGGGCGGCTGGGCCGTGCTCACCGGCGACAGCGTCCATTGTTTCGGCGACGGCATCCTGATCGCCTCGGCGTTCGTCGCCGATATGCGCCTCGGCCTGATCGCGGCCCTGGCTGTGCTTGCGCACGAGGTGCCGCACCACATCGGCGACCTCGCCGTGCTGCGCCTCACCAGTGCCAACCGGCGCGCTGCGCTGATCAAGGTTTCGCTCGCGGGCTCCGTCACCGCTCTGGGCGGCCTGACCGGCTGGTGGCTGGTCGACCGGCTGCACGACTACTTGCCCTATTTCCTGACCGTGGCCGGCAGCAGCTTCATCTATGTAGCGCTGGCCGACCTGATTCCACAGCTGCAAAAGCGCTTGTCCGCGCGCAGCACTGCCGCCCAGATCGCGTGGCTGCTGGTGGGCATCGGACTGGTCAGTCTGGTCGGCAGCCTGGCTCACTCACACGGCTGACAGGCACGGCTCAGCCGCATCCGTCCTACATGGCGGCGCGCCCTGCGCCGACGTTCATGCGGGGCTCGGTGCGGAACATGGCATGAGGGAAACTGTGCAAGGAGCAAGCCATGGCTGAAGACAGAGACCTGACTCACGACCCCATCGGCGGTCAAGGTACGCCTGCGACCGACCCGGGCGCCCAGCCCGCGGCCCTGAGGCCGGGCGATCATCCGTCGGCCGCCTATCCCGGCAGCGAGGCGGACTACTGGCGTGAGAGCTATTCGCGCGAGCCGTACTACGAAAGCGAACGCCGGTTCGAGGATTACAGTCCCGCCTACGAACTCGGTTGGGTCAGTTACTGCACGTATGGCGGCGAATTCGATGCCGCCGATCGCGTGATGGCGAACGACTGGGAAGTGCGCAAGGGCGTCTCCGCGCTTTCGTGGGACGAGGCGCGCCATCCGACGCGGGCCGGCTGGCAGCGCGCCGAGAATGCACGCTCCTACGTGACCGACGGCAGCGCCAGCCGCGAGCAGTCAATCGAGACGCTCAACGACCTGCTGCAAAATGCGCGCGACGGCGAACTGGGCTTCAAGGAGGCGGCCGAGCATAGCCGCACGCCGAGCCTGAGTGCGCTGCTCGGGCGCCGCGCCGACACCTGCCAACAGGCCGCCGGCGAATTGCAGGAGCAGATCCTGCGGCTCGGCGGCACGGTGGACGAGGGCGGCACCGTGACCGGCGCGGTGCACCGCGTCTGGGTGCACGTCCGCGGCTTGTTCGGCGGCGCCAGCGACGAAACCCTGCTGAACGAATGCGAGCGCGGCGAAGACGCGGCCCTGGCGCGCTATCGCAAGGCGCTCAAGCAGAACCTTCCGCACGATATCCATGCGCTGGTGCAGCGCCAGTTCGAAGGCGCCCAACGCAATCACGACATGATCAAGACGCTGCGCGATCGCGCTCGCGCCGACGCCGGAACGATGCCGGACAGCGAACCGAAGCAAGACATCCCAGGTTAGTGCGACTTGTCCTGCGCGCGGCCAGGGAGCATCAAATGAGCACGACCGCTATGCGTTTACTTCCATTGCTCATGGCGCTGGGCCTGTCGTTCGGCGTTGCGGCAGCCGAGTCCACGAAGGACGACAAGCTGGCGCGAGCCGACCGCAAGTTCATCCAGCAAGCGGCCGAGAGCGGGATGTTCGAAGTGGAAATCGCAAGATTGGCTGAGTCCAAGGCAAGCAGCCCGGACGTCAGGGAATTGGCCACCACGCTGGCCAGGGATCACAGCAAGGCCAACGACGAACTGGTGCGACTGGCCAACAGCAAGAAGGTGGAGCTGCCGGCCGCGCCGCCGCACGGCAAGCGCAAGGACATCGAAAAGATGGCCAAGCTCACCGGCAGCGAATTCGATCACCGTTTCCTGCGCGAAGTGGGCATCAAGAACCACGAAGAAGACATCAGGAAGTTCGAGCAGGAGAGCGCGAAGGCCAAGGACGCCGATCTCAGGGCCTGGGTCGACAAGACGCTGCCGACCCTGCGCGAGCATCTGGCGATGGCACAGAAGATGCCCGCCGCCGAGGCCAGCAAGATGGGTAACAGGGGCGCAGCGCAACCCTTGAGCAGCGGGCTGTCCGGCGACAGGGACAGTGGGAATCCAACCGGCCGTTGATGGCCCCGGCGATCTGTCCTACGCTCGCACGAGGCGGTGTCCGACACGCCAGATGCGGGTAACTGCTCAGCATGGATCCAGGCCTGCCGGCAGTTCGAGCAGGTCCAGCCTGCGGGGATCTGTCATGAAATGCACGAGCTTTTGCATAGTGGCTGGCGCGTCCGCCTTCATGCTGGCCGGTGCGGTACGCGCGGAAAGCGCAACCGCTTACGGCAATACCCCGGCAACGCCGGGGCCGGTGCGTGCACTCGGAATCGCGACTGAGCAGGTCAAACCGAAACCGGCCGCCCGGCCTGCTCTGTTCGCGCCGGCTGCCGCGGCCCATTCAAGGCGCATGACGGCCGAGCAACGTGAGGAGCGCCGCTTCCTCAAGGAGGCGGCGGCCAGCAGCCGGTTCGAGGCCGAGGCCGCGCGCATGGCGCTGGGCAAGTCGAATGACCCAGGGGTGCGCTCGTTCGCGGCCACGCTGATCAACCACCACGCGTCTGCCGGCAACGAACTGCTGCACATGTTGCACGGGCGGGGCATGGCCGCGCCCATGCTGCCCAATGACCAGCGCAAGGTCCTCAATCGGCTCGCCAAGCTGCATGGCTCGAAGTTCGACCGCGAGTTCCTGAAGGAAGTTGCGCTGAAGAACCAGGAGGAGGACGTCCAGGCCTACGAGAAGGCCAGCCTTGTCACCCGCGAGCCGCGGCTCAAGGGGTGGGTCGACCGCACGTTGCCGACGCTGCGCTATCACCTCGCGACGGCGGAACGGATCGCGCCGGCCGACGTGAAGCTGGCCAGGGGCGTGGCGGGTTCTCCGCGTTCGGCGAACCAGTTCGTCTCGCGCGCGAGCGTGGCGACGCGGTCGATGGGCGCCGCGCCCACGGCCGGCGGCATGCAGTTCGGCGGCGCCGCGCAGCTGGGCGTTTCCCGCTAGGACACTACCGCGGCGAATATCCGGTGACGCGCCACTTGCCGTCGGTGTCCCGCACGGTGGTCACCACTTCCTGCAGCTCGCGCTTGTCGAACTTGGAGAGGAAGATCGACGTGACGTACTCGCCGTTTGGCTGGCCTTGCAGCGTCGTCTTGTAGACCGATTCCGCCGGCGTGCGCTCGATCAGCGCGCCGAATGGTTCGCGTACCTTCGGGATGGCATCCATCCAGCTGGGCAGCGGCACCGTTTTGCGAAACACGCTGCTGGACGTCTCCCAGGCCCGGCCCCAGTCACCGCGGTCCAGCAACACGAGCCAACCCGCGGCGGCCAGCTTGCCGGCTGCCTCCTTCTCGGTGTTGTCGACAGCGGCAGCGGCCGGGGCTGGCGTGGCCGGCGCGCCCGGTACCGCGGGTGCAGGCGCGTTGCGCGGCGGCTTCAGTTGAGCGCCGGCCGTGCCGGCGAACAGCACCAGCGCCAAGGCAACGAGCCGGTAAGGGGCGAACTTCATGCGAGCTCCGGATTTCAACAAGATGGCGACCAGTCTAGCCTGAGCGAGCTTGGATGCCGGCTGCTGCGCATCCTTTACTTACGCTTTAGGCCAAAAGGCCGGTCAGCAGGCGCGCGTTGACCTGGCCCTGGTCTTCGTAGTTGGTGTTGAACAGCACATGCACGGCACCGGCGAGATCCGCGACGCGGCGGATCGGCGGCACCAGCGCCGCCAGCTCGCCCTGCGAATACCAGTAATTGAACCGGCTGGACGAGGCGGACGCCTTGATGTTCCAGGTTTCCTTATTGCGCCCGTGCAGCCGCACCAGCGCCAGCGCCGGATTCGTCGCTTCCCAAACGCAAGGCACGCTGTTGGCAAAGCCCTGCGGCCCGTCGACGATCGTGTGCACCACGCCCAGCTCGCGCTCGAAGGCCACGGTCTTGCCGAGGTTGTCACCGTCGAACCAGCTCTTGTTGCGAAACTCCACCGACAACAGATGGCCTTCCATGCGCTGCACGCACTCGCGCACATGCGCCATGCCGGCACGGTTTCGCAGCAGCCACGGCGCGAACTGGAAGTGCACCGCGCCCAGCTTGCCGGCCTGGCGCAGCGGCTCCAGCGCTTCGCTGAAGCGGCGCCACAGCTCGCCCAGGATCTCCTCGGGCACTTCCCTGTAGTACAGCGTCCTGGGCGCATCGGGTCCCAGCGCCTGCTGGATGTCCTTGTGCAGCACGATGGGGGAGGTCTGGTGCCCGGTAAAGAGACGGAATGCCTTGACGTTGAAGACGAAGCCCACGGGTGTGCGCTCGGCCCACAGCTGCGCGCTGGCGGGCGCCGGCATGCCGTAGTAGCTGGAGTCCACTTCGACGATCGGAAATTGCGTCGCGTAATAGCGCAGCCGCGCCTCGGCGCTGCGCGCCTGGGCGGGATAGAACCGCCCGCACTCGACCAGCGTCTTGTCGGTCCAGGAGGCACTGCCGATGAGAATGTTGCCCACCGGACGAATATAAGTCCGCTCTTTTCGTCACGGCGCCGCGCCGCCGCGGCGTGCAGCCAGCAGCTCTTTCAGCAGCGCGATGATCCGGTCGGGCTCGGCCGGTTTTGTCAGGTGCCCGTTGAATCCGGCGGTGGTGGCGCGGTCGCGGTCCTGGTCCTGGCCCCAACCGGTCAGCGCGATCACCACCGGCTGCCTGGAAATTGCCGCAGACCGGATGCGCCGGCAGACTTCATAACCGTCGATATCGGGCAGGCCGATATCCAACAGCACCGCCTCAGCCCCGTCCCGCTGGACGGCCTGCACTGCGCCCTCGCCGCTGCATTCGACTGCGCAGCTGAAGCCGCCCAGTGCCAGCATTTCGGCCAGTGTCTCGGCGGCGTCGCGGTTGTCGTCCACCACCAGCACCCGGGTGCCGGCGCCGCCGGCCGGACGGGCAGCCGTATCCGGCCGGGTGCCGGCGGCAGCGGCGCCCGCTGAAGGCAGCTCGATGCGGAAGGTGCTGCCGTGCCCGGGCCCTGCGCTGGCGGCCCGCACGGTCCCGCCATGCAGCTCGACCAGCCGGCGGGTCAGCGCCAGCCCGATGCCCAGGCCGGTGTTGCCGAATCCGCTGGGCTGTTCCTGCACGAACAGTTCGAAGATCCGTTCCAGGTTGCCGGTCGCGATGCCGATGCCGTCGTCGCTCACCTCGATCACGGCCATCGGCCCCTGCTGCTCCACTTTCAGCGCGATGCGGCCGCCGCGCGGTGTGAACTTCACCGCGTTGTTCAGCAGGTTCAGGATGCACTGGATCAGCCGGGTGGCGTCGCCACGCACCAGTGCCGAGGGCTGGGCGATCTGTTGCTGCAGCGTCAGGCCGGCGGCCGCCAGGCTGGGCCGCACCGACTCGGCCGCACTCAGCGCCACCGTACCGATGTCCACCGTCTCCTGGCGCAGCTGGATGTTTCCCAAGGTGATGCGCGACACATCCAGCAGGTCGTCCACCAGCCGCGACAGGTGCAGCACCTGGCGCTCGATGATGGCCCGTGCGCGCTGTACCGTGGCATCGGCCGGATCGCGCAGCCGGATCAATTCGGCGGCGGTGCGGATCGGCGCGAGCGGGTTTCGCAATTCATGTGCCAGGGTGGCCAGGAATTCGTCTTTCTGCCGGTCGGCCCGGCGCAGCGCGGCCTCCGCCTGCACGCGTTTGGTGATGTCCACCTGCACCACCACGCCGGCGATGACCTCGCCCGCGGCGTCGAGCACCGGAGCAGCCGACATCAGGACAGTCCGGCGCCGTACCGCGCCGTCGACCGGCGCGATGTCGATGATGTTCGTCACGGCGCGCCGCTGGGCCATGGCCCGTTGCAGCGGCCATTGGTCCGGCAGCAGCGGCACGGCCTCGTGCGTGTCCGGCCGGTGCTGCCAGCCGCGCACGGACTGGCCGGCCAGCCCGCGGTTGGCCGCGCTGGCGATGCCCAGCAGCTCGGCACCGGCATGGTTGATCTGCAGCAGCTGGCAGTTCGGGTCGGCGACGGCGATGCCAACCGGCGCGGCCTCCAGCGTCGCCTCCAGCATTCGATGCTCCGCGTCGAAGCGCCGCGCCGACTCGACCGCCCGGGCCTCGCTCATTTCCAGCTCGCGCAATGCCGCCACCCGGTCCTCGACTTCGACCCCGCTGGCGATCACGTTCGTGACGCGGCCCGTGTCGTCCCGCAGTGGCGCCAGCTGCACATCGACGGTCAGCAGTTCGCCGCCCGCGAATTGGGCCCGCGCGTCGAAGCGCACCGTGTCTCCCTGGGCGGCGCGCTGGACGCCCCGCTGCACCTGTTGCGCCACCTCATCGTCGTAGCTCCACCAGTGGCAGCGCCACAAGGGCGTGCCGACCACGTTGCTCAAGGCGACCCCGGCGCGTTGGAGCGGACTGGCGTTGCACTCCAGCAGCCGGCCATCCAGGTCCAGCACCGCGACGAACACGAACAATTGATCGAGCACGCGCTTGAGCCTGGCCTCGCTTTGTTCTACCAGTGCCTCCTTCTGCTGCGCCATGACGCGCAGCAGATGCTCCTCCTGCCGCTGCCGCTCTGCTTCGGCGCCGTTGCGCAAGGCCTGGGCCAGTGCGTCGATTTCGGCGATGCCGCTGGGCGGGCCGGGCGGGGGCGGATGGCCGGCGTGGGTGCGCTGCGCGAGCTCACGCAGCGGATGGGCCATGCGGCGCCCGAGCATGCTGGCCAGCAAGACGCTGGCCAGCAACGCCGCGACCAGCAGCGCTACCCAGGCCGCTGAAGTGCCCATTACGGTCGAGAAGGGCTGCTCCAGCGAGGTCCGCATCACGAAGCCATTGATGGCGGACACCGCATAGGCGCCCCGCAGCCGGACCCCGTCGAGCCCGACGATCTCGTAGTGTCCTGCCGAGGCGCCCGGCGCGATCGGAATCGTCAGGGCCCGCTCGCCAACCCGGGACACGGCGGCGGCATTGGTGGCCACCACGATGCCGCGGCGGTCGACCAGCGCGACCCGCTGGCCCGGCGCGTTGACGGCGGAGCGGATCACCTTCTCCAGCACCGCCGGGGCAAATGCGAGCGTCAGCGCGTATCGCACCTTGCCCTGCCGCACCACCGGCACCGAAAGCGACAGCGTCGGCCGCTGGGTACTGAGGCCGTAGTACAAGTCGCTGTAGACGACCTGGCCGCGCTCGAATACCTGCTTGGTGAGCGCCTGCGAACTCAGTGGAAGCGAGCGGCCTTCCCACAGCACTTCGCGGTGTTCTTCGCCCAGTTTCCACAGGTTCGGCCTCGGCTGCCCCCAAGGCACCGCCGTATTGAGCAGCCCCTGGCCGTCCGGGCCCAGCAAGGCAATCACGGTGCCTGGCCGCCGGTTTGCCACTTCCTGGGCGAATCGGTGCAGCTGCTGCCAATCCTGCGCGTCGATGACCGGGGACGCGGCGATTACTTCGAGCTGGACGCGCGCATAGTTGAGTTCGCCGTCAACGGCCTGAACCAGTGTCTGCGCCAGCGTGGAAAGTTGTTTTTCCGCCAGCTGGCGCTCCTGGCGCCACTCGACCACCAGCAAGGCCATTGCGCCGAGCAACAGCGGCACCATTACGCACGCCAGCAGCCAGCCCAGGGCCTGGTAGATGTTGCGCGGCCTGAGCCACGATGTGATCAATGCCACCTGGCACGCTCCAGCACTGCCACCACGAGGGGATTTCCACTACTATTGATGAGTCAATACTGTAATGCAATTGCCAGATGGCACAACACTGCCGCGGCCGGGACCGGACCCTTTGAACTCTCTAAACGCCGAGCAGTTGGCGGCGGTGCAACACGGCACGGGCAAATGTGCCGCCGACACGCGCCCCTTGCTGGTCATCGCGGGCGCCGGTTCCGGCAAGACCAGCACGCTGGCGCACCGGGTGGCCAACCTGATTCGCCACGGCGCCGATCCGCAGCGCATGATGCTGCTGACCTTCAGCCGGCGCGCGGCGCAGGAGATGGAGCGGCGGGTCGCCGGCGTGCTGCGCCACGCGCTCGGCCTGGCAGCGCAAACCCTGCCCAGCCTGCCGTGGTCCGGCACCTTCCACAGCATCGGCGCACGGCTCTTGCGCGAATACGCCGGCCGCATCGGCCTGCAAGAGTCCTTCACCATCCACGACCGCGGCGATGCCGAAGACCTGATGGGCATGGTGCGGCACGAGATCGGCCTGGCGGAAACCAGGAACCGCTTTCCGCTCAAGGGAACGTGCGTCGGCATCTATTCGCGCGTGCTCAACACCTGCCAGCCGCTGGACCAGGTGCTGCAGGCCACCTACCCATGGTGCAGCCAATGGGAGAGCGAACTCAAGAAACTCTTCGGCACCTACGTCGAAGCCAAGCAGCAGCAGAATGTGCTGGACTACGACGACCTGCTGGCGTTCTGGGCCGAGATGATGGGCGATGCCGGCCTCGCGCAAGAAGTGGGCGGCCGGTTCGACCATTTGCTGGTGGACGAATACCAGGACACCAACCGCCTCCAGTCCGCGATTGTGCTTGCGATGAAACCGACGGGCCAGGGCGTGACCGTGGTGGGCGACGACGCGCAAAGCATCTACTCGTTCCGCGGCGCGACGGTGCGCAACATCCTGGACTTCCCGCACCAGTTCACGCAGGCCGCGCGCATCGTGACGCTGGAGCGGAACTACCGCAGCACCCAACCGATCCTCGACGCCAGCAATGCCGTGATCGGCGAGGCGCGCGAGCGCCACGCGAAGAACCTGTGGACCGACCGGCCTTCGAGCCAGCGGGCGCAACTGCTGCTGGTGCCCGACGAAGCGAACCAGGCACGCTGGGTGGCCGACGAGGTGCTGCGCCAGCGCGAAGCCGGCACCCCGCTGAAGAGCCAAGCCGTGCTTTTCCGGGCCAGCACGCATAGCGCGGCGCTCGAGCTGGAACTGGCCCGCCGCAACATCCCGTTCGTGAAATTCGGCGGGCTGAAGTTTCTGGAGGCCGCGCACGTGAAGGACCTGCTGGCGGTGCTGCGGTTCGCCCAGAACCCGCGCGGGCGGCTGGCTGGCGTCCGCGTGGCCCAGCTCATCCCGGGTATCGGGCAGGCCAGCGCCAGCCGGCTGCTCGACGCCATGGGCGAGGCCGCCGACCCGGCCCGTGCGTTGCAGGAGTTCGAGGCGCCGGTGCAGGCCAGGCAGGAGTGGTCGCAGTTTGCCGCCTTGTATGCGCGATTGCGCGACCCGGATGTCGCGTGGCCGGCCGACCTGGAACTGGCCAAGGCCTGGTACCTGCCCCAGCTC
The DNA here is from genome assembly GCA_035571795.1 of Ramlibacter sp. GTDB lineage: Bacteria > Pseudomonadota > Gammaproteobacteria > Burkholderiales > Burkholderiaceae_C > Ramlibacter. Next base: position 19,681 of record DATNBX010000250.1, read on the forward strand.
GAGCGGATTCACGACGACGCCCACGTGCGCAAGCTCGACGTCGATCAACTGGTGCGGCTGGCCGCCGGCTACGCGAGCCGCGAGCGCTTCCTCACCGAGCTGACGCTCGATCCACCGCAGGCCACCAGCGACCAGGCCGGCGTGCCGCACCTGGACGAGGACTACCTGATCATGTCCACCATCCACAGCGCCAAAGGCCAGGAGTGGCGGGCCGTGCACGTGCTCAACGTAGTGGATGGCTGCATCCCGAGCGACATGGCGACCGGGACACAGGACGAGCTGGAGGAAGAGCGGCGCCTGCTCTATGTGGCCATGACAAGGGCCAAGGATCGCCTGCACCTGATCGTGCCGCAGCGCTTCTATGTCACGCAGCAGGCGGGCGGCGGCGACCGGCACATTTATGCGGGCCGGACCCGTTTCATCAGCGCAGCCATGGCCGAAAAGTTCGATTGCATCACGTGGCCGTCAGCTGCCGGTGAGGATGCAGCGCATGACGCCAAGCCCGCCGCCGCGGTGCTGCAGGTGCGTGACCGCGCCCGCGCCGCCTGGCGGTAGCGGTGGGCAAGCACAATGGCGCTAGCTGATAGACCGACCCGGAGTACCCAATGGACCCAGCGCTTGAATCCCTGACCGCGGCCTTGAGGCGCTTTGCCGCGGACAGGGACTGGGATCAATTCCATTCGCCCAAGAACCTGGCGGCCGCGCTTTCGGTCGAAGCCGCGGAATTGCTCGAGCATTTCCAATGGCTGACGGAAGATCAGAGCCGCAATCTGGCGCCGGACCAACGCAGCGCCGTCGGCCGCGAGCTCGCGGATGTGTTCCTGTACCTGCTGCAAATCGCGGACAAGCTCCAGATCGACCTGGTTGCCGCCGCGCAGCAAAAACTGGAATTGAACGCCTCGAAGTACCCCGTGGCACTGGCGCGCGGCAGCAGCAGGAAGTACAGCGAGCTTTGAAAAGACGGGCCGCCATCGAACCGATGATCAATCTCAGGAATGCGCCGAATTTTCGCGATCTCGGCGGCTACGCAACGGCGGACGGCTCGATCGTTCGCCACCGACGGCTTTTTCGCTCCGATCACCTGGGAGCGCTGACCGCTGAAGAGTTTTCCGCCGTGCTGCCCTCGGGTGTGCTGCGGGTCTGCGACCTGCGCGGCGTCGCAGAACGCGCCACCGCCCCTTGCGCGCTTGAGCACGCCATCGTGCACTCGCTGCCCATCGAGCCCACCATCGTGCAAAAGCTCACCGACCTGATTGCCGCCGGCCACCGGCTTGCGCCCGCGGACGTGGTGGAGCTGATGCAGCAGACCTACCGAGGGTTCGTGCGCGGCAACACGCAGCGGTTCGCCCAACTGTTTTCACACCTGCTGGAGTCGAGCGAGCCGATGGTCTTCCATTGCACTTCGGGCAAAGACCGCACCGGCTTTGCGGCGGCGCTGATCCTGCGCAGCCTGGGGGTGCCGGTCGGCGATGTGATGCGCGACTATCTGCTGACCAACGACCGCCTGAAGCCGCAGCCAGGGTCACGGCATGGACTGGCGCCGGAGGTGGTGTCTGTGCTTTGGCGGGTGCAGCCGGAATTCCTGGAAGCCGCGTTCCAGGCAGTGGACGCCGACTACGGCAGCCTCGAGGCCTACTTTCGCGAGGGGCTGGGGCTGCGCCAGTCCCAACGGGAACGGCTCAAGGCGCTTTACCTCGAACCGCGTCAGGGATAGCCGGCCATCCGCCGGGCTGCGAGCCCGGCGGTATGAGCCGGTCGTATCAGGCGCTCGGAGCAGCGGTCTCGTCGGCGCGACGATGGCGCTTCTTGCCGGCCGCGCGGGCTTCCTCCGGCGTGAATTCATGCGCATGGCCGCTGGCATGAGCGGACTTGCCGCCCATCGAGGCAATCTCGCGTTGGCGCTGCCGGTCCATTGCCGCAAAACCGCGCCTGGAACGTGCTGGCTTGACTTCTGTCGTTTCAATGACCATGGGATTCTCCTTGTTGGCACTCAGCGGCTCGCTGAATGGCTGAGATTATGTTGTGGCCGAGCTTTCCTGTGGGGCGGTTTCAACAAGATTGGATGTTGTCCTACAAACTCGCCGGCGCCACTCGCCGCGCGTCAACCGCTCGTGGCCGCCTGATCGCCCTCGCCATCGGGCGTTTCGCTCTCGCCGCTCTCGCCTTCGCGCCGCTTTTTCAGCATCGCCGAAAGGGCGGAGTCGGCGCCTTCGCCGCTGCGCGCATTCCCACTGGAGCCGCCGGTTGGTTCGGGCGAGTCCTGCAACGGATCATGCTTGCTGGTCATGTGCATGTACTCCTGGCTATCGGGAGGCCGGCGCGCCCTGCATTTTCCCTCGCAAGTCGAAACTTCGGGCGCATGCCGCCAGGACTGCAATCTAGAAAAAAAGAACAAGCCGCGGCTGCGGAAAATCGCCCAGCCGCGTGTAGGAAAGCCTTGACTTATCGGGTCAGACGCCGGACGTGCCGACGTCCACCACCGTGCGTCCGCGGGCCTTGCCGTTGGACACCGCGTCGATCGCGGCGGGCAGCTCCGCCCAGGGGATCACGCGCGCGATCTGCGCCAGGTGCTTGGGGCGCATGTCGCCGCCGAGGCGCTGCCAGATCCGGTCGCGGACCTGCGGTTCATTGTCGGAGTTGACGCCCAGCAGGCGCACGCCGCGCAGGATGAAGGGCATGACGCTGGTGCTGAAGTCCAGACCGGCCGCATTGCCGATGCTGGCGATTACGCCGTACTTCTGCACGCTGCGCGTCAGGGCCCCGAGCGGCGCGCCGCCCAGGGAATCGACGGCGCCTTGCCACAGCGCCGGCTCCAGCGGCTTGGTGCCGGCGGGCAGGTCGGCGCTCGCGATCACCTCGCTGGCGCCCAGTGTTCGCAGGTACTGCGCCTGCGCCGGCTTGCCCGTCACGGCCACCACCTGGTAGCCGCGCTGCGCCAGCAGGTCGATGCTCACGCTGGCGACGCCGCCGGTCGCGCCGTTCACCAGCACCTTGCCCTTGTCCGGCGCGAGGCCGTTCAACTCCATCAGGTCGATGGCCAGCGCCGCCGTGTAGCCGGCCACCCCCAGGGTGGCTGCTTCCAGGGTGGTCATGCCCGCCGGCAGATGGTTCACCCAGTCGGCCGGCACGCGCGCCCGGGCCGCGTAGCCGCCATGCTGCGAGACGCCGAAACCGTGGCTGTGGACGATCACGCTGTCGCCGGGCTTGAACCGCGGCGTGCTCGACGCCTGGACCACACCGGCCGCGTCGATGCCGCTCACGCACGGAAAGCGGCGGATGATCTTGCCCTTGCCGGTGGCCGCCAGCGCGTCCTTGAAGTTGATGCTGGCGTATTGCACCCGCACCGTGACATCGCCCGGGTCCAGGTCGGCTTCGGTCAAGGTGGTGAAGGCCGCGCTGACGCCGGTGGGCGTGCTGGAGATCAGGTATGCGGGAAAAGGGCCCAGTGGCTGGCTCATTGCTTGCTCCGTCGGATGTGCAGGCTTGCATTGTGGCGCGGCAGGGGGAACTGTCATCCCGCACCCTGGATCAAGTCCTGGATCGACTCCGGGGCAGGCCGATGCGCACTTGGGAGGAAGGCATGCATCACGTACCTCGATCGTTCGATGACGACGCCGGAACTGAATGCTTTCATGCAGGGGCGAGCTCGATCGCGGGCAATCGGACGACTAACGGTCTACGTCACATATGGCTCAGTTCCTACGTGACGCGCCAGTGGGTTCCTACGCGGCTCAGGCATGGGCGGGCGCAGGATCATGCCAATCACGCAAGGGCGCGTCCAGCAGCAAAGGAGTAAGCGATGCCCAACCGGAACGTCCCAAGTGACCCGCACACCAGGAGGCAATGAAATGAAGCGCCTGAACAACGCGGCCTACGCATTGATGTCCCTGGGCGTTCTTGCAGCCGCCGGAGCGCTCTACACGGCGGCGCTCGGCTGGCTCTGGTTCCGGCAGGAGCGGCTGCTGTTCGAGCCGACGACGCTGCCGCCCGACTGCGTGCTGACGACCGATCCGGACGTGCACGAGCTGTGGATCGACGTGCCCGGCGCGCGTCTGTCCGCGGCGCACTTGCGCTTGCCCGATCCGCGCGGTGTGGTGTTCTTCATGCACGGCAATTCAGGCAACCTCACCGACTGCCTGATCGACCTGGATGAGTTCCGGCAGGTGAATTTCGACGTCGTGATGTTCGACTACCGCGGCTACGGCAAGAGCACGGGATGCATCGCGAGCGAGGAGCAGTTGCGCGCGGACGTGCGCGCCGTCTGGGCCCGGTTTGCGCCGCAGTACGAGGGCAAGCGGGTCGTGATCTCCGGCCAGTCGCTGGGCACCGGCCTGGCGGCGGGGCTTGCCGCCGAGTTGTGCGCGACGGGCCGGGCGCCGGACCTGACCGTGCTGGTATCGCCGTACAGCAGCGGCCATGCGTTGGCCGACGAACTGTATCCCTGGGTGCCGCGTCAGGTGTTGCGCTATCCGTTGCACACGGTCGCGGATGCGATGCGCCTGCAGGGACCTTTGATGTTGATCCACGGCGACAAGGACGAACTGATCGGAATCCATCACAGCGAGGCGCTGTGCACCGCGGTGCCGCGGGCGCAG